>DASTYP010000036.1:0-9488 GCA_035764845.1 Candidatus Limnocylindria bacterium
CCTTCGGCGCGCGCGTCGGCGAGGCGATCGAGGCGGCGCGGCGCGCATCGGTCCAGTCGCAGGGGTAGAGGTTGGTACGCCACGTGCCGTCCACCGCACGGCACTATCTGCCCCGGCGGCATGCTGCTACGCTATCGCTCCTTGCACTCGCGCACGGACCGTGCCCAGCCCGTCGCCGGATCCGCAGCTGAGGAGAAGAGCATGGTCTTCGGATCGAAGCGTGAAACCAAGCCGGACAGTCTCTCGCGCGAGGACGTTGTCGGGAACCTGTATCCGGATAGCCTGACGAGTGAGGTCGACGTGGCACAGTCACCCAGCGAGTACCCCCGCACCTCTGACCGCGGCAACGAGTCGGTCATCGATCCCCACGCCCGCTTCAACGGGAAGTACGTCAGCGACCGCGATCTCCGCATCGAGGGCGAGGCCCAGGGCGAGATCGAGTGCCAGGGCACGCTGATCATCAGCCCGCAGGCGCGCGTGCGCAGCGCCATCAAGGCGCACAACGTGATCGTCAATGGCGATTACGAGGGCGACGTGGACTGCGGCGGCCGCTTCGAGATCGGCTCGACCGGCCGCGTGAAGGGCAACATCAAGACCCAGGTCCTGGTGGTCAAGGAAGGCGCGCACTGGGAGGGCGGCGTCACCATGACCCGCGAGCCCGGCCCCCGCCCGTCCTCGCCGGCGAACCAGGGCGGTGGCAATGCGCAGTCGCGACCGGCCTCCGGTGGCGGCAGCAGCATCTTCAGCAAGCAGGACCGCGAGGGCGCTCCCGCCAACCAGCCGGAGCGCGAGGGCCAGCCGGCCGGCCAGGGCCAGTAGCCCCACTCCGATCCGAATGACCGACCGGGCGCTGCACGACGGCGCCCGGTCGCTCTGTGTCCGCCGATGACGCCTCCACGCGCTCGTCGCCGCGCCCAACGCCCCGCCACGCCGGTCCTGGTCGAGGTCCTGCGCGGCGACATCGTCGAGTCGGTGCATCGGGGGGACATCGTGGTGGCCACGCCCGGCGGCGAGGTCGTGGCGTCGGTCGGTGATCCGGATCGGCTCATCTTCTGGCGCTCCAGCGCCAAGCCGTTCCAGCTGGCGCCCTTCGTGGCCTCCGGGCGCTTCGACGAGTACCAGCTCGGTTCGGAGGCCCTCGCCATCATGGCGGCGTCGCACTCCGGCGAGGATCGTCACGTCCGCCTGGTGCAGGAGATCCTGCGTCGCGCCGGGCTGAGCAGCGCCGTGCTGCACAACCAGGTTCACGCGCCGTACGACACCGAGACCGCTCAGCGGCTGCTCCGCGACGGCGAGAAGGCGACCGTGCTGCGCGGCAACTGCTCCGGCAAGCACGCCGGGATGGTGCTGTTCGCCAAGGCGGCGGGATGGCCGATCGAGGAGTACTGGAGGCCCCAGCATCCCGTGCAGCGCCAGGCGTTGGAGGTCGTATCGGCCGTGTCCGACGTGCCGATCGAGGAGATCGTGACCGCGGTCGACGGCTGCGGGGTCGTCACGTTCGGGACGCCGTTACGCGGTCTGGCGATTGCCTTCGCGCGTCTCGCCGATCCGGGTGGCGTGGCGGATCCGCCGCTGCGCTCGGCCCTGCTCCGCATCCGCGACGCGATGATGTCGCACCCCGAGCTGGTGGCCGGGGAGCGTCGTCGGATCGATACGGCACTGATGCGTGCCTATCCCAAGCGGATCGTCTCCAAGGGCGGTGCCGAGGGCGTGCTGGCCATGGGTCTGCCGCCGGGCGCCGTCGGGTCGCGGGCGCCGTTCGGGGCGGCGCCCTTGGGCGTGGCCGCCAAGGTCGAGGATGGGAACCTGGCGCGCCGCGGCGGTGACGTCACCTCCGTCGAGGTGCTGCGGCAGCTCGGCCTGGTTAGCGATCCGGTTGCCGAGGCGCTGGACGCCTTCGTCCATCCGCCGATCGTCGACCCGCGCGGCGAGGAGACCGGGTCGGTTCGGCCAGCCTTCCGGCTCGCCTGAGCAGGCCGATCACGCCGAGAGCGCCTGGCGCACCGCATCGGCGATGCGGATGAAGATGGGCGCCAGCAGCAGCGCCGGCAGGAAGTTCGCGACGCGCACCGCGCGCAGGTCCAGCAGGCGCAGCGCCACCGCGAGCAGGATGACGCCGCCGGCCGCGGTGATCGCCAGGATGGTGGCGGTGTCCATCACGTCTCGCAGCAGGAACGCGCCGGCCGCGATCCCGCCCTGCACGACGAAGACGGTGATGGCCGACAGCGCGACGCCCGGGCCGAGCGCCGCGGCGAAGGCGGTGGCCGCCACGCCGTCCAGCAGCGACTTGATGGCCAGCAGCCGGACGTCGCCGGTGAGCCCGTTGTCGAGCGAGCCGAGGATCGTCAGCGGCCCGACGCAGAAGACCAGGCTGGCGGTGACGAATCCCTCCGCGATGCGGCTCGGCCGCTCGCCGCTCGAGAGCCGCCGCTGGAACCACCCGCCGAGCCACTCCAGGCCGTCATGCAGGCGCAGCGCCTCGCCGATCGCCACACCGAGCAGCACCGCGGCCAGCACCGCCAGGTCGTCGCCGGCCTGCGCCGGCTCGGCGAAGATGCGCAGCCCCATGCTCATGGCGATCAGCGCGGTGAAGAGACCGAGGCCAATGGTGAGGCTCTCCTGCATGCGTCGCGGCATGCGGCCGCCCAGCAGCAGCCCGAGGACGGTGCCGGCCAGCACGGTCGCCACATTGAGCAGGGTCCCGGTCAGGAACACGGTCGAGCCACGCGCATGGGCGGTAGGGTAGCGGCGCCGGAGAGGAGGACAGCCGAACCGATGCGCTACGTGGCGCTGGGCGACTCGTACACGATTGGGACGTCGGTGCGTGCGAAGGACCGGTGGCCGGACCAGCTGGTCCGCCGGCTGCCGTCACTCGAGCTGATCGCGAACCCGGCGGTCAACGGCTTCACGTCGGCCGACCTGATCGAGCACGAGCTCCCCGGGCTGGCCGCGTGGCGGCCGGAGCTCGTGACGGTGCTGATCGGCGTCAACGACGTGGTGCGGGGCGTTGACGAGGACGAGTACGCGCGCAACGTCGACGTCATCCTCGACCGATTGACCGAGCGCGTGGGCGCCTCCCGCGTTGTCGCCGTGGCGATCCCCGACTACACGGTCACGCCGCGCGGCGGGGACTACGGGGATCCGACGGAGCGCCGGGCGGCCATCGGCAGCTTCAACGCGATCATGGCGGCTGGGTGCGGCCGGCGGGCGGTCGCGTTCGTCGCCGACACGTGGGAGATCAGCCGGCGCGCGGGGGAGGACCCGTCGCTGGTCGCCGAGGACGGGCTGCACCCGAGCGGTGCGCAGTACCGGCTGTGGGTCGACGCGATCGCGCCGGTCGTTGCCCGTCTGCTGGGCGACTGACCGGCCAGTCGCCCGGCAGGAGGCGGCGCAGCCCGACCGCGCCGAGCGAGCCGAGCAATTCGGACAGCCGGTCGGGTGGCTCGTCGCCGAGGGCGAGGTGCGCCTGGTCCAGCAGGCATAGAGCGCCCGGCAGCGGCAGGTCGAGGCCGTCCCAGAGCTCGCGGGCGCGCGCGTACATTCGAGCCGCATCTCCGGAGCGCGTGAGCGCGGCCAGGCCCGCCTCGAGCGTCACGACCGTCGCCTGGGCGGCGCGGCCCCACCTGATCTCCTCGCGCAAGCGATCGATGTCGGTGGCGGCCGTGGCGGCGTCGCCCATCCACAGCGCGATGCGCGTGGCGATCGCCCGTTCGTGGGGGTGGATGGCGCCGGCTACCGCGGCGAGGCCCTCGCGCGCCAGGTCGCGCGCCTCGTCGAGCCGACCATCCAGGAAGGCGCACCACGATTGCGCCACACGAACGGACCCGACGACCTGCGGGTCCGTCGTCGACGGCAGCGGATCGAACCGGTCGAGGGCGGCGAGGGGCGCCTCGGAGCCCTCGAGGGCGTGGATCGTCGCGGCCGTGGCCGACAGCACGATCCGATACGCCTCGGGGACGCCACGCTCCTCGAGCGCCGCGATGGTCTCGAGCGCCCAATCCCACGCCCCGGTCTCGATCGCGGCGGCGCACGCCAGGTCGGCCAGTGGCACCGCGACGTCGCCGACGCCCATCTCCGTCGCCAGTGCCAGGCCGGCCTGCGCGATCTCGAGGGCGGCGCGGGGATCGTCGGCCAGCATGCCCCAGGCGAGGTTGTTGCGCGCGCGCAGCTCCGTTCGCACCATCCCGGCCTGCTCCGCCCTCCCGATCGCGTCCCGGAGGTCGGCGAATCCCGGCTCATGCTCACCCAGCCCGATGCGCGCGGTCCCCCGCGTGATCAACAGGTCGGTGACCACGGCCGGCAGGTCGAGTCGCTCGGCCGCTTCGAGGGCGATGCCGCTCCACCGCAGGGCTTCGCGATCGTCTCCGAGCAGCGATCGAGCCCGCGCGAGCTGGGCCGCGAGCTCCACCCCCGACGGATCGCTGCGCCAGCGGCGCATGTCGCGCATGGCCGCCTCCAGCTCGAGGAGCGCGGGCTCGTTCGCCTGTCCGGTGAGCATCACGCTCGCCAGCTGCGCGCGCGCCCGCGCCGCCGAGCTGCGGTCACCGGCGCGCCGTCGAAGCTCGATCAGCTCGCGCAGGCGGGCCTCCGCCACCTCGATCCGGCCGGCCGCGCGGCCGGCATCCGCCGCCTCGGCCAGCAGGGCCGGCCGCTCCACGGCCGTCGCGAGGCCGAGCGCGGTGTCGATCAGGTCCAGGGAGCGCGCCGGGACGTGGAGCGCGCTCGCCGCCCGCGATGCGCGGCGGAGGGCGCTGACCGCCCGGTGGGCGATCCGTTCCGCTTCGCGCGGATCGGTCGTCAATCGATGCGCCGCGACCAGGTGCGCCGCCAACTGCTCGGGTGGCTCGTCGTCCAGCCGATCGAGGTAGCGGGCGGCCGCCAGGTGGAGCGTGCGACGCTCGAGGCGGGAGAGGGTCTGGTAGGCGACCTCCCGCACGAGGTCCTGGACGAACGTGAGCTGGCCGCGGCCGGGGGAGCCCAGCTCCTCGTCGAGGGTCAGCATCTCCCGCCGCACGAGGCCATCGAGGAGGTCGCGCAGGTCTGCCGCATCGGCGTCGACCACGGCGTGCACGGCCTCCGACCGGAAGCGATTGCCGAGGACGGCGGCTGCCATCAGCAGGCGCCGCTCGGCAAGGGGCAGGGCATCCAGCCGGGCGGCGATGATGCCGTGCAGCGAGTCCGGTACCGGCCCCCCGGCCTCCTGCGCCTGGCCGCCGGCGCCCCGGCGGTCGACGAGCATGCGCGCGACCTCGACGGCGTAGAGGGGAACGCCGCCAGCGTCGCGGAGGAGCGGCTCGACCAGCGTGGGAGGAAGATCCGGCGCTCGGTCCGCGAGCAGCTCGCGCATGGCGGCCTCGTCCAGGCGATCCAGGGTCATGGCGGTGAAGCTGCCGACGGCCGATCCCCACGTCGGGCGCGCGTCGAGGAGCTCGGGGCGGGCGAGGGTCAGGATGAAGATCGGTCTCGTTCGTGACCAGGTTGCCAGGTGCTCGATGAAGTCGAGGAGGCTCGGATCGGCCCAGTGGAGGTCCTCGAACACCATCACCACCGGGCTGAGCTCGGACACGCGCTCGAAGAACCGGCGCCACGCCGCGAACAGCTCATCGCGGTCGAAGTCTCCGGCCGTCTCGCCGCTGAGCAGCGCCGCCAGGCGGGGACTCATCCAGCGGCGCTCGCCCTCGTCGCGCACGAGTCCGTCCAGCGCCGCGCCCAGCTGTCGCAGGGCCAGCTGGGGACCGGCGTCATCGGCGATGCCCGCACGCCTCCGCACCATCCGCGCCACCGCCGAGAAGGCGACGCCCTCGCCGTAGGCCAGGGCTCGGCCGGCGTGCCAGGCGATGACGCGCGGATGGGCATCGACCCAGCCCTCGAGCTCCCACGCCAGGCGGCTCTTGCCGATCCCCGCGATCCCGGTGACCGAGACCAGCCGTCCCCGTCCCTCGGCGATGACCGACTCCAGCAGCTCGGTGATCTCCCGCAGCTCGCGGTCGCGGCCGATGAGGCGTCCGGCATGGGACGCGCTGCGCACCGTCGCGTCGTCCCGTCGGCTCGTCACGCGGAAGGTCTCGAGCCGCCCCTTCCGGCCCTTCAGGCTCAGCGATCCCACGCGGGCGAACGCGACGACCTTCGACGCCGCGTCGCGGGTCGCCCGGTCCACCACGACGCCGCCGGCGGGCGCTCGGCCCTGGAGCCGGGCCGCGACATTGACCAGGTCCCCCGCCACGATGGCCTGGTCGACCATGCCGACCGAGACGGCCGCCTCCCCGGTCGTGACGGCGGCGCGCGCCTGGAGCACCCGGCCCGAGGCTGCTCCCCCCATGCGCTCGACCGCGTAGACGATCGCGAGGGCGGCACGGACGGCGCGCTCGGCGTCATCCTCGTGTGCCGATGGAGCGCCCCACACGGCCATCACGGCGTCGCCGATGAACTTCTCGATGGTCCCACCGTGGCTGGCCACGATCGACCGGGCGACCTCGAAGTAGCGTGCCTGGACGGCACGCACCTCCTCGGGATCCATGTGCTCCGCCAGCGCCGTGAAGTCGACGAGGTCGACGAACAGGATCGAGACGCGCCGTCGCTCCGCCACGCCGATGCGACCGGAGGCGGCGGGTTGGGTGGCGCCATCCGTCCCGCCCGCCACCGGCGTCTCGCCCGGGCTCGACGTCGCGGTCCCGCACTGCGAGCAGAAGCGGCTGCCCGGGGCGACGGGCGTCCCGCATGCCGGACAGGAGCCCATCGGCTCGAGCCGCACGCCACAGGCCGGACAGAATCGGGCGCCGCGTGGCACCTCCGCCGCGCAGGACGGGCAGGTGGCCGAGGGCCTAGGCGAGTCTCCGGCCGGCATGCATCGCGACTCGAGCGAACCCCGCGCGCTCTACTCGGTCTCGGGCAGCCAGTGCTTGTAGATCATCTGGCCGCACTGCGCGCCATCCTCCATGACGATCGTCGAGAGCTTGCGGATGGCCAGCGTGCGGTCGTGGTTGATGAAGTACGTGCCGATCCGGGCCTCCTCGGGCTCCGGGAAGTTGTCGATCCCGCTGTCGATGCCCTCGACCCTGCCCGCCATGGCGAGGTGCGGCATATGCAGCGCCCACTCCCACTCGCGCGTGCTGCTCTTGAACTGCGCGAAGTTGACGCTGATCGGCGGGAACGGGTCGTCGTCGTTCGGCTCCTCGCCCAGTCGCACGAAGGCGGCCAGGTCCGGCAGGTAGTCCGGGCTGTCCGGGTCGAGCAGCTCGGGGCGGAACAGGGCTCGATCGTTGAGCTTGACGAAGCCGTTGTAGCCCTGGTCACGGCCGTAGCCGAGCTCCTCCCCACTCGGGTACTGGTCGTAGAGATCGTCGGGACGGAAGTCCATGCTCGGGTCCTCCTCGTGCGCCTGCGGCGATCATAGGTCCGCCCCAGTCGCCTGCCTACCCCGAGGGAAGGGCTGCTCCGGCGGCCGCCTGCTAGCATCGGAGCCCAATGAGCGCCTCCGACGACCAGCGACCGATGCGCGTGCGCATGGCGCCGAGCCCCACCGGCCCGCTGCACATCGGCACCGCGCGCACGAGCCTCTACAACTTCCTGACCGCGCGACACGCCGGCGGGACCTACGTGCTGCGCATCGAGGACACCGATACCGCCCGCAGCACCGTCGACTTCGAGCGCGACATCATCGACAACCTGCACTGGCTGGGGATCAGCTGGGACGAGGGTCCGCAGGTGGCGGGCGGTGACGACGTCGGGCCGCATGCGCCGTATCGGCAGAGCGAGCGGATGGAGCTGTACGCGATCGAGGCCAAGCGGCTGCTGGAGGCCGGGCGCGCGTATCGGTGCTGGTGCACGCCGGACGAGCTGGAGGCGGTCCGACGTGAGCAGCAGGCCCGCAGGGAGGCCCCGCGCTACAACGGGCGCTGCCTGAGCCTGACCGATGCGGAGCGGGCCGCCTTCGAGGCCGAGGGTCGCACCTCCGTGATCCGCTTCAGGGTCGAGCCCGAGAAGGTGCGCTTCGACGACCTGATCCGCGGCGAGGTGGAGTTCGACAACGCGCTGCTGGGCGACTTCGTGATCGTCCGCAACGACGGGGTGCCGCTGTACCACTTCGTGGTGGTGGTCGACGACCAGACCATGGAGATCAGCCACGTCATCCGCGGCGAGGATCACCTGTCGAACACGCCCAAGCACATCGCCCTGATCCGGGCGCTGGGCTACCGCGAGCCGCGCTTCGGGCACATCCCGCTCATCCTCAACCCGGATCGGTCGAAGATGAGCAAGCGCAAGTCGCAGACGGCCATGACTGCCTACCGCGAGCTGGGCTACCTGCCGGAGGCGATGGTCAACTTCCTCGCCTTCCTGGGCTGGTCGCCGGGGACCGAGGAGGAGATCTTCAGCCTGGACGAGCTGGTGCAGCGCTTCGAGATCGACAAGGTCCACAAGGGCGGCGCCGTGTTCGACCGGGATCGGCTCGACCACCTGAACGGCGTCTACATCCGCTCCCTGACCGATGAGCAGCTGGCGCTGCGCCTGCGCCCCTGGGTCCCCGAAGCGGTGGCTGATGCGGACCTGCTGCGCCTCGTTCCGCTCGTCAAGGAGCGGCTCGTGACGCTCGGCGACGTCGTCGCGCTGGTGGGCTTCGCGTGGGAGCCGGACGAGGTGGTCGCGAGCTGGTACGACCGCGAGCTGCTCTACCCGAAGAAGGGCGGCCCGTCCGACGCGCGGCGTGCGCTGGAGGGCGCACGCACCGCCCTGGAGGATCTCGACGACGCCGACTTCTCGGCCGACGTCCTCGAGCAGCGTTGCCGCCAGGCGGCCGAGGCGGCCGGCATGAAGGCCGGCGAGTTCTTCTCGCCGCTCCGGGTGGCGGTGACCGGGCGGACGGTGTCGCCGCCGCTGTTCGCCTCGCTCGAGCTGCTGGGGCGTGACCGCTCGCTGGCGCGCGTGGACGACGCCCTGGGCAAGCTGGCCGAGGTCCCCGCCTGATGGACCGTGATGCCCTGGCCGGCGCCCGCGCGCCGCGCCTGGACGAACTGATCGACCGGGAGCTGCTGGTGCCGATTCGTTCGTCTTCGGGAGAGCTCCCCGACGCCACGCAGCTCGGGATGGAGGCGTTCCGCCACGGCACCGACGAGTCCGGCGAGCGCTTCCTGGCGGCCTTCACCGCCCCGGACGTCTTCGCCGAGTTCGGGCCACCGGGCAGCGACCACGTGCGGATGGCGGCCCGCGACCTGTTCGAGCGCGCCGACGCCGCCCAGGAGCGCGTGGTGATCGATCCTGGGGCACCGACGCAGGTCGAGGTGAGCACCGGGGTCCTGCCGTTCCTTGCCGCCGGGATCGATCCGAACCGACCGGACGCGCTGCGCGCCCGACGGCCGCTGGGTGAGCTCCCGCCCCTCGAGGTGCCCGAGCAGGTCCCGGAGCCGTTCGGCCGCGAGCTGCGCACCGCGCTCGAGGAGCTGCCGCACGTCGAGCGGGCGTGGCTGCTGCGCGCCGGGACCGCGTGGACGGCG
>DASTYP010000037.1:0-32872 GCA_035764845.1 Candidatus Limnocylindria bacterium
GGCATTGCGCTGTCGGCGGCCGCCGTCACGTGGTCGGTCGGTGCGTGGATCCAGGCGCGCGCGGCGGGTGCCGGCACGCGCGGCACGCTGGTCGCCGCCGGCGCGACGCTCATCGCCGTGGGCATCGGCCTCGCGGCGCTGGTGCTGCTGCCCGAGCTCCCCGTCCTGGCCGCGACCGCCGGATGGGCGGTCGGTGGACTGGGCATGGGGCTGGCCTACTCGATGCTCGCGTTCCTGACGCTGGAGACGGCCCCGCCCGGCGAAGAGGGCGCGAGCTCCGCGTCGCTGCAGCTCATGTTCACCCTCGGCACGGCGTTCGGGGCCGGTGCCGGCGGCGCGGTCGTCGCGCTGGCCGATCGCGGTGCGCTCGAGCTGGTGGAGGCCCTGGGGGTCGTCGACGCCATGATGGTCGTGGTCGCGGTCACCGCGATGGTCGTCGCCCTGCGCGTGCCCAGGCGTCCAGCACCGCGGACCGATGCGCTGGTCGCGACGCCGCCACCGGTCCCGGCTGCGGAGCTCGGCTGAGCCGTCCGGAACGAACGCGACCGACCGCTGTCACGAACCTGGGGGAGGATGGCTGCATGACACCGACGCGAAGGATCCTGGCCATCGACGGCGGGGGCGTGCGCGGCGTGATTCCGGCGGCGCTGCTCGCGTCGATGGAGCGTGCCACGGGTCGCGCGACGCGCGACGCCTTCGATTTCGTGGCCGGAACGTCGACCGGTGCCGTGCTCACCGCCGGCCTGGTCGCGGGCATCCCCGCCCAGCGGCTGGTGTCGCTGTACGTGGATCGGGCCGCGGAGGTGTTCCGGAGCGTCCCGCTCCTCTCGTTCGTGCAGCGGCTGGTCGCCGGACACCAGTACGACACCGCGGGGCTGCACCGCGTCATCCGCGAGGAGCTTGGCGCCCCGGCTGCGGACTGGCGGCTGAACGACGCGCCGGTCGACCTGCTGGTGACCGCCAAGCGCCTCTCGGACGGGATGCCGTGGTACTTCGTGCGCGATGACCCGGCCAACGCCCAGCGTGCGGGTGCCATCCGATTGGCCGATGCCGTCACGGCGTCGGCGGCCGCGCCGACCTTCTTCGCGCCGTGGACCATCGGCGGCATCGGCGAGCTGGTGGACGGTGGTGTCGGCGTGGCGGGTAACCCGGTCTACCAGGCGTGCGTCGAGGCGTTCGAGTACACGGATCGCTACCTGCCCGGTGAGACGGTCGTGGTCAGCCTGGGCACGGGCCGCGTCCTGCAGCGCGAGCGCCCGACGTGGCTCGGCAGCTGGATCGGCTGGCTGCTGTCGGAGCTGCTGCGTTCGCCGGCCGAGCAGCAGACCGAGCTCGTGCACCGCCACTACCCCGCGGTGGCGCTGTCGCGCATCGACGTGGAGCTGCCCGGCGCCATCGGGATGGACGCCGCCGATCGCGTCGACGAGCTCCGCGCGGTGGGCGAGCGGCTGGCGACGACGGTCGACTGGGAGGCGCTGCTGGACGGTCGCGACGAGCGGTTCCGCGTCACCGGCGAGCGCACGCTGCCGCGGGAGTACGTCAGCCGCGATCCCGGCTGATGCGGAACGCGGGCCGCTCGAACGTGGTCGATGCAGACCGCGAGTGACGCGCGGGGAGGGCTACACCACGTTCAGCTCGAGGATGGGCGCCTCGCGCTCGATGCGCTCGTAGCCCAGCGGGGAGAGGTCCAGGCTCTCGTATCGGCCCAGCGTGATCCACTCCGCCAGTCCGCGGCCGACCGCGGGCGCCTGCTGCAGGCCGTGGCCGCTGAAGCCGTTGGCGAACAGCAGGTTCGCGATGCGCGGGTGCGGTCCGACCACCGCGTTGTGGTCGAGGGTATTGACCTCGTAGTGCCCGGCCCAGCCGTCGAGCAGGCGCAGGCGATCGAAGGCGGGAACGCGCTGCGCGATCGTCGGCCACACGAAGGACTCGAACGGCGCGTAGTCCACGCTGAGGTCGAGCGTGTCGGGGTCGGGATCGTTGCCGTGCGGCGAAAAGCCGGCCAGGTACGCCGGTCCCTCCGGGCGGAAGTAGATGCCCGAGGGATCGATGGTCAACGGCGCGGCACCGAGCATCGCGGGGGACTCGAAGTGGTAGACGAGGCGCTTGCGCGGCCGCACCGGAAGCTCGACGCCCGCCATGGCGGCGACGTCCGCGGCTCGTGGTCCCGCGGCGTTCACCACCCAGTCCGCGGCGATGGCCGAGCCGTCGGCCAGCCGCACGCCGGCCACGCGGTCGCCGTCGAGGTCCAGGGCGGTGACCTCGCCGACGATCTCCGCCACGCCGAGTGAGCGGGCCTTGCGTCGAACGCCCTGGAGCAGGGCGTAGGCGTCGAACCAGCCCTCGTCGGCGAGCCCGAGGGATGCGCCGGCCAGATCGTCGACGCTCATCCAGGGGAACCGCGCCGCCAGCTCGGACGGCGTGAGGAGCGTCACCGGGACGTCCCGGGCGCGCTGCACGGCATGGTTGTGCTCGAGCGTGGCGAGCCCGGCATCGGTCGCCAGGAAGAGGTAGCCATTCTCGACGAAGTCCAGCTGCGGCACCTCGCCGTCGACGGCGAGGTATCGGTCCGGATGCTTGACGACGTCAAGGCCGAACCGGCTGATGTCGATGTTCAGCGGCGTGCTGAACTGCAGCCGGATGCTCGCGGCCGACAGCGTCGTGGAGGAGGTTCGGAAGGTCGGGTCACGCTCGACCACCACGATCCGGCCGCCGAAGTCGGGCCTCGACGCCAGGAACGTCGCGACGGCCGACCCGACGATGGCGCCACCGACGATGACGACGTCGGCGCGCTCCGAGCTGCTCATCGGCCGATGCTAGCGGCTCAGCGGTCGGGCAGGCTCCCGGTCTCGGGGTCCGCCTGGCCCTCGCGCTGGCCGTAGGCCGCGTCCGGGCTCGCGCCGAACTCGTCGCTCGCCGCCTCGGGGTCGACCGGCTGCTTCATCGGTCCGTCGGGGCGCGGATCACGGACCGCGGGATCGGCGGCGCCGACCTCGCGCGGCTCCTGGTCCTGGCCGTGGGTCTCGCCGCTCGTGACGTTCGCGTTCTGGTCCGTCATGGGTGCCTCTGCTGCGGGGGTTGCCTCCGGCCTGCTGAAGGCAGGTTCGATGCCAGTGACGGCCCCGGGACCTTCGTTCGATTGGCGGCTCGTCGCCGGCACGGGACGATCGGTCCATGCTCTCCGCGTCCTGGCCGAGCCCGGTTCGCCTGCCGCGTCCCGTCCCCCCGCCGCACGTCCGGCGACGGGTGCGAGCGGCCGAGCGCCGCGCGATCCGCCGCTCGGTGGTCATGGCGTCGCCGCTGGTCGCGGTGTTCTTCGTGGTCGACGTGCTGCTGCGCGTGTCGACGCACTCCACCGGTGCGCTGGCCTTCGCGCCGTGGGAGCTCGCCGGCGCCGCCTTCGCGCTGGCGATGGCGGTGTTGGCGCGCCGCAGCCTGGTCCGGTCGGAGGCCGCCGCCCTGGCCGTGGTCGCGGTGACCGTCGCAATCGCGCTGCTGGGCATCCAGCTCGTGCCGGACGGCCGCATGCTCGCGACGGCCCAGCTGGCCATCCTGGTCGTCGGGACCGGCCTCTTCATCCCCTGGTCACATTGGTGGCACGTGAGCGCCATGCTCGTCAGTGTCACCATGAGCGCCGCCTTCGTCGTCGCGCCGTGGACGGGCGGCCTGCCGCCACACCGGGGCATGAACCTCGTCGTGGCGGTCATGAGCGCCGCGATGATCAGCCTCATCGGCCACGCGACGTGGCAGCGACGGCTCCGCGCCCTGCTGGTCCAGCAGTTCGCCCTGCGCCACCTGAGCCGATACGCGCAGCGCCAGGAGGCGCACGTGACCGAGCTCAACCGTGAGCTCAACCTCGTGGCGCGGCGGGATGCCCTGACGGGGGTCGGGAACCGCCTGGCGCTGGACGAGGCCCTGGATCGGCTGCTCGCGCGGGAGGATCGGCTGCGACCGATGCGCTTCGCGTTGGCGCTGTTCGACATCGATCACTTCAAGGCCTACAACGACGAGCACGGCCACCTGGCGGGCGACGCCGCCCTCGAACGGCTCGGCGCCATACTGCGGCGCGCGACGCGCAACGACGACCTCGCCTTCCGCTATGGCGGCGAGGAGTTCCTGGTCCTGCTGCCGGACGTGAGCCTCACCGATGCGATCGCGGTCGCGGAGCGGATCCGGGTCGCCGCCGAGGAGGACGAGACGCGCGCGCTCCCGCCGTTCACGGTTTCGGGTGGAGTCGCGCTGTGCGACCCGGCCGACGGCCACGACGCCGAGCCGTTGCTGCGCCGCGCCGATGCCGCGCTGTACCTGGCCAAGCGCGCCGGCCGGAACCGGATCGCCGCCGATGAGCTGTCCGTGGCGATGCAGCGCGCGGATCTCGCCTCCGCCTGAGGCTCTGCGCCCTCAGTAGGTCGGGTGGTCGAGCAGCCACCGGCCCTCGACGAGGACCAGCTGCCAGTAGCCGACGAACTGCCGAGTCGCGCCGGAGTCGTAGGTCTCGACGAAGTTCGCCTGCACCGTTGCGGTCGTCGCGGTCCGGCTGGCGACGAACAGCTCCGTGAACTCCACCGAGGCCGTCTCCGCGAACCGCTCGTCGAGGTTCTCCTGCCGCGGGTACTCGGCCTTCATGCGGTCGCTCCACAACGCGTAGGCACGGTCGAAGTCGCCGGCGGCGACGGCGCCATAGAAGGCCGTCACCGCGTCAACCGGCTCCGCTGCCGAGGTCACGATGGACGTTGGCGCGGGCGTGCGTGGAGGCGGCGGCACCGGGGTCGGGCCGAGGGCGACCGCTACGGGCGTCGCGGTCTCGACCGGCGTGTCGCGGGGGGTCGGCACCGGCGTGGCGGTCACGGTCGGTTGGGGCGCCGTCGCGGTGGGGGACGCGCGGTTGAGCACGAAGCCGGCGGGCGTCCCGACCACGATGGAAGGCAGGGCAACCTCATCGCGCGCGACACCGGCGTCACGGCTCCACCAGGTGATCGCGAGGGCCAGCACCGCGGCGAAGGCGAGCACCCCGGCCATCGCGATCGCCACGCCACGCCCGCCTCTCCGGCGTCGAGTGGCTTCCGCCGAAGGGGCTTGCGTGGCTCCGGGCTGCTCGGGCGGGGATGGACTGGTGGTCGGGGTCCGGGTCGTCGCGGGCTTCGCGCGGCGGGTCGATCCGCTCGATCCGCGGGCGCGTGCTGCCGACCTCCGGTTCTGCTTCGTTCTGGGCACGCGTGCTCGTGAGCACGGCGCGTTCCACGCTGCCAAGATGACCGGTGTGAAGTTCGGACTGCAGATCAACCAGTTCACCTGGCCGGGAGGTGTTGCCGGCATGGCCCCGACGCTCGCGCGCGTCACGCGTACCGCCGACGACGCGGGATTCGACTCCATCTGGGTGATGGACCACTTCTTCCAGATCCGGGGTCTCGGCCCTCCCGAGGCGCCGATGCTCGAGGGCCCGACGGCGCTCGGGTTCATGGCCGCCCACTCGGAGCGCGCTCGCCTGGGGCTGATGGTCGGCGGCGTCCACTACCGCGCGCCGGGACTGTGGATCAAGGCCACGACCACGCTCGACGTGCTGTCCGGAGGCCGCGCCTGGTTCGGCATCGGCGCGGCCTGGAACGAGCAGGAGTCACGAGGGCTGGGCTTCCGCTTCCCGCCGCTCCGCGAGCGCTTCGAGCAGCTCGAGGACGTGCTGCGCATGGCGCATGCGGCGTGGAGCGGCGGCACCGGTACCGGCGAGCGCTTCGAGGGGACGCATGTCACCGCCGAGCGCATCCTCAACTCGCCCCAGGCCGTCAGCCGGCCGCGCGTCCCCATCCTGGTGGGCGGTGGCGGGGAGCGGAAGACGCTGCGGCTGGTCGCGCAGTACGCCGACGCGTGCAACATCTTCGGCCGCTCGCCGGCGTTCGTCCGCGACAAGCTGGCCGTGCTGCGCGGGCACTGCGAGCGCCTGGGCCGCCCGTACGACGAGATCGAGAAGACCGTTCTCACCAGCGTCGATCCGGCCGAGGAGGCGTCAGCCGCGACGGTCGAGCGCTTCGGCGGCCTCGCCGAGGCCGGTGCCCAGCACATCATCTTCAGCGTTCGAGGCGTCGGGGCCGACCCCGGGCGCCTGGAGCGGCTGGCGAGCGAGGTCTTCCCGCAGCTCCGCTGAGCGGCCGGAGCTCAGCGAACCGGCGCTGGCGAGGGCCCGTCCGCGAGCACCGCCCGCGCCGCTCGTTCGGCCAGCAGCATGATCGTCAGCATCGGGTTCACGCCGAGGGCGGTCGGGAAGAGCGAGGCATCGGCGACGTACACGCCGGGGACGAGTGCGCCCCGCTGGTCCGCGCGCAGCCGCCCGTGGGGATCGCAGGCCGACTGGCGGGGATCGGCTCCGGCGCGCGCCGAGCCCATCTGGTGTGCTGAGAAGAGCGCCAGCCGGTTGGGGCCGGTGTCCACCGTCGCCAGCCGCTCCAGGTAGGCGTCGAAGTCCTCGCCACGCCGCCAGCGTTCGCCCTCCGTCGTGAGGGCGACCATGTCGTCCGCCCCGCCGGCCTCCGCCATCCGGGCCATGGCGACCAGTGCCGCTCGCGCGGCCACCCGGTCCGCGGTGGCGAGCCGGTAGCCGATCGAGGCGCGGCCACTGCGACGGCGGGTGATGATCCCCGCGCTGCGGTCCCGGAGGATGCCGATCAGCGGTGCGAGGCGGTCGAGACGGGACAGGAGCTCGGTCCCGGCGTCGCGGCCCAGCCACGGAAGCGCGGCCGCGGCGAGGCCGGGGTGCGCGGGCGCCGACTCGATCAGGATCGAGCGGTCCGGACCCAGGAACTGCGCGGATCGGGCGGCCTGGGTCGGCCCCTCCCACATTGCCACGCGGTGGGGGAGCTGGGCCGCGATCACCGGGCTCGCGTGCAGGTGCAGGTTGCGCCCGATCTGCGGGTGATCGAAGCCGCTGCCCTGGAGCAGGATCGGCGTGCGCAGCGCGCCGCCGGCGACGACCACCTGCGGGGCGTGGACGACGAACGGCCGGCCGCCGGCCAGCCGACCACGAACGCCGGCGGCCCGACCATCGCCGAGCAGCACGCGCGTCACCTGCGCCTCGGCCAGCAGGCGGGCGCCGGTCCCCTGCGCAGCGACGAGGTGGACCCGCGCGGTCGAGCGCTTGGCCCCGCGGTGGCAGCCGAAGCTGCAGGCGCCGCAGTCGGTGCACGGCCCGGCGTTGCGGCGCGTCGTGTCCGCGTCCCAGCCGAGGGCGCGAGCGCCGTCCAGGATGAGCTGGTCCTTGGGCGGGACCTCGGTCGGCGGCATCAGGCCCAGCTCGTCGGTGAGACGGGCGAGGTCGGCGTCGGCCGTCGTGCCTCGCAGCTTGCCCAGGCCGTGTTCGCCCTCCCACTCGTCCACGACCCACTCGGGCGGCGGGATGGACGTGGTCCAGTTCACCGTCGTCCCCCCGCCGACGGTGGCGCCCGCCAGGATGGTGACCGATGCGTCGTCCGGGCCGGTGGTGCCCCGGTCGAGGTACATGTCGCGCCACCCGATGGCCTCCGAAGAGGTGACCCCGGCGGCGGGGACGTGCCGGCCGGCCTCGACGACCAGGACGGAGCGTCCGGCGGACGCCAGCCGCGCCGCGACGACCCCGCCGCCGGCCCCCGATCCGACGATCACCACGTCGGCCTCCAGGCGCAGCGGCTCGGCACCCTCGCGCGGGACCTCCAGCGGACGCACCTCCGGGATGTCGACGTCCACAACGGCGGCCCGGTGCGGGACGTAGCCGATCCGCTCCCACATCGGGTTCGACGGTTGGGCGGGATCGTCGCCGGGATCGGCGTAGGCCAGGAACATCCCGATGCGCTTGAGCGCCTGGAACGCGGTCCTGCGCTGCGGAATGCGCGACGTGGCCCACGCCCGAAGGATCCGCTCGCGGGCCGCCTGCGGCGCGCGGCTGAACGGGGTGAGGCCCGCGCCATCGAGCGCGGTGACGATCGGGAGCTCCAGCGCGCGCAGGACGAGCCCCAGCTGGGCGACCTCGCTGCGGTCACGGGTGGCGGAGAGCGTCTCCACCGCGGTCTCGGCGCGCCGCCGCGCCTCCTCGGGCGTCATCGGTGCCAGCGTGGCGAAGACTTCGGCCAGCAGGCCGACCGGCAGCAGCTCCACGCCGGTCTGCCGCCTCAGGCGCCGATGAGCTCGGACGCGACCTCGTCGATCGGGCGCACGGCCCGCTCGCCGCTCGCCCGGTCCGTCACTTCCACCCCGCCCGCCGCCAGCGCGCGCGGACTGACGGTGAGGATCGTCGGCATGCCGAGCAGCTCCGCGTCGGTGAGCTTGACGCCGGGCGACTCGTCGCGGTCGTCGTACAGGACCGATACCCCCGCATCGGTCAGTCGCTCGTAGAGCGCATCGGCTGCTTCGCCAACGGCGGCATCCTTCGCCGCACCGATGGCGACCAGGTGCGCGCGGTAGGGCGCCACCTCGGCGGGCCAGACGATGCCCTTCTCGTCGTGGTGGGCCTCGACGATGCACGCCATGGCACGGCCCAGCCCGATGCCGTACGACCCCATGATCGGGTGACGCCGGCTGCCGTCCTCGGCCAGGTAGGTGGCACCCAGGGCGACCGTGAAGTCGCTCCCCAGCTTGAAGATGTTGCCGACCTCGATGCCCTGGGCCAGCCGCACGGGCTGCCCGCAGTCCGGGCACGGATCCCCGGCGCGGACGTCGCTGATGTCGTCGACGACGTCCGGCTGGTAATCGCGGGGCACGTTGACGTTGCGCAGGTGCACGCCGGGGCGGTTGGCGCCGGCCACCAGGTTCGGTGACTCGGCCACCAGCCGGTCGACCACGACCACCGTGTCGTGCGCGCCTACGGGCGAGCCGTAGCCGGGCTCCATGCCGGCGCGGCGAATCTCGTCGGCCTGCGCGGGACGCGTGCCGCCGATCGCCTTGACCGCGTTGACCAGCTTCGTCTCGTTGACCTCGAAGTCACCGCGCACGATGGCCGTGACCAGCCGGCCATCGCCGGTGACGAAGAAGGCGGCCTTCGCCGTCTTCGCCGTCGGAATGCCCAGGTAGTCGGCCAGGGCGGCGATGGTCTCCGTGCCCGGTGTATCGACGTCCTCGAGGGGCATCGGCTCCTCGGTCGTGTCGGCGACGACCGCGTTGGGCGCGATCTGCTGGTTCGCCGCGAAGCCGCAGGCGTCGCACAGGACGAGCGTGTCCTCGCCGTGGGGATTGAGGACCATGAACTCGTGGGCGCCGGTCCCGCCCATGATGCCCACGTCGCTCGACACGGCGATGGCGTCGAGGCCCAGCCGCTGGAAGATGCGCGTGTACGCCTCGTAGTGCCGGTCGTAGCTGCGGTCCAGCCCGGCCTCGTCGGCGTCGATCGAGTAGCTGTCCTTCATGACGAACTCGCGCACGCGGATGAGGCCGCCGCGGGCGCGGGGCTCGTCGCGGAACTTCGTCTGGAAGTGGTAGACGATGGCGGGCAGCTGCCGGTAGCTCCTGACCAGGTCACGGGTCAGGTCGGCGACGACCTCCTCGTGGGTCATGGCCAGCACCATGTCGCGCCCGGATCGGTCCTTGAAGCGGACCATCTCGGGGCCGATCTTGGCGTAGCGCCCCGACTCCTTCCACAGCTCGGCGGGATGCACGACCGGCATCTCCATCTCCTGCCCGCCGATGCGGTCGATCTCCTGGCGGATGACCTCCTCGATGGCGTGCTGGACGCGGTAGCCGAGCGGCAGCAGTGAGTAGATGCCGGCGCCCAGCTGCCGGACGTAGCCGGCGCGCACCAGCAGCTTGTGCGAGACCATCTCGGCCTCGGCCGGATCGTCACGGAGGGACGCGAAGAAGAGCTGTGACAGCCGCATGGGGAGCCGATTCTACCGGGTGGCGGGCACCGGCTCCGCCGAAGGCCCTCCCACGAGGTGCTCGGAGTCCCGGAGCCAGCGCAGCGGCCCGAGCGCAACGAGCAGCAGTCCCGCCGATGCCAGGAGGAGGCCGTCGATGCCCAGCCACTCGGCCGCCCCGCCGCCCGCCAGCGAGCCGACCACCTGGCCGACGGCGAGGAACACGGAGTACAGGCCCATGATCGCCCCGCGGTCGGCCGGGTGCTCCTCGCTGATGTCCGCCAGCATCCCGAGCGCCGCGGGCGTGGCGCCGGCCAGGACGAAGAGCCCGCCCGCCATCACCACCCCGGCGACCAGCTGGGCCGGCAGCGGCCACGCCTCGGCGTGGTTGATCGCGAAGATCGCGAGGACCATGGCCAGGCCGCCGACGATGCCGATGGCCATGATCGTGGTGCGGCGGAACGCCTTGAAGCGGTTGCCCCAGTACCAGAGCCCGGCGAAGAAGACGACCAGCGCGACCGCCAGTCCGATGCTGACCTGCCACGACTCGTAGCCGCCCATCAGCCGCTGGTCCTCGAAGCCCGGTCGCGGCTCGTTGACCAGCTGGAAGATCGACTGACTGGTCCAGGCGCCGATGAACGCGTTGACCGCGATCCAGGTGGGCGCCAGGAGCCACACCGATCGGCTGACCAGGACCGCGCGGTAGCGGCTCCAGGAGAAGCCGCGGGCGGTGGCCGCCAAGCCCCCGGCCTCGATCTCCTCCGCCTCGCCCTCGGAGGCTCGCCCGGGGTCGACGGTCACGCCGTAGCGGTAGATCAGGAAGCTGATCCCGTACAGCCCGGCGTTCAGCAGGAACGCGTTGCGATCCAGGACCTGCCACAGGCCGCCCGCCGCGACCAGGCCGAGTCCGAGCCCGGCGAGCGTGGCCGCCTCGAACCGCGCCACGGTGCGCCCTCGCAGCGCCTCGTCCCGCGAGGTGGCCAGCGCGATGAAGCCGAGGATCGAGGGAATGCTGGCCGCGGCCGCTGCCCCTTCGAGCCAGCGCGTGACGCCCAGCAGCAACAGGTCGGTGGTGAGGAAGGTGAGGACCACGGCGACGGCGCCGAAGATCGGGCCGTACTGCATGACCCGCCGGGAGCCGAGGTGGTCGGAGATCGCGCCGAACAGCGGCGAGAGGACGAGCTCGGCGAGGAAGAAGGCCGCGGTCAGCAGCCCGACCTCGATGGCGCTCACCTTCGGCGCGCCGAAGGTTTCGAGCTCGGCGAGGTAGAAGACCAGCAGCGCTCCGGTCAGGCCCGTGCTGAAGCGGAGCGTGAAGGTGCCGAGCAGGACGGCGAAGATGGAGCGACGCATCGGCCGCTCAGTATGCCCGGGCTCGGTTGGGTGACGGATACCAAACGGGCGCGCCCTCGCGGGCGCGCCCATCGGCCATGGAGGGGGTGGCTAGCTGTTGGAGAAGCGCGAGAGCCCGAAGGCCTCCTCCAGCGCCTCCGCCGGACGGAAGCCGACGGCCGCGCGGGGCGCCTCACCGGGCGCGAAGATCGCGACGGTCGGGATGCTCATGATCCCGTACTTCATGGCGGTCTGCGGGTTGGCGTCGACGTCCAGCTTGCGAACCTCGACGCTGCCGGCGTACTTGCTCGCCAGCTTGTCGATCTCCGGGGCCACCATGCGGCACGGTCCACACCACTCGGCCCAGAAGTCGACGATCACCGGCTTCTCGCTCTGGAGCACGTCGGTGTCGAAGGTGGCGTCGGTGACCTCTTGTACGTTGGACATCGGTTCCTCTCTCGTTGAGTCGCGTGACGACCGGCGTCAGCCGGCGACCTGCTGCAGCATTCGATAGGCATCGAGGACGCGATCGTCCGCGAGCCGATACAGGACGGTGCTCCCCACGCGTCGTGTCGTGACCAGGCCGGCCGCACGCAGCACCGCGAGGTGCTGGCTCATGTTCGGGACCTGGCACCCCACGTCGCGCGACAGCTCGCTGACGCTGCGCTCACCACTCGCCAGCCGCTCCACGACGCAGAGGCGCTTCGGATCGGCGAAGGCACGCGCGATGGTGGCGGCGCGAACCCGGTTCGCGTCGTCGGTGGCGGTGGTCTGCAGGGCATCCATCGCCGGCCATGCTCTCATGGTTTGCGCAATTACGCAAGTCCCGAAAGGTCGCGGATTCGGAGCCGATGCGCGCCGGTGCGCCTCAGGCCGCGGGCGTGGAGATCGCCTGGGTGTCGGTCGAGACCGCCTCGCGCGGGGAGAGCTCGGTCGCGCGCGCGGCGGCGTAGCGGCCGGCGCCCGCCACCACGAAGAGGATCGCAAAGGCCGGATAGCCGCCGAGCAGCATGATCAGCGACGACGTGGCGTTGCCGAGGCCGTAGGCGCCGACCTGGCGCACGACGAAGTGGCTCTGGAAGGCGAGGACGTCGGGTCCGGTCGCCAGGCGCAGCAGCCGCTCGTTGGCCGCGAGCTGTCCGGCGGTGTCGCCCGCGGCCAGGAGGATCGCGATCAGCACCAGCACGGCGGGCGCGAACGGGTTGATCGGATGGGCGGCGAGGCCCAGGAACAGCGCGGCCGCGCGCAGCAGGAACGAGCGACGCAGCAGCCGCGACGACGACCCGCCGCGGAGGTGGGAGCTCACGTAGAGCGAGCTGAGCACGAGCGTGCCCGAGCTGATGGCGCTGACGGCGATGGCGAAGCCGGCGCCCGTCCCGAGGACGGTCATGGCGTACACGGAGAGGAACGGCGAGAAGCCGGCAGACAGCAGCGCCAGGGTCATGACGTGCCCGTGCCGCCGCAGTCGGGCGTGCCCCTCGCTGTCCCACGCGGTGCGGCGGGGGACACGGATGCGACCGGGGCGCGGCAGGCGGTGCAGGACCGCCAGCGAGCTCACGCCCGCGACGCCGGACACCAGGAGCGGCGCGACGTAGGCCCACGCGCCGATGGCGGCCGCCACGTCGTCGATGACTAGCGCCACCGGGAGCAGCACGACCGAGCCGATTCCGAGGGAGATGCCGCCCAGTCGGGGCGTGACCAGCCGGCGCTGGTCCTCGGGCAGCACGATCTGGTACCACGACTGCTCGAGGCTGTAGGCGATGGAGCCCAGCGCGCCGAGGACGCCGGAGATGACGCCGATGAGCGCGATGGCGGCCCACGTCGGCAGCCACCCGGCGGCGCTCATCGCCACGACCGCGGCCAGGTACAGGCCCCTGGGCTCGCCGATCGAGGCGAACAGCACGACCAGGCCGCGGAGGTTGCCATCGGTGCGGTCGAGCATGGCGGGCAGCCAGCGCTGGGCCATGGTGCCGAGGGCGGGCAGCACGGCCAGGAAGGTGGCCAGCGCCGGGTGCGCCCCGAGGCCGAGCAGCAGGGGGATGGTGATGGCGGGCCCGGTCAGGCTGCCGATCAGCCCCTGGGCCACGGCGAGGCCGCGGAACGGCCGGTACTGGCGCGCGGCGAAGGCGCGCCAATCGGTCATGGCAGCGGAGAGGGTCGGGTTGGGACGTGGACGCAGGGAAGGCATGGACCGTACGCGCGAAGGGATGAGGGGTTGAACGGCTCGGGATCGCGCGTACTCCCGCCAGACCGGCTCCGGCGGACATCGGTGCAGGGCGTCCCGGCCGTGCATCCGACGTCGCATAGCCTATCCCATCCGCCGTGCGCGGTGGCTGGGTGGTTCGTACTCCGGCGGGTACCAATCGCGACACGCGAGTTGTCACGAACCGCGCCCAGCATGCGCGGCATGAACATCCTTCTCGACTGCGCGTGGTGCGGCCACGAGGTCGTCTTCTCGGTCGACGAGACCGATGACGAGCTGGTGTGCAGCGCCTGCAACACCCGGATGGCCTTCGCGCCGGACCCGGTGACGACCTTCGCCCTGCTGTACGAGACGGCGCAGGCTGCCTGAGCCCCGACCGACCCGGTGGGGGAGCCGGCGGGCGGCACTGCCCGCCGGCGGTCGGTCGGACCTGCGATGCGCCTAGGACTCGGTGATCTCGATCGTCTCGATCCGGTCGCCCGGCTGGCGGTCACGCTGCGGGTCGCGCTCGCGGATGGAACGCAGCACGTCCATGCCCTCGGTCACCTTCCCGAACACGCTGTGGCGGTTGTCCAGGTGCGGGGTCGGGCCGTAGGTGATGAAGAACTGGCTGCCGTTCGTGCCCGGTCCGGCGTTGGCCATCGACAGGACCCCGGCCGAGTCGTGGCGCAGGCTTGGGTGGAACTCGTCGCCGAACTGGTAGCCGGGGCCACCGGTGCCGGTGCCGGTCGGGTCGCCGCCCTGGGCCATGAAGCCGCCGATCACCCGGTGGAAGGTGGTGCCGTCGTAGAAGCCGGAGCGGGCCAGGTTCACGAAGTTCTCGACGGTCAGCGGCGCGCGGTCGGCGTACAGCTCGACCACGATGTCGCCCTTCTTGGTCTTGAACCGCGCGGTGTACGTCTTCGACGTGTCGAGGGCGCCGGAGGGCGGCGCCGGACGATCGGCCATCGGATCTCCTTGGGGGGTGGATGCGTGACCGATGCTACCGGAGCGGGCCGTCGCTGGTAGCCTCGACGTCATGACACGCACGCTGTTCACGGGCGCCACCGTCGTCGACGGGACGGGCGCCGAGCCGGCGGCTGCTGACATCGTGGTTGAGGACGGCCGGATCGTCGAGGTCGGCAACGGCCTCGACGGCGACGATCGCGTCGACCTGGCCGGCAAGGCGGTGCTGCCGGGGCTGTTCGACTGCCACACGCACGTGATGTTCAGCACCATCGACACGATGCGGATCATCCAGACCCCATTCAGCTACCGCTTCTACCAGGCGATGCACAACCTCGAGGCGACGCTCCGCATCGGCATCACGACGGTCCGCGATGCGGGCGGCGCGGACCTCGGGGTGAAGCAGGCGGTCGAGGACGGCCTGATCCCCGGGCCGCGCATGCACATCAGCCTCTCGATGATCAGTCAGACCGGCGGCCACGGCGACGAGTGGATGCCGTCCGGCATCAACCTGGAGATCGGGCCGTACCCCGGCGTGCCGCGCACCATCGTCGACGGGGCCGAGGAGATGCGCCGCCTGGTGCGAGAGCTGGTCCGTGCCGGCGCCGACGTCATCAAGGTCGCGGTGTCAGGCGGCGTCCTCTCGCCGCGCGACAAGCCGACGCACGCGCACTTCCGGCTCGAGGAGCTGCAGGTGCTGGTCGAGGAGGCGACCGCGGCCGGCATCTGGGTCATGGCGCACGCCCAGGCCACGCCGGGCATCAAGAACGCCATCAAGGCCGGCATCCGCTCCATCGACCACGGGATCTACCTGGACGACGAGGCCATCGAGATGATGCTGGCCCGCGGGACCTGGCTGGTGCCGACCCTCGTCGCACCGCGCGGCGTGATCGACGCGGCCGAGGCGGGCGCCTCCATCCCGGAGGCATCGGTGGCGAAGGCGCGCGAGGTGGCGGAGATCCACCGCGGCTCCTTCGCGAAGGCGGTCGAGGCCGGTGTCCGGATCGCGATGGGGACGGACTCGGGCGTGACGCCGCACGGCCAGAACCTGCGGGAGCTGGCCCTGATGGTCGAGGGCGGGATGACGCCGATGCAGGCGATCGTCGCCACCACGCGGTCCGCGGCGGAGCTGATGGGTCTGGAGGACGAGCTCGGCACGCTGGAGCCGGGGAAGCGGGCCGATCTCGTCGTCGTGAACGGGGATCCGCTCGACGTGGCCACCCTCGCCGAGCGGATCGAATCGGTCTACCAGGACGGCGCGCGGGTCGTGTGACCCGTCGCCGTTCCGGGGTCAATGCTCGAGGTCGATGACCAGGCGAGCGCCGTTCTCGTCGTCCAGCTGGATCACCCGCGCGCAGGCGTCCGTGCTCAGGCCGAAGTACCAGGTGCTCTGGGCCTCGAAGTCACCACCCTCGACCAGGTCCACCAGCGTCGAGAAGGCCGGGTCGAAGTTGGTCGGACCGTCGTAGGAGCTGGTCCCGGAATCGGTCTGCTTGGTCCCGCCGCGCATGGTCAGGCGCAGGAACGAGGTTCCGTCGACGGTGATCGGCATGCCGGAGGCGTCCTGGGTGAAGGGCGGAGAGGCGCGGTCGAGCGTGATCTCCGGCAGACCCTGCTCGAACTCGAACACGACCCGGTCGTAGTCGGCGTGCTCACCGACGCGAACGTCGGTGATGTTCGCGCGTGGGACCGTCGCGTCCTGGACGATCGGGAAGTCACAGCTGAACTCGCCGAGATCCTCGGAGGGGATGGGCGCCTCGCTGGCCGACGGGCCGGCGGACCCGCTCGGCGTGCCGGACTCCGATGGCGGGGACGACGGCGGGACCGATGCGCTGGCGCTCGGGCTTGAACCGCCGCCTCCGCAGGCGGTGAGGATGAGGACGAGGAGGGGAACGGGGAAGAGGCGGCGCATGGCACGGCTCCTTGTGATCGTGGCGATCGTGTGATCGATGCGTTGGCTGCAGGTTGGACGCACCGCACCGCGGCGTCGTTACCAGCCTCGGCCTAGACTCGGACCTATGTCCACCGTCGAACGGCCCGTTTCGCCCGGCCTGAAGGGCGTCGTGGCGGGCGAGACCGCGCTGGCGATGATCGACGGCGAGCGCGGCCGCCTGCAGTACCGCGGCTACCCGATCGGCGAGCTGGTGGAGCACGGCACGTACGCGAGCGTCGCGGAGCTGCTGTGGACGGGCGAGTGGCGCCCGGACGCCCACCTGGCGTGCGCGCCCTTGCCCGCCGAGGCGGTCGAGGTGCTGCGCCGCGTGGCGCCGACGTCGGGCGCGATGGACGCGCTCCGAACGGCGATCTCGACGTGGGGTGCGCTGGCGGGAATGACGTGGCCACCCACCGTGGAGCAGGCGCGTGCGGTGACGGCGGTGGCGCCCTCGGCGCTCGCCGCGTACGCGCGCCTGCGGGACGGCCGCGATCCCGTCGCCCCCGACCCGCAGCTCGGGCTCGCCGCCGGGTTCCTGTACCAGCTCACCGGCGAGCCGCCGGACGAGGCGGCGGCCCGCGCGCTCGACGCCTACTTCATCGTGGGTGCCGAGCACGGCTTCAACGCCTCGACGTTCACGGCCCGGGTGATCGTGAGCACGCACTCCGACCTGGCGTCGGCCGTGGTGGGCGCGATCGGCGCCCTGAAGGGTCCGTGGCACGGCGGCGCGCCGTCCGAGGTCGTCGACCAGCTGCACCAGATGGGGACGGTCGACCAGGCGGAGGCCTGGATCCGCGCGACCCTCGAGCGCGGCGAGCGGCTGATGGGGTTCGGGCACCGCGTGTACCGGGCCTACGACCCGCGCGCCGCCGCACTGCGCGGCGTGGCGGAGCGGCTGTCGGGGGTGGCCGGCTGGCTCGAGAAGGCGGTGGCGGTCGAGGAGATCGCGCTGCGCGTCCTGGCCGAGCGCAAGCCGGACTACCCGATCAAGACGAATGTCGAGTACTACGCCGCCGCCGTCCTGCAGGGGGTCGGCCTCGACCCGTCGCTCTTCCCCGCGACCTTCGCGCTCGCGCGCCACGCCGGATGGACGGCCCACTGCCTCGAGCAGGCGGACGTGAACGTCCTGATCAGGCCCGAGGTGCGCTACGTGGGCCCGGCGGAGCGGCACCTGGGCTGACTCCGGCGTCCGCGAGGCGTCGGTCGAGCAGTCGCAGCTCGGCCGGGTTGTCGGTCAGCTCGCGCGCCACGCGGTCGGCGGCCACGGCGTCGCGGTGCCGGCCGAGGCGACGGAGCATGTCCGCGCGGGCGGCGTGGAAGAGGTGCCAGCCGCCCAGCCGATCCGCCAACGGCTCCAGCTCCGCCAGCGAGGCCGCCGGTCCGTCACGCTCGGCCACGGCCAGGGCGCGGTTGAGCCGGACGACGGGCGTCGGCTCGACGCGCAGCAGGAGGTCGTAGAGCGCCACGATTCGGTCCCACGCCGTGTCCGCCCAGCTCGGCGCGGTTGCGTGCTCGGCCAGGATGGCCGCCTGCAGCTGATACGTGCCGATGCGCCCCATGCGCTGGGCCCGTCGCAGGAGCGCAACCGCCTCGTCGATCGCGGCGCGGTCCCATAGCTTTCGATCCTGGTCCGGCAGGAGGACAAGGTCGTCGCCCGCGAAGCGGGCATCAGCGCGCGCCAGGTGCAGCCGCATCAGGGCCAGCAGACCGAGCACCTCCGGCTCGTCCGGCATCAGGCGCGCGATGAGCGACGTCAGCCACTCGGCGTCGCGCGCGAGGTCTCGGCGCTCGGCGGCCTCGCCGGAGGACGCCAGGTATCCCTCGTTGAAGATCAGGTACAGGACGGTGAGCACCTCCCCCAGCCGAGCGGGGAGCTCACCGAGGTCGGGGACTCGGTACGGGATGCCGGCGTCGCGGATCTTGCGCTTGGCGCGCACCAGGCGCTGCGCGACGGTCGCCTCGGAGACGAGGAAGGCGCGCGCGATGGCGCCGGTCTCCAGCCCACCGATGGTCTTGAGGGTGAGGGCCACCTGGGCCTCGCGGTTCAGGGCCGGATGGCAGCAGGTGAAGAGCAGCCGGAGCCGATCGTCCGCATCGATCGGTCCGCCGGTGGCGACGCCAGGGTCCATGTGGTTGACCTCCGCGGTCAGGAGCCGGAGGCGTTCCCGGTAGCGCGCGTCGCGGCGCAGCCGGTCGATCGCGCGACGGCGGGCCGCCGTCATCAGCCAGGCACCGGGGTTGCGCGGGACGCCATCCGACGGCCAGTGCTCGAGCGCCGCGACGGCCGCGTCCTGGACCAACTCCTCGGCCAGGTCCCAGTCGCCGAGGATGCGCACCAGCGCCGCGGTGAGCCGTCCACGTTCCTCCCGCAGGGTGTCGGCCAGGATCTGGTCCGGGAGCCCGGGGGCGTCAGCCATCCGTCACGAGGGGCCGGACCTCGAGCGTGTCGGGCTCCGGCCATGAGGCTGCCAGCGCGATGGCGGCGTCGAGATCCGGCACGTCGAGGATGGCGTAGCCGCCCAGCATCTCCTTGGCCTCGGCGAACGGGCCGTCGACGACGGTCGCGCGGCCCTCCCGATCGACGCGGATGGTCGTTGCCGTGCTCGAGGGCTGGAGCTCGTGACCGCCGACGATCCGCCCGGCCTCGCGCTGCTCCTTCCACCACGCCGCGACCCGCGCGTAGCTCGCCGCCTGCTCCGCATCGGTCTGGGCCTCCCACGGGGCCTCGTCGCCGGCGATCAGCATCATGTACTTCATCGGTGGCTCCTCACTCGAGCTTGGTCTGCCTTCACCGATGACGACGATCCGGCGACGGCCGGATCGACATCGGTACCGATTCTGCATCGATCGGCGGCATGGAGGACAAGCGATCCACCGCCGACCGCGTCGGCGGCCTCGAAGGAGCCGATGCGGCCGCCCTGGGCCTGACCCCCGAGCCGGAGTCCGCGCCACCGGGCGCGCACGTCGACCGGGACGAGGATCTCGTCCCCGGCGCGGATTTCGGCGACCGGGTGCCGGACGAGGCGAAGCCCTGGTTCACCTCGCTCGCGGCCGAGAGTGACCAGGCGGGCGTCGAGAACGAGCCGCTGGATGCCGAGGAGGACGTCGAGCGCGGCTGACGGCACAATGGCGCCGTGACCCAGCTGGACCGTCCGCGGCCGTCGACGGCGGCCGTCATCGTCGCGCTGCTCGTGGTGTACGTGGTGTGGGGATCCACCTACCTCGGCATCGCGATCATGATCGAGACGATGCCGCCACTCCTGGCGGCCGGCGTCCGCTACGGCGTTGCCGGCGTGCTCATGCTCGGCGCGCTCGTGGCGCTCGCTCGGCTGCGGCCGGCCGCCGCACCATTGGAGCGTCCGACGGGTGCGCAGTGGCGGTCGACCTTCGTGGTGGGGACGCTGCTGCTGCTCGGCGGCAATGGTGGGGTGGTCCTGGCCGAGCAGTTCATTCCCTCGGGCATCGCCGCCGTGCTCGTCGCCATGGTGCCCATCTGGCTCGCGGTCCTCGACGCGGTGGTGACCCGGCGGCGTCCGAGCCGCCTCGTGGTGGGCGGCCTGGTCGCCGGGCTCGTCGGCGTGGTCGTGCTACTCGCGCCGGTCGAGGGGCTCGGCGGCATCGATCCGTTGGGCATCCTGCTGGTCGTGGGGGCCAGCCTGTCGTGGGCCATCGGCTCGCTGTACGCCCGGTCCGCCCCGATGCCGCGATCCGGCCTGCTCGGCACGGGCATGGAGATGCTGGCCGGCGGTGCGGTGCTGGTCGTGGCGGGCTCGCTGCTCGGCGACATCGGCCGCGTCGATCCCGGGTCCATCTCCACCGCCTCGCTGCTGGCCATGATCTACCTCATCGTCTTCGGTTCGATCCTGGCCTTCACCGCGTACACCTGGCTCGTCGCCAACGTCCCGGTGACGACGCTCGGCACGTACGCGTATGTCAACCCCGTGGTCGCGGTCGCTCTCGGGGCGATCTTCCTCTCCGAGCCGATCACCCTGCGCACCGTCCTCGCCGCCGTCCTGATCCTCGGCGCGGTCATCGCCATGGTGAGCGGACGCCCGCGTGAGGCCGAGGAGCCGGGCCCGGTGCCCGAGGCGGCCACACTGGAGCCCGATGCGACGTGAGCCGGGACGCGGTCCACGTGCGGTGCCAGGCGACGGATGACGGCTGGGCCTGCACCGTGCGGGTCGGCGACGATGCGGCCGCGACCGAGCACGCCGTCACGGTCCGGCGCGACGATCTGGAGGAGCTCGTCTCCGGGACGACACCGGAGGACGTGGTCGAGGCCTCGTTCCGGTTCCTGCTCGAGCGCGAGTCGCGCGAGTCGATCCTGCGCCGCTTCGACCTGCCGGTGATCGGACGCTACTTTCCCGAGTACCGGGAAGAGATCCGCCGCCGGCTGAGCTGACCGCCGGCTCAGGGCGCCGGAGGCTGCGGATGCATGGTCCGCGGGCGGCCGGCGCGGACGCGACCGAAGGCCTGCGGCCACACGACCAGGTTCCACGCATCGGGGTCGGCGGCGGACGGCGCGATGAGCCCGTCCGCGCCAAGCGAGCGCACCCGGGCGCCGAGTCGCTGCGCCGCGTCCCGCGGCCCCACCAGGTCGCCGAGGTCCACCCCGAGCGCGTCGCGAACCTCGGGCCGCCGCAGGTCCACGACCCGCAGGTCCTCGGCACGGACGCTCCACAGCCGCCGACGCTCCTGGCGCGGGTCGATGGCGCCGCGCGTCGCCGCCGACCACTCCGCCCAGACGGTGGCGGGTTCGAGCGACGCGTACAGCGGCCACGGTTCGCCCGGGCGGTGGTACCGGCCCTCGCCGACCGCCGGGCGGTCGGGTGGGAAGGCCGGCGTGTCGACGCCGGTCTGACGGTAGGCGCGTCCCGAGAAGGTGGTGAGGAGCTCGGGCCCGGCCGTCAGACGTAGTCTCCGACCAGGTACGACTCGGCGGCGCCTCGCACGGCGTCGAAGTCACCTTCCGCCAGCCGGTCCACCGGCCGCTGCCACGCCAGTTGTGCGTTCGGCGCCTCGAGCCACGCGCGCTTGGCGGTGTCGGTCATGCCACGGCCGAGCAGCTCCAGGATCGCCTGCAGCTCGCCGATGCGGTCGCGGTAGCGCGCCTGCGGCGCCTGCCCGGCGCGCCAGCGCTCCGCAGTGCGCACGTTCGCGCCGGTGGCGCGCGCGATGAACCTGGCGGGGAAGAGGCGGATGAGCCTGGGCGGCTCCGCGGCCCGAATGGTCATGGACCGATGCTAGCCAGCGGCGGGATGCCGGTCAATCCGACGGTGGAGATGCCGGTGTGCGGCAGCCGAGGGCTAGGGAGCGGCGCCGCAGCACAGGCCCGATGCCTCGTAGATGCGGTTCAGCACGTAGAGGCCATCGGTCTCGGGGTCGGTGAGGTTGGTCTGTGCCTGCTCCAACATGATGTACGGGTGCATCCGGGCCTGGACCAGGTCCGTCCCGCGGAACGACAGCTCGAGCGTCACGCCCTCCTGGGTCTGCTGGCTCCACTCCTGGCCGAACAGGAAGTTGCCGTGGCTGACCATGGTCACGTGGTAGCGGCCGTCGGCATCGGGCGTGACCTCGATCGGTCCGGACCAGTGCGTGCCGTGCCCGACCACCTGGTCGCATCCGGCGTCGAAGAAGACCTCCTGCTGGCGGCGCATGTCGCCCCGGAACTCGGCGTGGTACTCGGCACCGCCCCACCACTGCGGAACGCAGACCACGACGTCCGCTCCCTGGCTGCGGGCGCGACCGGCGGCGTCGACGACGTTCTCGTCGCGCAGCCAGGCGACGCCCGGGGAGTCGGCCGTGGCCTCCGCGAACTCGGGTGGGATCTCGTTGAAGCCGACGAAGCCGAAGGTCAGTCCGTTGACGTCCACCAGCGCGGGCTCCAGCGCGTCGTCGAGGTTGGTGCCGGCCCCGGCGGTCGGGATGCCGGCCGCCTCGAACTTGTCGAGCGTCTCCAGGAAGCCGCTCACGCCCTGGTCGAACAGGTGGTTGGCGGCCAGCGTGGCCACGTCCACGCCATACGTGTCCCGCAGCCGCGGCAGCACGGCCGGATCGATGCTGAACACCACGCCGTCGTTGACGAGCCAGTTGTCGACGACCGGGCACTCGAAGTCGTCGAGGGTGATGTCGGCGCCGCTGACCAGCTCGGCGACGGCCCCCTCGTTCCCGGTGCGGACGGCGTCGACGATGTTGAAGCCGTTGCCGACGTAGCCGGCAGGCACCGGGTTGGGGTAGACGGCGGTGTACTGCGCGGTCCCGCCGCCGAAGACCCAGTCCCAGCCGCGGCCCAGGGTGATGGCCGCGTACGCCACGCCGCGGTCGGGGCAGGAGTCCCCGAGGCTCATCAGGGTGCGAATCTCGTCCGGGTCGTACGGGTCGGCGCCGACGGCCGTGCCGGTGATCGGGTAGTCGGCCGCGCGCGCATCAGGACCGCCGAAGATGTCCGCGCCGTCCACCGGGAGCACCTTCACGTCCGGCGTGACCATCGACGGCGGCAGGAGGGCCAGCAGCGGCTGGTCCTGCGGGGCGGTGTTCAGCCGATCAGCGATCTCCTCCGCCTCGAGACAGTCGCCGCCAGCGGCCACGGTGCGGTCCAGGTACGACCGGACGCCGCAGGGCACGAGGAGGGTGTCCGCGGCGGCCTGCACCTCGTCGAGGGTGATGGCGCCCGTCGACGCGATGTAACCGGTGACCACGGCCAGCGGCACCTCCACCTCGGGATCGGGCGTCGGTGACGGGCTGGGCGTGGGGGACGGCGTCGCGGACGGCGATGCTCCGCTGGATGGGCGAACCGGGGTGGGTTCCGCCGGGGTGGTCTCGGAGGGTGGAGCCAGCGTGCAGGCGGCGACCAGCGTCATGAGCGTCGACAGCACGCCCGCGCGAAACGCCCCCCGTCGCGTCACTCGTCGGTCCCGCAGGTGAGGCCGCCTTCGACGGCCCGCGCCATCTCGCGGTCCATGGTCTGACTGGCGATGTAGGGCAGGGCCGCCATGGCATCGGCCGTGTCGACGGCGGTCAGATCCTCGTTGATGCTGAGCAGCTCCGCGCGGATCAGGTGCAGCGTGCCCATGATCTCGAGCTGCAGCCGCCGGCCGGGACCCCAGGTCGGAACCTCATCGAGTGCGTTGACGATGTCCCGCAGCTCGTCGGCCAGGGCGCTCAGCTCATCCTCGTACCCGGTCATGTCGCCGCCCTCGTCGCCCGCGGCGCGAATGGCCGCGAGCCTGGGATCGAGGTTGACGATGCGGTCGAACAGCGGGCAGATGGCGGTGCCGTACGCGGCTGCGGCCGCCGGGTCGGCAGATGCCGAGGCGCTGGGCGCGGGAGGCGACGCATCGGTCCCCCGGGCGGTGGGGCTGACGGGTGCGGTGGTGCCGCAGGCGACGAGGATGGTCGTGAGCGCGGCGGCGACGAGCGCCGCGGAGCGAGGGAAGCTGCGCATGGGGAACCGCAGTATAGGGCCGTCCGTCACGAAGCCGGCGCGAGCCGGTCCCGGCATCCGCCGGACGTGCGGCCCGGCTCACGGCCGCGGATCTGACTACAATCGATGCGATCCCATGACCGAGCAGCTGCCTCCCCCCGACGCCCTCGCCTTTGGCTCCGGCACGTCCGACGATCACCGCGACGGCATTCGCTGGGTCGACTACCGCAACATCAGCTGGAACCCCGTCTTCTGCAAGCGGTGCGACATCTGCGTCGACATCTGCCCGAAGGGCACGCTGGTGCTGCGCAACGACGCGATCATCGAAGAGGACAACTGCATCCTCTGCGGGCTGTGCGAGCGCTACTGCCCGGACCTTGCCATCGAGATGATCCCGGAGGCGGTCGCCGCACACGCCGCCAAAGAGAAGTGAGCCGGCGAGTCATCCGCTATCCGACGGGATGGACGCTGGCGGTGCTCCCCGATGCCGCGGCGGCCGACGCCGTGGCCGGCGAGCTCTCCGCGCTGGGTGTTGCCGCCGACGACCTCGTCGTCCTGGCCGGGGCCGATGCCGCCTCGCGGCTCGAGCGGCTGGGCACCTCCGCCGGCGTTGCCGCCAGGGTCCGTCGCACCGTCCAGTTCATGACCATGGACCAGCTGCCGGACCTGCACGTCTACGAGCTGGCCCTGGCGCGCGAGCATCCGGTCATCGCCGTCCGGGTCTCCGACGCCGATGCTCGGCGCCGTGCGGTGGAGGCCCTGCGCGGTCACGGCGGCCACTTCATCAACCGGTTCGGCGCCTGGGCGACGGAGGAGATCGCGCCATGGCGCGGCGAGCCTCTGCCCGTCGGCCAGCTCATGCAGCGGTGATGGCATGACTCGCAAGCTCACGCAGGGGAACGAGGCCGTGTTCCGGGGGGCCGTGGCCGCCGGGGCGAACTACTACGCCGGCTACCCGATCAGCCCCTCGACGGAGATCCTCAACGTCGCGTCCGGCTGGGCCGCCGAGCATCCGGAGTTCCGCTTCCTGCAGGCCGAGGATGAGATCGCCTCGGCCAACGCCATCATCGGCGCCTCGCTTGCCGGCGCGAAGTCCTTCACCGCCACCTCCGGCCCGGGCTTCAGCCTCATGCAGGAGGCGGTCGGCTACGCGCAGAAGGTCGGCGTCCCGTGCGTCTTCGTCGACGTCCAGCGCGTGGGGCCGGCAACCGGCATGCCGACCATGCCGGGGCAGGGCGACATCATGCAGGTCAAGTGGGGGAGCACCGGCGACTACCACCCGCTGGCCTTCTATCCCAACAGCGTGCCCGAGGCCTTCCGCATGACCGTCGAGGCCTTCAACGCGGCGGAGGAGTCCCGCTCGCCGGTCGTCGTCCTGACCGATACCTTCGTCGCGCACCTCAACGAGGTGGTCGACCTCGACGAGATCGGTCGCGAGGTGCAGGTCGTGCCGCGCGACATCCCGGCGCTCGGCGACTTCGTGGACGAGCCGCGCTTTTTCGCCGGCGTCCTGATGTACGAGCACGGTCCCAATGCCGGCGAGCCCGCCACGGCCGATGCGAACGAGTACCTGCGCCAGTACTACGCCTCCAAGCACCGTCATCTCGAGGTGGCCGGCCGCTACGCCTACTACGAGCACGGCTGGAACGTCGACGCCGAGGTGCTGGTCATCTGCTACGGGATCGTGTCGCGGGTGGCGGCCCCGCTGCGCGACGAGTTCGCGTTGTTCCGCCCCATCCGCATCCATCCGATCCTGGGCGACGAGCTGCGCGACATCACCGCCCGCTACCGCGACGTCGTGGTGGTCGAGGCCAACGACGGCCAGTACGCGGACCTCGTCGAGCTCGCGATCCACCGCCAGGTGAAGCGCGTCCCGCTCCTCGGCGGCCGGATCTCGCTGGAGGCGGTACGCGACGGGATCGATCGCGTGCTCTCGGGCGGCCCCTCGGAGCCGCCCATCCCGCCGGAGCCGACGGAACCGCAGCCGCGCTCACCGCTGGGGGTGGGATGATGCGGGCGCCCCGACGTACCTGCGTAGCTACCCTGAGGGTCGAGGCACGTACCGATGCCTGAAGCACCCATGGCCGAGCTCGGCTACAAGGACCGCCTGAAGGTCGAGCTCTTCCCGACGATCTGGTGCCCGGGCTGCGGCATCGGCACGATCATGATGCAGCTGGCCCTGACGCTGGACGAGATGGGGCTCAACGAGCGCAACACCATCATCGTCACCGGAATCGGCTGCACCGGGCGGATGGGCGGCTACCTGAAGCACGAGGCCGTGTACACCCTCCACGGCCGGACGCTCCCCGTGGCGGAGGCGATCAAGACGGTCCGCCCCGAGATGAACGTCATCGTCGTGGCCGGCGACGGCGACACCGCATCCATTGGCGGGAACCACCTGATCCACTCGATCCGCCGCAACGCGCCGGTCACGGTGCTGTGCAACAACAACGAGATCTACGGGCTGACCGGCGGCCAGACGGGCCCCACCACGCCGACCGGGACGAAGACGCTGTCGAGCCCCGCCGGCAATCCGAACACGCCGATCAACCTGCAGGGCCTGGTCCGCAGCTCGCCGCACGCCCTGTACGCGAAGTCGACGGTCTACCACCAGCTCCACCTGCGGAATGCCATCCGCGAGGCGATCGAGTGGCCGGGCTTCAGCTTCGTGGACATCACGAGCCAGTGCATCGAGAACAACGGCCGGCGCATCGGCTTCGCCAGCGCCAACGAGATGCTCACCTTCTACCGCAAGACCTACAAGCGCGCGCCGAAGGATGCGGACCACCTGGCGCCGTTCGAGATCGGGATCGTGTATCCCGCGCAGCATCCCGCCCGTAACGGCAACGGGACGGCACCGGCGGCCGAGACCGATGGGCAGCGCCCGGAGGCGCTGCCGGCGCAGCCGACCGGACCGATGGCATCGGCCACCGATTCGCCGGGTGAGGGTGGCGCGACGACGCCCGAGGCGGCCACGAAGGTGATCGAGGCCCGGACCGACGACGAGAAGGCGCGACGCCGCGCGGAGTCGGTCGAACGGGCGGCGCTCATGGCCCGGCTGTCGCCCGACGTCAAGGTGCGGGTCGCGAAGCGCGAGATCACCCTGGTGCAGGCGCTCTCGGAGGCGGGGATCGAGATCCCCGAGTGGGCGCGCACCGGCGCCAGCGCGCCCGATGCCCCCGTCCCGGCCGGGACGGTGGAGCGCTCCGCGACGGGCGCCGACCCGGCGACGGAGGTGAAGCCCGAGCTCGACGCCCAGAAGGCGGAGGCGGCGGCCGAGGGCCGCGACCTGATCGGCGGTCAGCCCGGTGGCGACACCCAGCCCGCGGCGCCGCGGACGCCCGAAGACGCGGCGCCCGCATCGGTCCAGGCGCCAGCCGATTCCAGGGAGGCCAAGCGCGCGGAGTCACAGCGCAAGCTCGCGCTCATGCAGCGGCTGCCCTCGGACCTCAAGCTCCGGGTCGCGAAGCGCGAGATCACCCTGGAGGACGCAATGCACGAGGCGGGGATCGAGCCCGAATGACCACCAAGATCGCGCTCGACGGGGTCGGCGGCCAGGGGGTCCGGGTCATCGCGGGCGTCATGGGTGCGCTCCTCGCCCGCATGGGCAAGGAGGTCACGGTCCTCTTCGACTACGACTCGAGCGTCCGGGGCAGCATGTCGGACGCCTTCCTGATCTTCGACGATCACCCGATCGAGAACCCGGTGGTCGAGGAGGCGGACATCATGCTGAAGCTGGCCGACAAGGGGCACCTGCGCATCCACGGCCGGACGGTCGTGACGGACCTCGGCCTCCACGTCCCCGGCGCGGAGCAGATCCCCTTCGCCTCGCTGGGCTTCCAGCACTTCGGCAAGGAGCTGTTCGGCAACATGATCGCGCTGGGACGGCTGCTGCGGCTGGCGAACATCGAGTTCGACGAGCCGGCAATCCGCGAGTCCCTGCCACGTCGCTACCAGGACGAGAACGTGGCGGCGATCCGCTTCGGCTACGAGCTCACGCCGGAGTCGATCGCCGCCTACGCCGCCGCGGCCCCGCCGTCGCGGTTCCAGATGAAGGACGCGGCCACCGCGCCGGGCGGGCATCCCCGCGGCGCGAGCGTCGGGATCGGGACGGCCGCCGACGTCGGCGAGGGCGGCTGACGCCGGCACACCTCGACCGCCGCATCGGTCAACCGCCGCCGCCCTCGATCGGCTGCTGCTCCTCGCTCGGCCCGACACCCTCGTCGTTGAGCGGCGCGCCGCCGTCCGTCGCTGGCTCGGTGACCGTCAGCTGCACCTCGAGGCCGGCGTCCCGGTCGCCGTCCACCGGGCTGTACACGGTGTAGGTCCCGGGCTGGAGCTCCACCTGGAGCGTGTCGAGCTGGTCGGGACGCAGCTCGTCGAGCGAAGCCTCGACCCCTTCGATGGCGAAGCCGTGCGACGAGGCGCCGGCGTTCGAGACCTCGAACTCGACCGCCCCGCCCGCGATCTCGCTGGGCATCTCGATGGCATCGTCGGTCAGGCGTACCTCGACCGCGATGGCGCCAGGGCTGGGGTTGGTGCCCTCGTTGGTGTTCTCGTCCCGCTCGTTGAAGCAGCCCGCCAGGGCCACGGCCATGACCAGCAGGATGGCGCCGGCCGCGGCCGGACGTGTCGTGATCCAGTGCATGGCGTCGCCCTACCGCAGGACCGCTGCCAATGCCCTGCTGCGTCCGTGCCGTCGAGCGTTGCGACCCGCCGCGCCGCCGGAGTACCGTTCGGCCCATGAGCTCCGACCCCGTCGAGTCCAATCCGGGCCTGTACCGCGTCGTGATGGAGAACGAGCGCGTCCGCGTGCTCGAGTACCGCGATCGCCCGGGTGACCGGACCACGCCGCATGGCCATCCCGACAGCGTGATGGTCACCCTCTCGAGCTTCCGTCGCCGGCTGGTGAGCGGGGACCAGCAGGCCGAGGTCGAGATCCCGGCCGGCGTGGTGCGCTGGCTGGCGGCGCAGGAGCACCTGGGTGAGAACATCGGCGACTCGGCGACCCACGTGGTCTTCGTGGAGCTCAAGGAGCCTCGGCCGCAGGGCTCGACGGCGACCGCACCGGGCGCGCTCGGTCCATCGGAGGGCTGAGGACCGATGGAGCGCGGCGCCGATGCCCTTGATCTCGACGTCATCCGCCGCGCGCCGAAGGTGCTGCTGCACGACCACCTGGACGGTGGGCTGCGGCCGCGCACGGTCATCGAGCTGGCGCAGGCGGCCGGCTACCGGGACCTGCCGACGACGGACCCCGACGAGCTCGCGCGCTGGTTCACCCTCGGCGCCGACCGCAAGTCGCTCGAGCTGTACCTGGAGGGCTTCCGCCATACCGTGGCGGTGATGCAGACGCGCGAGGCCATCGAGCGGGTCGCCTTCGAGTGCGTCGAGGACCTGGCCGCCGATGGCGTCGTCTACGCCGAGGTCCGCATGGCGCCCGAGCTGCTGACCGATGGCGGCCTGTCGCTGGACGAGGCGACCGACGCCATGCTGGCCGGCTTCCGGCGCGGCATGGAGGGCCGGCCCATCACCATCGGCCTGATCATCACGGCCATGCGCCAGGCGGCGCGGTCCGTGGAGATCGCGGAGCTGGCGGTGCGCCACCGCGACGAGGGGGTCGTCGGGTTCGACATCGCGGGCCCCGAGGCCGGGTACCCGCCGACTCGTCACCTGGACGCGTTCCACCTCATCGCTCGCGAGAACTTCCACTTCACCATCCACGCCGGCGAGGGCTTCGGCCTCCCGTCCATCTGGGAGGCGCTGCAGTGGTGCGGCGCGGAGCGCCTGGGGCATGGGGTCCGAATCGTCGACGACATCGCCGTCCGGCCCGACGGCCGCGTGGCCCTGGGGCGGCTGGCCGCCTATGTCCGCGACCGCCGCATCCCCCTGGAGATGTGCCCGACCTCGAACGTCCACACCGGTGCCGCGCCGTCGATCGAGGAGCATCCGATCGACCTGCTCCGCCGCCTGCGGTTCCGCGTGACCGTGAACACCGACAACCGGCTGATGAGCGGCATCACGCTCAGCTCCGAGTTCGCGACCCTGGCGCGGACGTTCGGGATCGGCCTGGACGAGATGGAGTGGCTGACGCTGAACGCGATGAAGTCGGCGTTCTGGCCCTTCGACGGCCGCCTCAAGATCATCAACGCCCAGATCAAGCCGGGCTACGCGACGCTCCGCGCTCAACAGGCCGCCGCGGAGCTCGCCACGACCTGACAGCCCGGCGGCCTAGACCGATGCGGGCGCCAGGAACTCCGCCACCGCACCCTCGAGCGCGGCTGCCTCGGACTCGTTGAGGGGTCGCAGGGGCGCGCGCATCCCCTCGGTCACGGCGAGGCCCCGCATGCCGAGCACGTGCTTCGCGGCTGCGATGAACTGGCCGCTCGCCTCCATGGCCCCCCGAAGCTGGCGCAACCGAGCCATGGCGGCCTCGTCGCCGGCGTCGAGGGCCGCCCGGACCACGTCGGGAAACGCGGCCGACATGCCGGATACGGTGCCGAGGGCACCGCGCGCCAGTCCCGCCCCGATCAGCGGCTCGCTGCCGATCATCACCGGCAGCCCGAGGTCCAGGTACGGCTCCACGCGCTCGAACGGCGCCTCGGACACCTTCAGCCCCGCCAGGTTGTCGACCGATCCGCCGATGCGCCGGACGACCTCGACCGGCAGCGGATAGCCGGAACGCGCGGTGAAGGCGTAGCAGTAGAAGGGCAGGGGGGCGGCCGCGCGGGCGGCGGCGACGAAGTGGGCGGTCAGCGCATCGGCGTCGAGGGCGAAGTAGGGCGGCGGGATCACCGCGACCGCATCGGCGCCAATCTCCCGGGCGTGCTCGGCGAGCGCGACCGTATCCGCGGTGGTCTGGGCGCCGGCGTGGACGATCAGGATGCCGGAGAGCGCCGCGCGGAAGGCCTCGACGGCGCGCCGTCGCTCATCCATGGTCAGCAGCACGCCCTCGCCGGTCGTCCCGCACGCGAAGATCCCGTCGGCGCCGCGGGACTCGAGGAAGGCCACGTACGGCGGGATGGCGTCGGCATCGAGGGCGCTTCCGTCCTCGCTGAGCGGCGTGACGGCCGCCACGACAAGGGGCCGATGATCAAGGTCGGTGAGCTGCATGCGGCCCATCGTACCGACCGCAGGCGCGGTGTTCAGCGAAGACCCCCACGCCGTCGAGGGGGGCCCAGGTCGTGGCGGGGAGGCGCCCGCTCAACGGACGTGGAGATCGGCGGCGTCCTGGGTCATTCGGGTCATGCCCATCGGCGGCGCGGCCGACCGCCGGGCGGCATCGGTGTAGACTCGGCCGGAGTCGAACGGCCACGCCAGCCCCTATCGGCGACTGCGAAGTGCATTCGAGGAGGCCATGACCTACGTCATCACCGAGCCCTGCATCGGCGTCAAGGACGCGAGCTGCGTCGACGTCTGTCCGGTCGACTGCATCCACGCCACCGACGACGACCCGCAGTACTACATCGATCCCGACGAGTGCATCGACTGCGGGGCGTGCGAGCCGGAGTGCCCGGTGACCGCGATCTTCGCCGAGGACGCCGTCCCCGACGACCAGGTGCAGTACATCCAGATCAACGCGGACTACTTCAAGCGCTGATGCCGCGGCTGATCGCGTTGTACCGGCCGCCCGAGGATCCCGCGGCGTTCGACGCGCACTACCGCGACGTGCACGACCCGATCGTGCGGCGCTACCCGAAGCTGGCCGGCGTGCGGATCACGAAGCTCGCCGGCGTCGCCGGACGGCCAGCGCCGTACTACCAGATGGCCGAGATGATCTTCGAGACCGATGCGGACCTCGCCGAGGCGCTCGGCTCCGAGCCCGGCATGGAGAGCGCGCGCGACCTGCGCAACTTCGCGACCGCCGGCGTCGAGCTGTTCATCGCACCCGACGAGGCCGATGGCTGAGCCCGGCTCACCGGTCCCGACCGATCCGCGCGAGCTCCGCTACGAGCGCATCTCGTACGAGCGCGACACGGAGACCGGGATCGCGACCGTCACCATCCAGCGGCCGGAGGTCCTGAACGCCCTCGACCTGCCGACGCTGAACGAGATGGCGCACGCCTTCCAGCAGGCCTCGTGGGATGACCGCGTCGCCGTGGTCGTCGTCACCGGGGCGGGCGATCGTGCCTTCTGCACCGGCGCGGATCTCGACGAGCAGGCGCTGATGGGCTCGACCAGCGGCCAGTACTGGCGCTGGATGGGCGCCTTCATCGAGATGCACGACCGGCTGCGGCAGATCGGCAAGCCGACCATCGCGCGGATCAACGGCGTGTGCGTCGGCGGCGGCCAGGAGCTGCAGCTGGCCTGCGATCTCTCGGTCATGGTCGACGACGCCTACATCCGCCACGTCGGGCCGGAGCATGGCTCCGTGCCGGCCGGCGGGGCGACGCAGTGGCTGCCGCTGGTCGTTGGCGATCGCCGCGCGCGCGAGATCGTGATGCTGTGCGAGCCGGTGTCGCCGCAGCAGGCGCTCGACTGGGGCCTCGTCTCGCGGGTGGTCCCGCGCGACCAGCTGGACGCGACCGTCCAGGAGTTGGGGATCAAGCTGGCGCGCAAGCTCCCGGAGGCGCTGCGCTACACCAAGACCCAGCTCAACTGGTGGCGGGACCTGGTGTGGTCGCAGACGATCCAGCACGCCCGCGATTGGCTCGCCGTTCACTCCACCGCGGATGAGACCAAGGAGGCGGTTGACGCGTTCCACGAGAAGCGCAAGCCGCGGTTCGCGGAGCTCCGGCGCCTGGAGGCCGGGGAGGGACGCGTGTGTCCCGCATGTGGTGCGACCGGGCTGCCGGCGGCGCATCGGTTCTGCGGGGCGTGCGGCGCGGAGCTTCCGGACGCGTGGGGTGCCGCGACATGACACAACCGACGGCCCCCGAGGAGCTCGTGCTCGTCGAGCGACAGCCCGGGCAGCGCACGGCCCTGGTCCGCCTCAACCGCCCGAAGCAGCTCAACGCGCTGAACGGCGCCGTCATGGATGCGCTGTGCGTCGCGCTCGAGGAGCTCGACCGGGACGACGAAGTCCGCGCGATCGTGGTGACCGGCAGCGAGCGTGCCTTCGCGGCGGGGGCCGACATCGGCGAGATGGCCAACGCCACCCCCATCGACATGCTGCGCACGAACCGCATCGGCCAGTGGGACCGCATCCGGAGGATCACCAAGCCGCTGATCGCGGCGGTCAACGGCTGGGCCCTGGGCGGCGGCTGCGAGCTGGCGATGACCCTCGACCT
>DASTYP010000038.1:0-2165 GCA_035764845.1 Candidatus Limnocylindria bacterium
GGGGTGCCTGGGTCGCCTCCACCGAGGCGGCGCCGGACTCGGTCATCGACGCGGTGGTCGTGATCGGCTCGGGTGCGGCCGGCGCGGCTGCGGCCGCATCGGTCGTCGGGGTCGCGTCGACCGGGGCGGGTGCGCTCGCGCGCTGCTCCTGGTCCACGACTGCCGCCCGCGGGGCTCGCGGCGGACGCGGCGCGCCGTCGGTCGGGCGAGGGCCACCGGTTCGACCGCGGCCACCGGCCGCCGGAGCGCCACGGCGCGCCGGACGCGGCTCGGTGCGCGCGCTGCCCGGCCGCTCGCCGAGCTGGTCGCCGCGGTACACCCACGCCTTGACCCCGATGGCGCCGTACGTCGTACGGGCCAGGACCACGCCGTAGCTGATGTCGGCGCGAAGCGTGCCCAACGGGATCCGCCCCTCGCGGTCCCACTCGGTTCGGCTCATCTCGGCGCCGCCGAGGCGACCCGAGACCTGGATCTTGACGCCCTTGGCGCCCGCCTTGATCGAGCGCTGGATGGACTGCTTGATCGCCTTGCGGAAGGCGATGCGCCGCTCCAGCTGACCCGCGACGTTCTGCGCGACCAGCATGCCGTCGAGCTCGGGCTGCAGGATCTCCTTGATCTCGAGCTTGACCTTCTTGTTCGTCAGCTTGCCGATGGCGGTGCGCAGCGCCTCGACGTTCGCACCGCCCTTGCCGATGACAATGCCCGGCTTGGCCGTGTGGACCGTGACGGTCACGTGGTTGATGCCGCGCTCGATCTCGACCTGGCTGACGCTCGCGTTCGCGAGCTGCTTCGCGACCAGCTCCCGGATCCGCATGTCCTCCTGGAGCAGGGTCGCGTAGTCGCGGTCCGCGTACCACTTCGCCAGCCAGGGCTTGTTGACACCGATCCGGAAGCCGTAGGGATGGACCTTGTGCGCCATGCTTACGGCTCCTCTCGGTCAGCCACGGCGACGGTGATGTGGCTGGTTCGCTTCAACACCTGGAAGTACCGGCCCTGGGCGCGCGGTCGCCCGCGCTTGAGGGTCGGGCCCTCGTCGGCGACCGCGCTCACCACGCGCAGCTCATCGGCCGACAGGTTGTAGTTGTTCTCGGCATTGGCCGTGGCGCTCTTGAGCACCTTGGCCACGTCCTTCGCCGCCGCGTTGGGCAGGAAGCGAAGGATCGCCGCGGCCTCCTCGACCGGCTTGCCGGCGATGAGGTTCGTGATCAGCCGCACCTTGCGGGGGCTGACGCGGATGTACTTGGCGGTCGCGGTCACTCGCATCGGTCGCGCCTACTTCAGCGCGGTCGAGCGCTGGGTGGCCCGACCGGTATGCCCGCGGTACGTGCGCGTCGGGGCGAACTCGCCGAGCCGGTGCCCGACCATGTTCTCGGTGACGAAGACCGGCACGTGGCGACGGCCGTCGTGGACGGCGATCGTGTGCCCGATCATCTGCGGGAAGATGACGCTGGCGCGAGACCAGGTCTTCAGCACCTTCCGCTCGTTGCGCTTGTTCATGTCATCGATGCGGCCGAGCAGGCGCGCGTCGACGAATGGTCCCTTCTTGACGGAACGACTCATCTATCGGCTCCTAACCCCGTCCGTACCGACGGCGGACGATCAGCTTGCTGCTCTGGTTCTTCTTGGCGCGGGTACGCAGGCCCATTGCCGGCTTGCCCCACTTGGTCTTCGGGGGCATGCCGGTCGGCTGCTTGCCCTCGCCACCACCGTGCGGGTGGTCGCGCGGGTTCATCGCCGATCCGCGCACCGTCGGGCGCTTGCCCATGTGCCGGGCACGTCCCGCCTTGCCGATCTTCTGGTTCTCGTGGTCCAGGTTGCTCACCTGGCCGACGGTGGCCATGCACTCGATGCGCACCCGGCGCACCTCGCCCGACGGCAGCCTGAGGGTGGCGAAGTCGCCTTCCTTGGCGAGCAGCTGGGCGCTGCTGCCGGCACTGCGGACGATCTGACCGCCGCGGCCGGCGACCAGCTCGATGTTGTGGACCTGCGTGCCGAGCGGCACCCGGGACAGCGGCAGGGCGTTCCCGTTGCGCGCCTCGACGTCGGGGCCGGAGGCGACCACGTCACCAACGCCCAGACCGTGCGGCAGGAGCATGTAGCGCTTGTCGCCATCGGCGTAGTGGAGGAGGCCGATGCGCGCCGAGCGATTCGGGTCGTACTCGACC
>DASTYP010000039.1:0-36981 GCA_035764845.1 Candidatus Limnocylindria bacterium
ATGTACGCGGTCGGTGACGCGACCGACCTGCCGCTGTCGAAGGCCGGGTCCACCGCCCACTTCGAGGCGCCCATCGTCGTCGAGCGCATCGTCGCCGGGGTGGAGGGTCGCGAGCCCGATGCCGTCGCCGGCAACTACACCGGCAAGGTGATGTGCTTCTTCGAGGTCGGTGACGGCAAGGGCACCCTGCTCCAGTTCGACTACGAGCACCCCCCGAGGCCGCCGAAGCCGAACCGGCTGTGGCACCTGGGCAAGATCGTCTTCAACAAGACGTACTGGCACACGGTGCCCAAGGGACGGGTCTAGCGGCCTCCCTCGAGGCGCCTGGCAACGGGCGGCAACGCGCCTGCGCGATCGCGAGCGACACGAAGCGGAGAGGCTGACGACGGCCTCCTCGTCGGTCTGGAGGACCGATTCGCCCCTGGGTCCGCCGGCTCGGGTCGGGTGCCCGACGGCGGCCCGACGGGCGCGTGTGCAATCCGTCGTTGCCTCTCCGTTGCCGCCATCCTGGGCCCGCGGGCCGCGGATCCACAGGGCCATTCGGACCCACGCGGCGCGACCGATGACCCACCGCCACCGCCCGGTCGCTCCCTAGACTGCTGCCATGCGCATGGTGAGCGCGGCCGAGGCCGTGACCGGGATCCAGTCCGGCGACCAGATCTTCGTCCAGGGCGGGGCCGCCACCCCGACGCCGCTGATCCAGGCCCTGGTGGCTCGCGCCGAGGAGCTGCGCGACGTCGGCATCATCCACGTGCACACCGAGGGTCCGGCACCCCACCTGGCGCCCGAGATGGCGCCGCACTTTCGGCACCGGGCGCTGTTCATCGGCGCCAATGCGCGTGAGGCCGTCAACGACGGGCGGGCCGACTACGTCCCGGTCTTCCTCTCGGACATCCCCGAGCTGTTCACCAATGGCGTGCTGCCGCTCGACTGGGTCTTCCTGAACGTCACCCCGCCCGATGCCCACGGCTTCTGCTCGCTCGGCACGAGCGTCGACTGCACGCTGGCGGCCGCGCGCGCCGGTGCACGGGTCGTCGCGCAGGTCAACCCGGCCATCCCGCGCACGTTGGGCGATTCGTTCATCCATGTCGACGAGATCGACCTGGGCGTATCGGTCGATCGTCCGCCGTACGAGCACCACCTCGATCCGATCGGCGACGTGGAACGGCGCATCGGCGATTACGTGGCCGAGCTGGTGCCCGACGGGGCGACCCTGCAGATGGGCATCGGTGCGATCCCGACCGCGGTGGGACTGGCGCTGCGCCACAAGAAGGACCTGGGCGTCCACACCGAGCTCTTCACCGATCCGGTCCTCGACCTGGTCGAGGCCGGTGCGATCACCGGCGCGGCGAAGGAGATCAACCGATACAAGATCGTGACGGCGTTCCTGATGGGCAGCCGGCGGCTGTACGAGTGGATCGACGACAACCCGATGGTCGAGATGCGGCCGGTCGACTACACGAACGACACGGCGGTCATCCGCCGCTTCCGGCGCATGGTGGCGGTGAACTCGGCCATCTCGATCGACCTCACCGGGCAGGTGAGCGCGGACTCCATCGGCACCCGGTTCTACTCGGGGTTCGGCGGGCAGATGGACTTCATGCGCGGGGCGGCGCTGGCGGAGGAGGGACGCGCCATCATCGCGCTGCCGGCCACCGCGGCCGGCGGGACCGTGTCGCGGATCGTGCCGACCCTGACGGAGGGGGCCGGCGTGGTCACGTCGCGCGCCCACGTTCGGACCGTGGTCACCGAGTTCGGCGTCGCCGAGCTGTTCGGGAAGAGCGTCCGTGAACGCGCCGCCGCGCTCATCGCCGTCGCCCACCCCGACTTCCGCGACGAGCTGTGCCACGAGGCGAAGCGCCGCTACCACGTGTAGCGCGCGCGTGGTGTCCCGTTCGCCCACGGGCCAATCGGCCCGCGAGAAGGGTCCCCCCATCCCTGCCGAAGCTGCTCGCCTCGCGCGCACGCTTCCGCCATGAGCTCGAAGCACGCTGCGCCGCCCGCCGCGCGGTTCCCCGGCACCCCGGCCGTCATGGACGGCTCGGAGGCGATCGCCGATGTCGAGACCCGGATCGCCGAGGGAGCCTGCGCCTACCCGATCACCCCATCCACGAACATGGCGGCCGCCTTCCAGGCTGCCGTCGCCGACGGCCGCACCAACCTGTGGGGGACGCCGCTGTCGTTCCTCGAGCTGGAGTCGGAGCACTCGTCCGCCACCGCGGCCGAGGGCTACGCGCTCGCCGGGGGCCGCGTGACCAACTTCACGGCCGGGCAGGGCCTGGTGCTGATGAAGGAGGTCCTCCACGTCATCAGCGGCAAGCGGCTGCCGGCCGTGTTCCACGTCGGGGCGCGCGCCCTGACCAGCCAGGCGCTGAACATCCACGCCGGCCACGACGACCTGATGGCGGTGGCCGATACCGGCTGGGGCATGCTGATCGCCCGCAACGCGCAGGAGGCCGCGGACCTGACGGCCATCGGGCGGCGCGTGGCCGAGGAGACGGAGACGCCGTTCTTCGTGGCGCAGGACGGGTTCCTCACGACACACACCCTGGAGAACGTGCAGCGACCCGAGGACGACCTGCTGCGGACGTTCGTGGGTGATCCGCGGGAGCGCATCCGTGACTACTTCGCCCCGTCCGAGGCGCTCATGACCGGTGTCGTGCAGAACCAGGACGCCTACATGAAGGGCAAGATCGGGCAGCGCGCCTTCTACGACCGCCTGCACGGCGCCCTCGTCAGCGCCATGACCGAGTGGACCGAGCTCACCGGTCGCCCCTACGCACCGATCAGCGCCCATCGCACCGAGGATGCCGAGCACATCGTCGTGTGCATGGGCACCATGGCCGACACCGCCATCGCGGTGGTGGATCGGCTGCGCGCCGCGGGCCGTCGCGTCGGCTGCCTGACGGTGACGTCGTTCCGGCCCTTCCCCGCGGAAGAGCTGGGGGAGGCGGTGCGAAACGCCTCCGCCGTCGCCGTCATCGAGCGCACCGACGAGCCCGCGGCGCACGACAACCCGCTGACGCGCGAGCTGAAGGCCGCGCTGGCCGACGTGGCGATGAGCGGGGCGCGCATCCCGTACGTCGTCTCCGCCTCGGCGGGGCTGGGCTCGCGCGACGTCGCGGCCGGGGACATCGCCGCCGTCTTCGACTGGATCGCGGATCCGGAGGCCGTGCGGCAGCGCCGCTACGCCGTCCTGGGCATCCGCCATCCCCTGGCCCTCGAGCGGATCCCGATCGACATCCGACCGGACGGCGCGTACAGCCTGCGCGGCCACTCCATCGGCGGCTTCGGATCCGTCACGACCAACAAGCTGCTGGCCACCCTGATGGGCGACCTGTTCGGTCTCCACGTGCAGGCCTACCCGCGCTACGGCTCGGAGAAGAAGGGTCTGCCGACCACCTACTACCTGACCATCGCCGACGGGCCGATCCGCCAGCACGGCGAGCTCGACACCGTCGAGTTCGTCCCGCTCTACGACGTCGCCGCCTTCCGGCAGGGCAATCCGCTGACGGGTCTCAGCGACCGCGGGACGGTCTTCGTCCAGACGCACCTCGGCGACCCTGAGGCGATCTGGGGATCGGTGCCCGTCGCCGCGCGGACCCAGATGCTCGAGCGCGGCCTGCGCCTCTGGGCGCTGGACACCGCCGCCCTGGCACAGCGACACGCCCCGCGTCCCGACCTGCTGGTGCGCATGCAGGGCGTCGCCCTGGCGGGCGTCTTCCTGCGGGTGTCGCCCTTCGCCGAGCGTGCGGGCTTCGACCGCGAGACGCTCCTCGCCGCTCTGCGCACGCAGCTCGAGCGCTTCTTCGGCAAGCGCGGCCGCGCCGTGGTCGACGCGAACCTGGCCGTCATCGCCGAGGCCTACGACAGCGTGATCGACGTGACCGATGCGGTCGTCGCCACCGACCAGACCCTACCCGCGCCACGAATCCTGGAGGTTGTTTCATGACCCGCTCGCTCACCGTCGGGGCGCTGATGAGCACCGACCCCATCGTCGTCCCGGCCGATGCCCCGCTGACCCAGGCGGCCGAGCTGCTCGAGCGGCACCACATCCATGGCCTGCCCGTCGTCGACGCGTTCGGTGGCGTGGTCGGCGTCGTGAGCCAGACCGACATGCTCCGCGCCCGGACGACGGACGATCTGTGGAGCCGGTGGCCCGGCCTCAAGGTGCGGCACCTCATGTCGAGCCCGGCGCTGACCATCAGCGCGGATGCGGACGTGGCCGAAGCGGCCAACCGGATGGAGCTGGAGCGCGTGCATCGGCTGGTGGTGGTCGGCCCGGACGGTCGCTCGCCGGTCGGCGTGCTGTCCACCACGGACCTGGTGCATGGGATGCTCGAGGAGGCCCGGGCATGACCCTCACTACCGATCCGCTTCTGAAGGAGCCACGCGAGGAGAAGGAGCTGCACGAGGCCCGACTCGCGACGACGGCCCCGCTCGCGTTCGACGTGGAGGCGTACGTCGACGACTTCAACAGCGTGGTCGTCGGGGCCTACCGCGCGGGCAGCGCCGATGCCGGGCTGCCGGCCGATGCATCCGTCGCGCGCAGCGTGATCCCGCCGGGGACGGCCGCCGTCCGCGACTTCTCGACCCTGGCTCCGCAGCTGCCCGCCTTCATCAGCGAGCGCTGCGTGGGCTGCATGGCGTGCGTGAACGCCTGTCCGGACAGCGCGATCCTGGCGGTCGCCCAGCCCGGCAGCGTGCTGGAGCCGGCCATCGCCGCCTGCGTCGCCGAGACGGGCGACGGGGCGGGCGCCAGCGTGGAGGCGGACCTGCGATCCCACTTCGTGACCACCACCAAGTACGCGACCGTCCCGGCCAAGAAGGGCCTGGAGCCGGCCGAGTTCGGGATCTTCGTGGACCCCGTGCACTGCAAGGGCTGCGCGGAATGCGTCGAGGTCTGCTCGGCGCTCGGCCACGACGCGCTGCTGATGACCGACAAGCTGCCCGTCGAAGAGGTCTCGGGCACCAGTACGGTCGACCGCTACGCCCGCGACTTCCGCTTCTTCCGCACGCTGCCGGTGACCCCTGAGCCGTATCGCAACGAGAAGGCGCTGGCCGACGTGATGCTCGGCGAGCACGCCTTCGGCTACGTCGGCGGCGCCGGGTCGTGCTCGGGGTGCGCGGAGGCGACCGCCCTGCGCATGCTGCTCGCGGCGACGCGCCAGGTCCACGGCCCGGAGTCGATGGGCATCGTGGCGGCCACCGGCTGCAACACGGTGTTCGGCAGCACGTACCCGTTCAACCCGTTCCTGGTGCCCTGGACCAACTCGCTGTTCGAGAACGGCCCGGCCGATGCGCTGGGCATCCGCGCCCGGTGGGACCAGGCGGGGCATGCCGACCGACGGCTGTGGGTGGTGGGTGGCGACGGTGCGATGTACGACATCGGCTTCCAGTCGCTCTCACGGCTCGTGGCGTCCGGCGCCGACGTCAAGGTCATGGTCCTCGACACGCAGGTGTACTCGAACACCGGCGGCCAGGCGTCGACCGCCTCGTTCGGCGGGCAGGTGACGAAGCTGTCGGCCTACGGCAAGAGCCTGCACGGCCGCCCGGAGCAGCGCAAGGAGCTCGCCCGCATCCTCATGGCCCACGGCGAGGTCTACGTGGCCCAGACCACGCCGGCGCACATCAACCACTTCTACCGGTCCGTCATGGACGCGAACGCGTACCCCGGCCCGGCCGTGGTGGTGGTGTACACGCCCTGCATGCCGGAGCACGGCATCGCCGACGACGCGGCCTCGCGCCAGGCGAAGCTGGCCGTCGACTCGCGGGCCTTCCCGCTGTTCACCTACGACCCGCGTCGCGGGCCGTCGATGGCGGAGCGGCTCAGCCTCCAGGGCAACCCGGCGCTCAAGGAGGACTGGGAGCGGCTGCACGACGGTGGCGCGACCGACTTCGTCGCGTTCGCGCGGACCGAGGGCCGCTTCGCGCCGCACTTCGCGCCGGACGGAACGCCGAGCAACGAGCTGCTGGCCACGCAGGCCGACCGGCTGGCCAACTGGCGCCTGCTCCAGGAGCTGGCCGGGATCCGCTGATCCGGCGAGCTCAGTGGCGGCGCTCGCGACGCGGGCGCCGCTGCTCGCTCCTAGCGCGGAGCGCGCGCAGGCGGCGGTCCTGCCTGGAGCGCGGCCTGGATCGGCGTCGATGCCCGTCCCGCGCCATCGCGTGCGCCTCAGGCAACGGATTGCGGGTGCCGCCGGCACCTGGTGTCCATCAGGCGCAGCCAGTCGTGCACGAACAGCGGCTTGAGGAGCCGAGCGTCACGCCGGCGCTCGGTGAGGTCGGCCGCCGCCGGATCCGCGGTGAGGAGGATCACGGCGGCGTCGGACCCGACCAGCCCTCGGAGCTCGTCGTCGTCGGGGCGGGCACGCCCCGTCACGTCGACGAACGCCACGCACCACCGGAAGCGGCGGTACGGCGAGCGGGTGAGGCGCGCCAGTCCATCGGCCGCCGCAACCGCGTGGCCGCGGTCGAGGAGGGCGCGCAGGAGGAGCGTCCTGACGCGGACGTCCTCGTCGACGACGAGCACCCGATGGCGCGTCGTCGAGATGGGGATCGTGGCGCGGTGCGCGTCCGCCATCCGGGCGGCCTCGCGGAAGCCGTCGCCGGCAACCTCGATCAGGCGCTCGGTCTGCGGATGCATTCCGCGTCCTCCCCGGATCGCGGCGGGCTCGGACCGCCGCTGATGCGGTCGATCCAAGCACCACGGCCCGGCGGGGTCTGTCCGCGGGCGGACGGACGGCGTACGATTGCATCGGCCCCGCGAGCGGTGGGAGGACGTGGTGGAGCCGGATGGGAAGCAGCCGAGCGACCCGGTGACCGGTGATCCGGTCGTGCGCGGGAGCGCCATCAACGGGATCCTCGCCCGCCTGCCGCCACGAGAGCTGGCCGCCTTCACCGTCGCTGCCCGGCCCTTCCGGGCGCCCAAGGGACAGCTCCTCGCGGCACCGGGCACCACCTCCGCGGCCATCTTCCCGATTCGCGGCCTCATCTCGCTCGGCCTCACCGACGAGCGCGGCGAGACGATGACGGTGGACGTGGTCGGCCGCGAGGGCATGGCCGGGCTGTGGCTCTACCTCGACGACGTCCCGACGCCGTACCTCGTCAGCGCCCTCGTCCCGCTCGCGGGGTGGTTGATCGACGCCGGTGCGCTGCGCCGCGTCGCGGCACCCGGGACGACGCTGGCGACGCTCCTCGGCCGGTACGCGCAGTACCGCCTGGCACTCCGGGCGCACCTCATGCACTGCAACCGGACCCACGAGCTCACGCCCCGGCTGGCGCGGTTCCTCGACGGCTGCGCCCGCGCGAGCGGGTCGGCCGAGCTCGAGCTGTCGCACGAGGACCTGGCCTCCGGGGTCGGTGCGCACCGACCGGCAGTGACGGATGCGCTCCACCGGCTGGCCGCCCTTGGTGCCGTGCGCAGCGGCCGGCGGCTGGTCGAGGTGTCGTCGCCCGCCGGGCTCCAGGCGGCGGCGTGCACCTGCGCCGCGACCATCGCCGAGCTCCAGGAGCGGTTCGACCGACCCGACTAGCGCGTGCCGGATGGCCCGCGAGGCGCTTCCATCCGGCCCTCAAACCGCCGCCCTCGCGCCGGTACGGTCGAAGCGTGAATGAGCATGACTTCGTCGCTGAGCTGGGCGCGACCTGGTTCGGAGCGGGACTCTCGCTCCACGCGCGCGCCCGCCTCGGGGAGTGCGCGCGGCTCCTCACCCATCCCGCCAACGACGTCCTGCTGCGCGAGGGCGACGACACCCCCTTCTTCGGGATCCTGACGCGAGGGCGCGTCGGCCTCCGCATGCGGGTTCCGGAGCGTGGGCCGGTGACGATCCTGACCGTCGAGCCCGGCGACGTGGTGGGCTGGTCGGCGCTGGTGCCCCCGCACCGGGCGACCTCCACCGCCGTCACGATCGAGCCGAGCACGCTCATCGAGTTCGAGCCCCGGCGGCTCCGGGAGCTGCTCGAGCACGACCTCGCCCTGAGCGCCACGCTCTACCCGCGGCTGCTCGAGGCCATCGGACGGCGCCTCTCCGCCACGCGACAGCAGCTGCTGGACCTCTACGCCCAGCAGGCGGAGCCGGTGCCATGGTGACCGATGCCGGCTTCCTTCCCCGGGCCGATCTCGACCGCCTGATCGGCCTCCTGCGCGAGGGTGGACGCACCGTCATCGGGCCGACGCTCGACGACGGGGCCCTGGTCTACGCCGAGATCGGATCCGCAGACGACCTGCCCACCGGCTGGACCGATGACGCCGCTCCGGGCCGCTATCGGCTGGTGCGTGACGAGGGGCAGCGCACGTTCGGGCTCGGGCCGCCGCCGCAGGGCCTGAAGCGCTTCACCTTCCCGTCCCGCGCCCCACTGGCCGTGGCGGAGCGGACCGCCGAGGGCGCCGTGACCTTCACCGCGGCCGTCCCCGACCCGCCGCGGCTCGCCTTCCTGGGCGTCCGCCCCTGCGAGGTGGCGGCGTTGCTCGTCCAGGACCGCGTCCTGGCCGGCGGCCCGTTCGTGGACGAGGATTACCGCGCCAGGCGACAGGCGTCGCTGGTGGTGGCCGTCGCCTGCACCCGCTCGGGCAGCACCTGCTTCTGCGCCTCGATGGGGACCGGACCCGAGGTGACCGCCGGTCACGACCTGGCCATGACCGAGCTGGACGACGGATTCGTCGTCTCCGCCGGCAGCCGTGCCGGGGAACAGCTCCTCGCGCGCCTCGCGCTCCCGGCGGTCACGCCCGACCAGCACGCGACCGCGACCGCGGCCGTGGCCGGTGCGCGCGCGGCGCAGGGCCGCCAGGTCGTGACGACCGGCCTGCGCGATCGGCTCATGGACCAGCTGGACCATCCCCGCTGGGCCGAGGTGGCCGAGCGCTGCCTGGCGTGCGCGAACTGCACCATGGTCTGCCCCACCTGCTTCTGCACCAGCACTGCCCTCGACTCCGACCTGGACGGGGCGGCGACGCGCATGGAGCGCCGCTGGGACAGCTGCTTCACGGGCGACTTCGCCCGCGTGGCGGGCGGCAACTTCCGCCCGCGGCGCCAGGACCGATACCGCCAGTGGCTCACGCACAAGTTCGCGACCTGGGTCGACCAGTTCGACACCTTCGGCTGCGTCGGCTGCGGGCGGTGCATCACCTGGTGCCCGGTCGGCATCGACGTGCGCGAGGAGCTCGCCGCCATCGCGCCGCCCTACGAGGAGCTGCCGACCGCGACGCCGGTGGTGGCGGGCTCGACCAGCGCCTACTCGACCGCCGTCGTGCGGTCGGTGACGCCGGAGACGGCCGACACCTCCACCCTCGCCCTGGTGCCCGGCGACGACGCGCTCCTGGCCGCACGGCCGGGGCAGTTCGTGATGGTCGAGCAGCCTGGCTTCCCGCCGCTGCCGATCAGCGTCTCGCGCGTCGCCGACGGCGCCCTGTGGCTCACCATCCGCGCCGCGGGGCCCGCCACCACGGCCACCATCGCGCTGCGGCCCGGTGCGCAGCTGGGCCTGCGGGGACCGCTGGGCCGGGGCTGGGACATCCAGCGCGCGGTGGGCCGTGACGTGGTCATCGTGGCCGGCGGCATCGGCCTGGCGCCGGTGCGGCCGATCATCGACACCGTCCTGCGCGATCGCGAGAAGTTCCGGCACGTGATCCTCGCCTACGGGGCGCGGACCCCGGCGGACCGGCTCTACGTGGACGAGATGGCCGACTGGGCCGATCGGGGCATGGTCGTGACCGAGATCGTCGACCGCGCCGGGCCGGAGTGGCTCGGCCGCGTCGGCATCGTCACGCACCTGCTCGACCAGCGCGACTTCCACGACCGACCGGCGACCGCCTTCGTGGTGGGCCCGGAGCGGATGATGGAAGCCACCGTCGCCACCCTGGCGGAGCGCGGCGTGCCGCGCGAGCGGATCTTCGTCAGCCTCGAGCGCCACATGCAGTGCGGCATCGGGCTGTGCGGGCACTGCCAGATGGGCCCGTTCTTCATCTGCCGTGACGGCCCCTGCTTCGCGGTGAGCGAGCTCGGCGACCTGTTCGGCAGGGAGGGCATCTGATGATCAGCGATCGACCCCGCGTCGGCGTCGTCAAGCTCGCCTCGTGCGACGGCTGCCAGCTGACGCTGCTCGACCTGGAGGACGAGCTGCTGCCGATCGTCGGCCGCTTCGACCTCATCGAGTTCCCCGAGGCTACCTCGCTCCGCTCGGCCGGGCCGTACGACGTGCTGCTGGTCGAGGGAGCGGTCAGCACGCCGGAGCAGGCGGAAGAGATCGTCCATCTCCGGGCGCGCTCGCGGCTGCTGGTCAGCATCGGCGCCTGCGCCACCGCCGGTGGCATCCAGGCGCTGCGCAACTGGACCGATGAGCCGGACTGGCGCGCATCGGTCTACCCCGAAGCCGGGTGGATCGAGTCGCTGGCGACGGCCACCCCGGTGAGCGAGTACGTCCCGGTCGACGCCGAGCTGCGCGGCTGCCCGATCGCCCCCGGCCAGCTCCTGGAGCTGCTGACGGCGCTGCGCATCGGCCGCCGGCCGCAGCTGCCTGCCGAGTCGGTATGCCTGGCCTGCAAGCGTCGCGGCAACGAGTGCGTGCTCGTGGCGCGCGGCATCCCGTGCCTCGGGCCGGTGACCGTGGCCGGCTGCGGCGCCCTGTGCCCGACCTTCGGGCGCGGCTGCTACGCCTGCTTCGGGCCACGCGAGGAGGCGAACGTCGCCTCGCTCCACGGCTGGCTCGCCGCCGACCGCTCGACCCAGGAGGTGGATCGGCTCTTCGCCGGCTTCACCGCCTGGTCCCCGCCGTTCCGCGAGCCCGCCGCACGGGCGGTCGCGGTGGCCGAGACGCACCACCCACGAAAGGACGATCCCGATGCATGAGGTCGAGGCCGCCCCCGAGGCCGTCACCGAGGTCGGCGACGTCACGCGGTTCGCGGTGAAGCAGCTGACCCGCGTGGAGGGCGAGGGCCGGCTGGACCTGGCCGTTCGCGACGGCGTGGTGACGCAGGCCCACCTCGAGATCTTCGAGGCGCCGCGCTACTTCGAGCGGATCGTCGTGGGACGGACGCCGGACGAGGTGATCGACATCGTCGCGCGCATCTGCGGCATCTGCCCGGTGGCGTACCAGATGTCCGCGGTCCACGCCTTCGAGGACCTGTTCGGCGTCGCCGTGGATCCGCAGATCCGCGCCCTGCGACGCCTCTTCTACTGCGGTGAGTGGATCGAGAGCCACGCCCTGCACGTCTATCTGCTCCACGCCCCCGACTTCCTGGGCTACCCGAGCGCCATCGAGCTGGCCGCCGATCACGGCCCGATCGTCGAGCGTGGCCTGCGCCTGAAGAAGGTCGGCAACGACCTGGTCGCGCTGCTGGGCGGACGGCCGATCCACCCGATCAGCGTCCGCGTGGGCGGCTTCTCCCGCGTGCCGAAGGCGGCGGAGCTGGAGCCGATGCGCGCCCGCCTGGCGGGCGCGCTGGTGGAGGCGATCGAGACCGTGCGCTGGGTCGCCACCCTCGAGCCTCCGCCGTACGCGCGGGTGCCACGGCTCGTCTCGCTGGTGCACCCGACCGAGTACCCCATGAACGACGGCCGGATCACGTCCAGCGACGGCATCGCCGTCGCGCCGAGCGCCTGGACCGATGCCTTCGAGGAGCAACAGGTCCCGTGGTCGAACGCGCTCCAGGCCCGCGCCCGGGACGGGGTGCCGTACCTGCTCGGGCCCACGGCCCGCGTGGTGCTCGGCGGCTCCACGCTGCACCCCGAGGCCGCCGCCGCGCTGGCCGAGACCGGGCTCGGCGACGAGCTCCAGAACAACGTGTTCCGCAGCATCGTCGCCCGGGGCGTCGAGCTGGTCCACGCCATCGCCGAGGCCATCGACATCATCGACGCCTACCGCCGGCCGGTCGAGCCGAAGGTCGCCTGGGAGGCGCGTCCCGGCGTGGCCGCATGGGCCACGGAGGCGCCCCGCGGCCTCCTCTTCCACCGCTACGAGGTGGACGAGGCCGGTCTCGTCAGCCGCGCCCAGATCGTGCCGCCGACCAGCCAGAACCAGCGGGCCATCGAGCACGACCTGGCGACCTTCGCCCCCAGCGTGCTCGAGCTCCCGCACGAGGAGGCGACCCACCGGCTGGAGCAGCTGATCCGCAGCTACGACCCGTGCATCAGCTGCGCGACCCACTTCCTCGAGCTCAAGGTCGACGAGCGCTGATGACGGTGACCGAGATGCGGCACGTGACGATCCTCGTCTGCGGCGAGCCGATGCGCGGTGACGACGCGGTCGGCGAGGCCGTGGTGCGGGCGCTTCCCGCCACCACGCTGCAGCTCGGCGAGGTCTGTCACGTCGGCGGGCTCATGCCCGACGACCTGATGGCGGCCGGCGCACCGGTGATCGTCGTGGACGCGGTGCACGGCCTGCCGGCCGGGACCGTGGTCGACGTCCCGCTGGCCGCGCTGCCGGAGCTCGCCGCCGTGGGGGCCACGCCCGAGTCCACGCACGCCATCCCGCTCCCCACGGTCCTCGGGATCGTGGAGCGGCTGGCCGGGGAGCTGCCCGAGGGCCGCTTCATCGGCGTGGCCGCCGGCACGGACCTCATCGGCGCGCCGCTCTCGGAGCCAGTCCGTGAGGCCGTCGACGTCTGCGCGGCCCGGCTCGGGCACTGGATCCGAACGCTGGCCCATCCGACGGTGGGGACATCCTGATGTGCCTCACCGCCCCGGTCCGCGTGATCGACGTGAGCGGCACCACCGCCACCGTGGACGCCGCCGGCCGGCGCCGCACCGCGTCTGCCCTCGCCGTCCCCGGCATCCGGCCCGGGGACTGGGCGCTGTTGTCCGCCGGAACCCTCGTGCGCGTCATCGATCCGGCCCTCGCCGCGGAGATCGCCGACGCCTTCCGTACCGCGACAGGAGAACAACCGTGATCGAAAGGATTCGCGCCGCCGATCGAGGCGGGCATCGGCTCACCATCGGGCTTGCCCTGGCGGGGATGACCGCGCTGGTGAGCGGCGTCTCCGTCTTCCTCAACGCCACCGCCGTCCGCTCGGTCGGCGACCCGGTGCTGTTCACCACCCTCAAGAACGGCGTGGCGGCCCTGGTCCTCGTGGCCGTCGCGCTGGCCCTCGTGCCCCGTCCCGCGGCGACCATCGCGGCGCTCAGCGGCCGCACGAAGCTGGGTCTGCTGGCCCTCGGCGTCGTCGGCGGCAGCATCCCGTTCGTGCTCTTCTTCACCGGCCTGGCCAGCGCCAGCGCGCCCGCGGCGGCGGTGATCCACAAGACGATGTTCTTCTGGGTCGCGCTGCTCGCCGTCGTCCTGCTTCGGGAGCGCCTGGGCCTGCTCCAGGTGGGTGCCCTGGGCGTGCTGCTCGTCAGCCAGCTGCTGATCCAACCGCCGGACGGCATCAGCTGGACCTCGGGCGAGACGATGATCGCCATCGCCACCGCCCTGTGGGCAGTCGAGGTCATCGTCGCCAAGCGGCTGCTGCGCGCGGTCCCGTCCCCCATCGGCGCGGCGGCGCGCATGGGCATCGGCCTGGTGCTGCTGGTGGCCTACCTGGCCTGGACCGGTGGGCTCGCCAAGCTGGGCGGCCTGGGGCTGGAGCAATGGGCCTGGGTCCTGGGCACCGGCCTCCTCCTGTCGGCCTACGTCGCCACCTGGTACGCCGCCCTGCGACGCGCCCCGGCGACCGCGGTGACGGCCGTCCTGACGGTCGCCGCCCCGATCACGGCTGCGCTGCAGCTCGTGGCCAACGGCCAGGTGCCGGCGGCCGGCGCCACCATCGGCTACGGGCTGACGCTCGTCGCCGGCGCCGTGGTGGCCGTCATGGTCCTGCGCCGACCCGCCGCCAGCCGCGAAGCGGCGCTCGCCTGAGGAGACGAGGCGTGGCGGCCACGACGATCCCCGCGGCGGCGCCGGACGCCGTCGCGGGTCCGATCCTCTTCGCCCGTTACGCCTACCCGCCCAACCGCCTCGGCCTGTGCGGCCCGGACGACGCCCCGGGCCTGCTCGACGGCGCCACGGCCGGGGCCGACCGGCAGCTCCGCTCGCTGGCTCTCGGCTTCGAGGGCGCGTACCCGTACCTGCGCCTCATCGCCGAAGCCAACGGCATCGCCGACCCGCTCGACGCGCGGGTGGTGGAGGCGTACTGGCTCGGCAGCCCGCTCACCTCGGCCGTTCGCCCACGCCCCCTGCACCGCGATCTCGAGGACCGGTTCCGCGGCCGCATGACGGCGAGCGACTGGCGCTGGCTGGAGGCGGCCGTCGGGGCGGCCTCGCGACCGGTCCACGCGTTCCACGTGCTCGAGGTGTTCCCGCGCGTCGGCCTGCTTCGCGGCGGCCCGGCCGACCCGATCGTGGAGACGATGGACTCGTGCCGCATCCGCCCGGCCCGCGTGCTGGCCGTGGACGGCGGCCACCTCACCGTGGCGGCGCGTCCGCTGACGCTGGTCGACGGCCAGCTGCAGCTCGGCGACGAGCGGGTGGAGTCGGCCGATGCCTGGCGTGGCTCCGACGGCGTGCTGGACGGCGTGCAGGTCGGCGACTGGGTGTCGCTGCACTGGGGCTGGGCCTGCGATAGGCTCAGCCGACCGCAGCTCGCCCGCCTCGTTCGCTGGACGGGCGCCGCCATCCGGACCGCGAACCGCAGCATGTGAGGGGTATGACCGCCAGTTCCGATATCCAGCGCTGGCACGACAACCTGCAGGGCGAGGTCGACGGCTCGCACGTGTACCGCGCCATGGCCGCGAATGCCGGAGACGACCGGCTCAGTGAGCTCTATGAGCGCCTGGCGGCGGTGGAGGATCGCCACGCGCAGCTCTGGCAAGAGCGCCTGACCGATGCAGGCGCGCGCGCCGCGCTGCGCCCGACGTGGCGGGCCCGGGTGCTGGCCGCGGTCGCACGTCGCTTCGGCGCGGGCGTCGTGGCGCCGGTCATCGCCTCCCAGGAGCGGCAGGGCCGCACGATGTACGACACCCAGCCCGAGGCGGCCGGCACGTCGCTCCCCGCCGACGAGCGCTCGCACGCCCGGCTGCTGCGGACCGTCACGGGAGGCGCGGCCGGGGCGACCCTGGCCCGGTTCGAAGGGCGGCACCGCGCCATCGGCGGCAACGCCCTCCGCGCCGCGGTGCTCGGCGCAAACGACGGCCTGGTCTCCAACTTCAGCCTGGTCATGGGCGTGGCGGGCGCCAGCAGCGGCGGTGAGCCGGTGCTGATCGCCGGCATCGCAGGGCTGCTGGCCGGCTCCCTCTCCATGGCCCTCGGCGAGTGGCTCAGCGTCCAGAGCGCGCGCGAGCTGTACGCCAACCAGATCGCGACCGAGGCGGAGGAGCTGCGCACCTTCCCCGCCGAAGAGGAGGAAGAGCTGCGCCTGATCTACGAGGCCAAGGGCCTCGACCCGGAGGAAGCCCGCAGCCTCGCACAACGGATCATCGCCGGCGACCCGCAGGTCGCCCTCGACACCATGGCCCGCGAGGAGCTGGGCATCGACCCCGAGGAGCTGGGTGGCTCCGCTTGGACGGCGGCGTTCACCTCCTTCGGGCTGTTCGCCGCCGGAGCCATCATCCCCGTGCTGCCCTTCTTCGTCACCGCCGGCATGACCGCGATCATCGCCTCGGCCGTGCTGTCGGGTGTGGCGCTGTTCGGCATCGGCGCCCTCATCACCATCCTGACCGGCCAGCCGGCGCTGGCCTCCGGCGCGCGCCAGCTGGGCTTCGGCCTCGCGGCGGCCGCCATCACCTTCGCCATCGGCAGCCTGCTGGGCACGGCCCTCGGCTGACGGTCCCGCACTAGGAGGAACCTTCCCATGGACGAGCGACGCCAGGAGTTCTCGGTCAACGGCGACCAGCTGGTGGCCAAGGTCCGCGAACTGATCGAGGAGGGCAACGTCCGCCGCCTCATCATCAAGAACGAGGACGGTCGGACCCTGCTCGAGGTCCCGCTCACCCTCGGCGTGATCGGCGCGGCCCTGCTGCCGGTCTTCGCGGCCATCGGCGCGCTGGCGGCGCTGGCCACGCGCTGCACGATCGTCGTCGAGCGGGCGGAGGCGGCGGAGGTCCCGCCGGCCACGACGCCCGAGAGCACGACCGACCTGACCTGAACCGACGGGCGGCCGCCGAACTGACCGACGCGCGCGGCCCCGGTTGCCAGTGACCGGGGCCGCGCCCGCACCGGTGGTCGTGGGCCGCCGCCAGCACGCCAAGGGGAGCTCGACATGCACGTCCTCGTCACCGCGGCCTCCAAGCACGAGTCCACCGCCGAGATCGCCGATGCCATCGCCGCCTCGCTCCGCGCCGCCGGCATCACCGTCGACCGCTCACCGCCGGACCAGATCGCCTCGGTCGACGGCTACGACGCGGTCGTCGTCGGGAGCGGCGTCTACGCCGGACGCTGGCTGGACCCGGCGCGGGCGTTCGTGGAGCGCCACACCGACGCGCTGCGACGGCGCCCGGTGTGGGTCTTCTCCAGCGGCCCGCTCGGCGACCCGCCGCTCCCGGCGGATCCGTCGGCCGATGGCGTGAGCCTGGCCGACCGCATCGGGGCGCGCGAGCATCGGACGTTCAGCGGCAGGCTGGATCCCGGCAGGCTCGGGTTCCTGGAGCGCACCGTCGTCAAGGCCTTCCGTGCGCCCGCCGGCGACTCGCGCGACTGGGATGCGATCCGGACCTGGGGCACGGAGATCGCCGGGCTTCTCGCCGCGACAGCCAAGGGCGGCTGAGAGGCCGCGGGACCTCGCGGCTGACCCGTGGGGCGGGTTCAACGGACCGCTGAAGCGGGCCCAGCGTGGGCTCTGGCGGTGAATGACCCGTGGGGCGGGTCAACGGACCGCTCAACCGGGCCTGGCGGGTGCTCCGGCGGTGAGTGACCCGTGGGGCGGGTCAACGGACCGCGGCCCGAAGGGGGAGCTGCGACCGACCAATGGGACCGTTCGGGCTGGAGACCGGCAGGCTGCTACGCTGGCCGTCCCACCGCGTCGAGGAGCTTCCCGACCATGAACGCTCGCATCGCCGAGCCCGCGACCGTCGCCCCGCCGAAGACGGATGAGCTGCGCCGCATCGACGCCTACTGGCGCGCGGCGAACTATCTCTCCGTCGGCCAGATCTACCTGCTGGACAACCCGCTCCTGCGCGAGCCGCTGCGTCCCGAGCACATCAAGCCGCGCCTGCTGGGCCACTTCGGCACGGTCCCGGGACTGAACCTGGTCTACGTGCACCTGAACCGTGCGATTCGGCAACGGGACCTGAACGCCATGTACGTCACCGGGCCCGGCCACGGCGGTCCGGGCCTGGTCGCGAACGCCTACCTCGAGGGGACCTACAGCGAGGTCTACCCCACCATCAGCCAGGACGTCGACGGCATGCGGATGCTGTTCCGGCAGTTCAGCTTCCCCGGCGGCATTCCCAGCCACGTGGCGCCGGAGACACCCGGCTCCATCCACGAGGGCGGCGAGCTGGGCTACGCCCTGGTCCACGCCTACGGCGCCGCCTTCGACAACCCGGACCTGGTGGTCGCCGCGGTCGTCGGGGACGGCGAGGCCGAGACGGGCCCGCTCGCCGCCAGCTGGCACTCGAACAAGTTCGTGGACCCCGCGCGCGACGGTGCGGTCCTGCCGATCCTCCATCTCAACGGCTACAAGATCGCGAACCCCACCGTCCTGGCCCGCATCCCGGAGGAGGAGCTGGTCAAGCTGCTCGAGGGCTATGGGCACTCGGTCGAGATCGTCTCCGGCGACGACCCGATGAAGGTGCACCGCGCCTTCGCGGCGGCCCTGGATCGCGCGCTCGACGCGATCGCCGACATCCAGCGCCGGGCTCGCAGCGGCAAGGGCGAGGCGAAGCGGCCGCGCTGGCCGATGATCGTGCTGCGCACGCCGAAGGGTTGGACCGGTCCGGAGGAGGTCGACGGCAAGCCGGTCGAGAACACGTGGCGCTCCCACCAGGTGCCGATGGCCGACGTCCGCGACAACCGGAAGCACCTCAAGCTGCTCGAGGACTGGATGCGCTCGTATCGGCCCGACGAGCTGTTCGACGAGTCCGGGCGACTGCGGCCGGAGCTCGCAGGGCTCGCCCCGCGTGGGGAGCGGCGGATGAGCGCCAACCCGGTCACGAACGGTGGCGCGGTGCTCCAGGGTCTCCGGCTGCCCGACTTCCGGGACTACGCGGTCGAGGTGACCGAGCCCGGCGGCGTGACGAGCGAGGCAACCCGCGTCCTGGGTGAGTTCCTGCGCGACGTGATCGACCGCAACCCGACCAGCTTCCGCCTCTTCGGTCCGGACGAGACCGCCTCGAACCGGCTGCAGGCGGTCTTCGAGAAGACCGACAAGGCGTGGATGGCCGAGCGGCTGCCGGTCGACGAGCACCTCGCCCCTGACGGCCGGGTGATGGAGGTCCTCAGCGAGCACCTGTGCCAGGGCTGGCTGGAGGGCTACCTGCTCACCGGCCGCCACGGGCTGTTCGACTGCTACGAGGCCTTCATCCACATCATCGACTCGATGTTCAACCAGCACGCGAAGTGGCTGAAGGTGACCCGCGACATCCCGTGGCGGCGGCCGATCGCGTCGCTGAACTACCTGCTCTCCAGCCACGTGTGGCGGCAGGACCACAACGGGTTCAGCCACCAGGACCCCGGCTTCATCGACCACGTGGTCAACAAGAAGAGCGAGATCATCCGGGTCTACCTGCCGCCGGACGCCAACTCGCTGCTCAGCGTCGCCGACCACTGCCTGCGCAGCCGGCACTACGTGAACGTCATCGTCGCCGGCAAGCAGCCGATGCCGAACTGGCTGTCGATGGACGACGCGATCCTGCACGCCACGCGGGGCATCGGCATCTGGACCTGGGCCAGCAACGACGAGGGGCAGGAGCCCGACGTGGTGATGGCGTGCGCGGGCGACGTGCCGACGCTCGAGACGCTGGCGGCCGTCGACATCCTCCGCCGCCATCTCCCCGACCTGAAAGTGCGCGTGGTGAACGTCGTCGACCTCATGCGCCTCCAGGATCCGGGCGAGCATCCCCACGGCCTCTCGAACCGGGAGTTCGACGCGCTGTTCACCACCGATCGGCCGATCGTCTTCGCCTACCACGGCTATCCGTGGCTCATCCATCGGCTCACCTACCGGCGGACGAACCACGACAACCTGCACGTGCGCGGGTACAAGGAGGAGGGCACGACGACCACGCCGTTCGACATGGTCATGCTCAACGACCTCGACCGCTACCACCTGGTCATGGACGTCATCGACCGGGTGCCAGGCCTGGACAGCCGTGCCGCGCACCTGCGTCAGCTGATGGCCGATCGGCGGGTCGAGGCTCGCGCGTACACGCGCGAGCACGGCGAGGACGACCCCGACATCAGCGGCTGGGCCTGGTCGCCCGCCAGCGTCGAGAGCGCGAGCTAGCCCGATGCGGGTGCTCGTGCTGAACCCCGGGTCGAGCACCCTCAAGGCGAGCCTCCTGGACCCGGCGCGCGACGATCCGCCGGACATCGGCGTGGCGGAGTGGCCGGCCGGCCGCGACGCCGATGCTCCCCAGGTCGTGGCCGATGCGCTCGCCCAGCTGCCATCGACCGCCGATGCGGTCGGCTACCGGGTCGTCCACGGCGGGCTGCGCTACCGCAGCGCCACGCCGGTCGACGAGGAGCTGCTCGATGCCGTCGAGGCGCTCGATGCCCTTGCCCCGCTGCACAACCACCGTGCCGCGCTGGTCATGCGCGCCGCCCGCGACGCGCTGCCCGGCCCTCCGCACGTCGCCTGCTTCGACACCGCGTTCCACGCGACGCTCCCGGAGGAGGCGTGGCGCTACCCGCTGCCGGGGGACTGGGTCGACCGATGGGAGATCCGCCGCTTCGGCTTCCACGGCCTCTCGGTCGCATGGTCGACCCGGCGTGCCGCCGAGCTGCTCGATCGGCCCGGCGAGGCCCTGCGCACGGTCGTCGCGCACCTGGGATCCGGCTGCTCCGTCACCGCGGTCGACGGCGATCGATCGGTGGCCACGAGCATGGGGATGACCCCCTACGAGGGCCTGATGATGGGCACCCGCTCCGGTTCGGTGGACCCCGGGATCCTGCTGCACCTGCTGCGGCAGGGGGTCGCCCTGGACGAGCTCGACGAGGGCATCACGCGCCGGTCCGGCCTGCTGGGGCTGGCCGGCAGGCCCGGTGCCCGCGAGGTGGAGGAGATGGCCCGCTCCGGCGACGCCGCCGCGCAGCTCGCCCTGGACGCGTTCGCACGGAGCGCCGCGGCCGGCATCGCGGCTGCCGCGACCGCCCTCCCTGCTATCGACGCGCTCGTGTTCACCGGCGGCATCGGCGAGCACTCGTCGTCCATTCGAGCCGGCATCGTCCGCCGGCTGGCAACGCTCGGCGTGCCCGGTGAGCTCCGCGTGCCGGATGGAGACGGCGTCCTCGCGGACGGGCCGCCGGCGGTGCTCGTCGTCGAGGCCCGGGAGGACCGCGTCATCGCTGCCGAGGTCGCCGCGGTCGTCGGGTGACGAAGCGCACGCGGCCGGCGTGACCTCCGGCACTGGGGATCTCGGGTGGGGCCGCGCAGCCTGACCGCATGAAGCTCCTCCTCGCCGCCTTCCTGGCGGCGCACGCCCTGCTCCACGCGTCGTACCTGAGCCCCGCGCCGCCGCGCACCGCTGGCGGCCCGGAGTGGCCGTTCCAGCTCGCGGGCTCGTGGCTGGTCACCGGCCTCGGCCTCGACCCCGCCCCGGCGCGCGCGCTCGGAACCGCGCTCGTCCTCACAACCGTCGTGCTGCTCGTCGGCGCGGCCCTCGCGACCATCGGCTGGCTCGTCCCCGAGAGCTGGTGGGTGGGCCTGGTCACCGCGGGGGCCGCCGCCTCCCTCGTGACCCTCGCCCTCTACTTCCACCCGTGGTTGGTGCTGGGTGTCGCGATCGACGTCGTGCTGCTATGGGCCGCCCTCGTGAGCCGCTGGGAGCCCTCGAGCATCGGCTGATGGACGCGGGCGCTCGCCCGCGACCCCCGGCGCCCACGGAGGTCGAGTGGCTCGTCTGTCGGGCGCATCTCCGCGAGGTGCGGGACGGCCGTGTGCGGTGTCCGCTCACCCACCGCGCGGTGCGGGCACTCGAGTCGTGCCTCGAGTGCCCGGAGCTGGAGCTGATCGCCAACGAGCGCGCCCTGGCCGAGTGCGGGACGCCGGCGTCGCTCAGCCGGCGTCGGCCTCGCTGACCAGCGAGCGCAGCAGGTCGAGGGGCGTGACGACGCCGATCGGCTGATCCTCGTCATCGACCACGACCAGGCGGTGGATGTGCCGGGTCGTCATCTCGCGCGCGGCATCGGCGATGCGGGCGTCCACGTGGACGGTCACGGCCGGGGACGTCATCAGGTGGCGGACCTTGAGCCGATCCCAGTTCACGCCGATCATGGCGCTCGAGCGAGCGACGACGAGGTCCGTCTGGCTCAGCACGCCGACCAGCGTGCCGTCGTGGACGACCGGCAGCCCGCTGATCCGATACGTCTTGAGGAGCGCCTCCGCCTCGGCGGCGAACGCCTCCGGGTCGATGACCACCGGGTCGATCGTCATCAGGTTGCCGACCCGCAGGTCGGGGCTCGCGACGCTCATGGCGTACCTCCTCGGGTGTCGGGTGCGGGCCCTACCGAGCCGTACCGCCAGTCTGCCGTCCCCGCCGGCGCCGGTTGACGGCCGAACGGCCCGATCAGCGCGGGACCGAGGTCACCACCCCCGGCTGGGGCCAGGCGGTGCGCCAGACCCGCCACAGCGCATCGGGATCGGAGAGCGGGTCGCCGTGGACACAGAAGAAGTCGGCGGGCCCACCCTCGTGGATCCTCCCCGCCTCCGGCTCACCGATCAGGTCGCCGCCGCGCCACGTGGCGGACGCCAGCGCCTCGTGCGGCTCGAGCCCGGCGCGGACCAACGAAGCGACTTCCCAGGCGAGCTGGTTGGCGCGCAGCGAGCCGCCACCGAAGTCGCTCCCCGTCGCGATGGACACGCCGGCACGACGGGCGGCCGCGACGGACGCGCGGGCCGTCTCCAGCCGCGCCTCGATGGCCGAACGGCCTTCCTGGGTGGCGAACCGCGGGATGGTCGTCGTCGCGCCGAAGGTCAGCCACGAGTGCATGACGGCCAGCGTGGACGTCAGCACGGTCCCGCGCTGCGCCATCTCGGCCGCCACGTCGTCGTCCAGCACGAACCCGTGCTCGACCGAGTCGACACCGCCGCGCACCGCGGCCCGGGCACCGTCAAGGCGTCCGGCATGCGCCGCCACGCGCGCCCCGCGGGCGTGGACCGCGTCCACGACGCGCGCCACCTCGCCGGCGGTCCACGGCGACGTCTCGGGGTCCGGGCCGTCCATGTAGAGCTTGACGAGGTCGGCGCCGGCGTCCAGCTGGCCGATGGCACCGGCCAGGAGCTCGTCGCCCGTCTCGGCCTCGATCGCGTTCGGGATCGGGCTGCTTCCGCGCTTGAAGACCCAGGAGCCGGCGGCGCGCAGATAGGGACGGTCGGCGCGATCGCGCCAGGAATCCCGCACCGCCAGGGCCAGCGCGCGCTCGCGGCCGGTGACCGGGTCCATGCCGATCGGCGAGCCCACGTCGCGCATCCAGCGCACGCCGGCGGCGGACGCGATCCGCGCGTTGTCCTCCGCCACGGCCAGCAGCGCCGGGGCGGGATCCGAGAACCGCGCGATCCAGTTCGCCCCGCCGGGCCCGGTGACGTGGCTGTGGCAGTCGACCAGGCCCGGGACGAAGGCCGAGCCGGCGGCGTCGATCACCTCGGCGTCCCCGACGGCCTCCTCGCCGTCCCGCGGCCGGATCCATGCGATGCGCCCGTCGCGCACCAGGATGGAGACGTCACGCCGCAGCTCGGATGAGCGGCCGTCGGCCAGCGCCCCGCCGCGGTACAGGACCGAACCGGTCACGAGATGCGGACCGTGCCCACCCCGCCGTTGACCCAGATCTCCGCCACGCGCGCCGCTCCCGCCAGGTCCGGCGAGGCCCAGCCATCGGCGGCCCGCGGGAAGCGCGACTCGTCGACGCGGGTCGTACCGAGGGCCATGGTCGAATGGATGCGCGCGGCGACCTCGGGAGGCACGTCGACGCTCACCTGGGCGGCGCCCGCCTCGATGCGGACCTCGCAGCGGGCGACGTCGCGCGGGAGGACGATCCGCGTGTCGCTGGCCCCGGTCTTGACGGTGAGCGCACGAACGGCGAGCTCGGAGAGGTCCAGGAAGCCGCGGTACGCCCCACCCTCGACCCGGAGCGAGAGCGGCACGTCGGGCGCCAGACCGATGCGCCAGCGCAGCCGACGATCGACCCACGGCCACATGCCGGCCGCATCGGCCGAGAGCTCGACCGCTCCCGGTCCGAGGTCGCGCCGGATGACGCCGCCCTCGAACGTCCCCTCCACCAGGCGGCCGGGCGTGCCCCGGCCGACCTCGAGCTCGCCGGCGCCGAAGCGCAGCCGCACCTCGCCCTCGCCCGCCTCCAGCGGGACGGAAACCCCCTCCTCGACGCCACGTCCGGTCGGCCACACGGCGCCGAGCAGGACCAGCCCGCCGAGCACGATCAGGATCACCGGCCACCACTGCACCAGCAGCCCCCACGCGTCGATGGGCGCCAGCTCGGCGAAGTCCAGGAACAGCAGGACGCCGGCGATCACCAGGATCAGCGGCCACACCAGCGCCCAGGCGACGGCCAGCGGCCGCGCGCGGCCCGCCATCCCGACCAGGGCCGACACGCCGGTCCCCACGCCGGCCAGGACCAGGAAGAGCGGCCACGCCTGGCCCCACGGCACGTCGAGCGCCTGCTGGACCAGGAACACGAGGCCCAGGCCGATGAGCCACGTCCCGCCGATCACCGCGGCCCGCTGCGAACCGGTCATGCGGCGATGCTACGCCACGTCCACGGGTAGGGTAATTCGCGAGCGGCGCGTCTACGCTGTCCGCCATGACCGCGCGACGAGGCCGAGGTCGCCCTCCGCATCCCGATGTCCTGACGCCGGCCGAATGGCAGGTGCTCGACTGGCTGCGCCACGGCATGCGTCGCGCGGAGATCGCCAGGCGGCGAGGCACCAGCGTCGACGCGGTCAAGTACCACCTCGCCAACATCAGCGACAAGCTCGGCGTCCGCGGCGGCGAGCTGCGCCGCTGGCCCGGCATCCCGGCCACCAGTCAGCTCTCCCGCTCGAGGACCACGAATCCCATGACCGATACCGACTCCCCTATCCGACTCGGCCCCATCGGCCAGGTCTCGCTCTCCATCCGCGACGTGGCGCGCGCCGAGCGCTTCTACGGCGAGACGCTGGGGTTGCTGCACGTCTTCACCTTCGGCGACCTCGCATTCTTCGACGCGGGCGGGGTCCGGCTCTACCTGCACCGCAAGGATGAGGCGGACTGGCGGCCGTCATCGGTCCTCTACTTCCTGGTCGACGACATCCACCGCACGCAGGAGGCGCTCGCCGCCGACGGCGTGCACTTCACCGGGGCCCCGCACGTGATCTACACCGACGACGCCACCGGCACCGAGGAGTGGATGACGTTCTTCGAGGACGGCGAGGGCAACATGCTGGCGCTGATGTCGCGCGTCTCGCCGGGCTGAGGGCCGCCGGCACACCGATAGACTCCGCGGGTGGAGCCGTCCGCCCGCGGAGGCTGGCGCTCGCTGCTGCTCGTCTACGGCATCACCTCGACCGTCGAAGCGGCCGGCGTCAGCCAGATCTTCGCCTACCTGCCCCTGCGCCTCGGCGAGGTGGGGCTGCCGGCCGCCGACGTTCCGGTCTTCACCGGCGTCTTCACCTCGCTCATCTTCGTCTTCGGCATCCTGCTGGTCCCGTTCTGGGGCGTCTGGGCCGACAAGTACAGCCGCCGCGCCGTCATCGTCCGCAGCGCCGTGGTGGAGGCCGTCGTCTTCGCCGGCGTGGCGTGGGCCCGGGAGCCGTGGCAGCTCGCCGTAGCCCTCCTGCTGACCGGCCTCCAGCTCGGCAACACCGGCGTCATGCTGGCCGCGCTGCGTGACGTCACCCCGTCGGGGCGGATCGGCACCATGAGCGCGATCTTCGGCGCGACCAGCCCCATCGGTTTCGCCGTCGGCCCGGTGCTGGCCGGCCTGCTGGTGGACGGGGCCGGGCTGTCGCTGTCCGCCGTCTTCTGGCTCTCGGCGGCGCTGTCGGCCGGCATCGCCGTGCTGCTGCTGGCCGCGACGCCCGAGGTGCGGCCGGAGGTCGTCCCCACCGGCCGGGTCATCACCCTGGCCACGCGCGCCGTGACCGGCGTGCTGCGGGACGCCGGCGTGCGTCGCCTGTTCGTCGTCTTCGGCGTGGCGATCCTGGCCAACCAGATGTTCCGTCCCTTCGTGCCGATCCTGGTCGAGCGCATCCACGGCACGGCGGCAGGCCTGGCCAGCGCCATCGCGCTCGTGACGGGCACGGCGGCCCTGGCGGGGGCGCTGGTGTCGCCCGTCTCGGGTCCCCTGGGGGACCGCATCGGCTTCCGGCCGGTCCTGGCCGTCTCGCTGGTCGCCGGGGGCGTGGCGGTCGGGCTCATGCCGCTGGCCACCGGCGTCCTCATTCTGGCCGTGCTCGCGGCGATCTACGCGGCATTCCAGGCGGCGGTGCAGGCCATGATGTTCAGCCTGATCGCCACCGAGGCGCCACCCGAGCGCCGCTCCGCGACGCTCAACCTGGTGCTGCTGCCGCTCTACGTCGCCGGCATCCTGGGACCGAGCGCCGGCGCGGTGGTGGTTGCCGTCACGGGCGTCGAGGGCGTGTTCCCGGCGGCGGCGCTGGTGTTCCTCCTCGGCGGGCTGGGCGTGACCGGCGTGCTCGCCCGGGTTCGGCGGCCGCGCCGCGGCGGCGCGTGATCCTCAGGCGATCAGGGTTCGGTACAGGTCGACCGTCTGCCGCGCGATCGCGTCCCACCCGAACGTGCTGACCGCCCGGCGGCGGGCGGCCCGCCCCATGGCGTCGCGCGCCGCCGGGTCCGCCATCAGCGCGTTGATGGCCCCGGCCAGGTTCCGTTCGAAACGGTCGGCGTCGACGGGTCGCATCGGGTCGTCCGGCGACAGCTCCACCGGGACCAGCAGCCCCGTCTCGCCGTCGACGACGACCTCCGGGATGCCACCGACGGCCGATGCGACCACCGGCGTCTCGCACGCCGCCGCCTCGAGGTTGATGATTCCGAACGGCTCGTAGACGGATGGGCAGCAGAACACCGCGGCGTGGCTGTACAGCTGCCGCACCTCCTCGCGCGAGACCATCTCGCCGATCCACACCACGGTGTCGCGCGTCGCCTGCGCCGCGCGCACGCCCTCGGTCACTTCGCGCGCGATCTCCGGCGTGTCCGGTTGGCCGGCGCACAGCACCACCCCGATGCCGGGGTCGAGGTGCTGGATGGCGCGCACCAGGTGCACGATCCCCTTCTGGCGGGTGATGCGTCCGACGAAGAGCACGTAGGGCACCATCGGGTCGACCCCGTGACGCTCGAGCGCATCGGTGCCGTGGTCCGGGCGGTAGAAGTCGGCGTCGATGCCGTTGTGGATGACGTGGACGCGTTCGGGCACGACGTCGAAGAGCCGCAGGACATCGGCGCGCGTGCCCCGTGAGACGGCGACGATCGCATCGGCCGATTCGATGGCGGTGCGCTCCACCCAGGCGCTGACGTCGTACCCGCCACCCAGCTGCTCACGTTTCCAGGGCCGCAGGGGCTCCAGCGAGTGCACGGTGAGCACGAGCGGGAGGCCGTACGCGAGGCGCGCCAGGATGCCGGCGAAGTGGGTGTACCAGGTATGAACGTGGACGACGTCCGCGTTCACGGGGTCGGCCACCATGGCGACGTCGCGCGACAGGGCCGCGAGCATCGGTCGCAGGCGCTCATCGGCATCCGCCAGATCGTGGGCCGGCGGGTAACCCTGCACCCGCCAGCCGGCCGACTCCTCGGCCAGGGAGCCGAAGGTGCGGACGTCAAGCTCGATCAGCGATCGCAGGTGCCTGGTCAGCTCGGCGACGTGAACCCCGGCACCGCCGTAGATGTCCGGCGGGAACTCGTTGGTGAGGATGAGCGCGCGCACGCGCCCAGCCTACCCGGCGCGCTCGATGTCGGTGGCGGCGTGGCCGACGTGACGCCGGGCGTCGGCCGCGTCGGCGGCGTCCGCCAGCAGCCGTTCCATCTCCACGATGTCGAACGGCTTCGAGACGACCGGCGCCCACGCGCCGATCTCCGCACGGCGCATGGCGTGCGCGCCGGTGCAGACGAGGAGCGGGACGCCGCGAAGACGAGCGTCCCGGCGCAGCTCGCGCGCAAGGTCGCCGCCGCGCCCGTCCGGCAGGTCGTCGTCAAGGACGATCAGGGCCGGCGATTGGCGCCGGAGCGCGTCCTGCACGTCGCGCAGCCTGGTGAAGCCGCGCACCGCCCACCCCGCGTCCTGGGCGACCGCACGCAGGAGCTCCAGGGCCGACGGGTCGTCGTCCACGACGAAGGCGAGGGGGCGTCCCGGCCCGGGGCCGGGGTGGGCCGCGCCGCTCGGCTCGGGTTGCGAAGTTGTGACCATGATGCGGTTCTGACTAGCAACCGACGTGCCGGGCCACCCCGAAACGAGCGGAAACCTGCGCATCGATGGCTGATCCCTGCGGATTCGGCAAGCGGCAAGCGAGGTTGGCGTTCGATCCGTGACGTGGAGCGGGTCGCGACGGCGCGGCGCGTCGGGCCGTAGACTGGCGGAACATGGCTCTCATCAGCACCCGAGCGCTGACGAAGCGGTACCCCGGTGGGGTGACTGCGCTCGACGGCCTGAGCGTCGAGATCGACGAGGGCGTCATCGGGCTGGTCGGCGCCAACGGCGCCGGCAAGAGCACCCTGATCAAGGTGCTGCTCGGCCTGCTGTCCCCCACGTCCGGCAACGCCGAGGTCCTCGGCCTGGACGTCGCGACCCACGGCGGGCAGATCCGGGAGCGCGTCGGCTACATGCCGGAGCACGACTGCCTCCCGCCGGACGTGTCCGCCACCGAGTTCGTGACGTACATGGCGCGCGTGTCGGGGCTCCCTGCCGGCGCCGCGCGGGAGCGGACGGCGGACGTCCTGCGCCACGTGGGCCTGTACGAGGAGCGCTACCGCCAGATGGGCGGCTACTCGACCGGCATGAAGCAGCGGGTCAAGCTCGCCCAGGCGCTGGTCCACGACCCCAGGCTGCTGTTCCTGGACGAGCCGACCAACGGCCTTGACCCGGCCGGCCGCGACGAGATGCTGGCGCTGATCGAGCGCATCGGCCGCGAGTTCGGCATGACCGTCGTCGTCGCCAGCCACCTGCTCGGCGAGATCGAGCGGGTCGCGTCGTGGCTCGTCGCCATCGATGCCGGCCGCCTGCTGCGCACCGCGCCGCTCGCCTCGTTCACCGAACGTACGGGGCAGCTCGTGGTCGAGACGGAGGAGGAGACCGATGCGCTGGTCGCCGCCCTGACGGCCCGCGGCATCGAGGCGCGGGCCCACGGTCGGCTGGCGACGGTCGAGCTGGGCGGCGGCGGCGCCGACGCCGTCTACGACGCGGTCCGCGATGAAGCGGTCGCCCGCGACCTTCCGCTGGTGCGCATCGAGCACCGGCGCCACCAGCTCGAGGATCTGTTCCGCGATCCGGCGACCCCGACGGCCGGTGGAGGGAGCGCATGAGCGCCAGTCCCGAGACCGCCGGCACGATCTACGACATCGGCTACCGTCACTACGACGGCCCGCGGCTGGGACGCCGCGGCGCGGTGTCCGCCATCGTCAGGGCCGGGCTGCGCGCGCTCTTCGGCCTGGGTCGCTCGGGCCGCGCCAAGATCCTGCCGTGGGGCACGCTCGCCCTCGCGCTGCTCCCCGCCGTCATCGCGGTCGCCATCCGGGTCCTCGCCGGCGACATCATCGAGCTGTACTCGTACGACAACTACCTGTGGGAGATCGGTGCGCTCCTGCCGATCTTCCTGGCCGCGCAGGCGCCGGAGCTGGTCGTCAACGACGTTCGCCACAGCGTCCTGCCGCTCTACTTCAGCCGGCCCATCTCGCGCCTCGACTACGTCCTGGCCAAGGGCGGCGCGCTGGCGCTGGCCCTGCTCTCCATCACGCTGCTGCCCGTCCTGCTGCTCTTCCTGGGTCGCGTGCTGGCGGCGGAGGACATCGTGGCCGCCTTCGGCGACGAGGCCGGCTCCCTCGTCAAGATCGTCGGCAACGCGCTCCTGCACGCCGTGGTGCTGGCCAGCATCGGCCTGGCGATCTGCGCCGTCGCCGGCCGGCGGGCGTACGCCGCGGGCGCCGTGCTGGCGCTGTTCCTCATCGGCGGCGTGGTCAGCGCCAGCTTCCAGGAGCAGGGTGGGGCGCTGGCCGACTGGGCCCCGTTCGTGAATCCGCTGTCGATCCTGGACGGCACGCGCGAGTGGCTGTTCGGTGGCGTGTCCCCCAACTCGCCCGTCCGGGCGGCGGACGTCCCCGGGCCGATGTACGCGGTCGCGACACTGATCCTGCTGGGGGTGAGCTGGGCCGTGCTGGCCGTCCGCTACCGGAGGATCGCCACGTGAGCGTCCTCAAGCTCGAGGCGGTCTCGCGCTGGTACGGCAACGTCGTGGCCGTCAACGACGTGACCTTCGACGTCGGGCCGGGCATCACCGGGCTGCTGGGCCCGAACGGCGCGGGCAAGACGACCCTGCTGCACATGATGGCCGGCTTCCTGGCCCCCTCCGCCGGCGCGGTGCAACTTGACGGTGAGCCAACCTGGCGGCACCCGTCCCTCTACCGGCGCATCGGCTTCGTGCCGGAGCGCGAGGCGGTCTACGCGTTCCTCACCGGGCGCCAGTTCGTGCTGGCCTCGGCGCGGCTGCAGGGCCTGGACGATCCGGAGGGCGCGGCGGATCGGGCGATCGAGACCGTGGACCTGGTCGACGCGGCGGGCCGCAACATCGGCGGCTACTCGAAGGGGATGCGCCAGCGCATCAAGGTGGCCGCCGCCCTGGTCCACGATCCGGGCGTCCTGATCCTTGACGAGCCGTTCAACGGGATGGACCCGCGCCAGCGGCTGCACATGATGGATCTGCTGCGCGAGATGGCGGCGGCGGGACGGACGATCCTCTTCTCCAGCCACATCCTCGAGGAGGTGGAGCGGCTGTCGGGCCGCGTCCTGGTGATCGTCGCCGGACGGCTCGCCGCCTCGGGCGACTTCCGGCGCATCCGCCGCCTCATGACCGATCGGCCGCACAGCTTCACCATCCGCTCGTCCGACGATCGGTCGCTGGCCCGCGAGCTCCTGGCCGCCCCGGAGGTCGAGGGGGTGGAGCTGACCGACGGCGCCCTCACCGTCCGCACGGTCGACTACGGCGCGCTGACCCGCACGGTGGGACCCGCCGCGCAGCGCGCGCGGGCCTCGCTGTACGAGCTGCGGCCGGCCGACGAGTCGCTCGAGTCGGTGTTCAGCTACCTGGTGCGCCGATGACCGCGACGCTCGCCGCCCTGACCATTCGCGCCCTGCTCAACCGGCGCCGCACGCTGCTGCTGGTCCTGCTGGCGGCCCTGATCGTGGTGGTGGCGGCGCTCTTCCGGCTCTCGGACCCATCACCGCAGGAGGCCTCGCGCTTCACGGGGCGCCTGCTGGCCGACTTCGGCCTGGCGGTGCTGCTGCCGCTGGTCAGCGTCATCGTCGGCACCGCGACCATCGGCTCCGAGCTCGACGACGGCACGATCATCTACCTCCTCTCGAAGCCGATCGCCCGCGTTCGCATCGGCCTCGTCAAGCTGGTGGTCGCATGGTTGGTGACGATCCTGATCGTCGTCCCGGCCATCCTGCTGGCAGGGCTGGTCGGCAACGGTGGGGACTCCGCCTTGGGCCTCGCGTACGCGGTGGCCGCCGTCGTCGGAGCACTCGAGTACACGGCCATCTTCGCCGCCCTCTCACTGGTGACGTCCCGCGCGCTGGTGGTCGGGCTGGCGTACGTCGTGATCTGGGAGGGGGTGATCGCCGGGCTGTTCGCGGGCACCCGGACGGTCTCGGTGCGCCAGCACGCGCTGGCCATCGCCGACGCATTCGGCGCGCAGGGATCGGTCAGCGCGGCGCTGGAGCTGGGCACGGCGGTGACCGTCACCGTGGTCGTGACGCTGCTGGCGGCGGCGCTGATGATCCGCCGCCTCCAGGGCGTCGAGCTCCGGGGTGAGACGCCGTAGCGCTGTCGCGCTAGGCCGCGCAGACGCGGTCGCGCCCCGCCCGCTTCGCCATGTACAGCGCGACGTCCGCGGCTCGCAACAGCTCCTCCGGGGATTCCTGGTCCGGACCGACGGTCGCGCAGCCAGCCGAGACGCTCGCCCGTAGCTCTTCCCCGTCCGAGCCGGGGATCGGCGTGGCGGTGAGCTGCTCGCGCACCTCGTCCGCGATGCGCATCGCGTCGTCGAGTGACGCGCGGTAGAGGATCGCCACGAACTCCTCGCCGCCGAACCGCCCGACCAGGTCCGTGGTGCGCATGCGGGAACGCAGGATCTCGCCGAACGTGCGCAGCACGGCGTCGCCGATCTGGTGGCCGTGACGGTTGTTGAGCTGGCTGAAGTGGTCGAGGTCGAACATGATCGCCGCGATCGGCACGCGCTCCTCGACGGGCAGACGCGCCTGGCGCGCGAAGAGCTGCTGCACCGCCGGGTCGAGGTAGCGACGGTTGAAGAGCCCCGTCAGCGGATCGCGCATGGCCAGCTCGGCGACCTCGGCGTGGAGCGACACGTTCGTCACGGCCAGGACGGCCTGCTGCGCGAGCATGGCGAGCGCGTCGCGCTCCAGCTCGGTGAACCGACGCGCCCGATCGTGCCGCATGAGGGTGAGCGCGCCGAGCACCGCCCCATCGCGAACCAGCGGAACGGAGGCGCCGAGCATGGGCGGCGGCGGCTCCTCCGCCAGGAACCCGGCGGCCACGGTGCGCAGCGTCGGAAGCTGGGGCGCGGCGTCGTCGATGACCATGGTCCGGTCGCGCACGGCGCGTCCCGCGATCCCCTCGCCGGGACGGACCTCGCTGCCGAGCGCCAGGTAGCTGTTGCCCTCGATGGCGCGGAGCAGGTAGCGGCCGTGCTCGGGGTCGAGCAGGTGCAGCGTCACGACGTCGGCCGGGACGACGAGTGAGGCCCGGCGTGCGATGGCGCGGTGCAGCTGCTCCGCGTCGAGCGTCGAGCTGACGGCCTCGCTGAACTCGTGGAGGTGGTGGAACAGGTCCGCTCGCTCGCTGATGCGCTGCCGCTCCCGGCCGATGATCAGCGCGGCGGCGAGGCGGTCGGCGATGGTCGTCATCAGCCGCAGGTCGGTGGTGTCGAGCCGGCGGTCCGTCGACTCGACGTTCAGGAAGCCCAGGAACTCCCCGCCGGCGAGCATCGGCGTGCAGATCTCGCTCGTGACGTCCGGGTTCAGCACCCAGTAATCGGGGTCGCGAGACACGTCGGCGACCAGGACCGGACGCTGCGTGCGCATGACGCGACCCACGATCCCGCGCTCACCGTCGAAGGTCTCGACCAGCTCCGTGTAGCCGCGCTGGGCCACCAGGGTCACGAGGCGATCGTCGCCGAGGTAGACGGACACGTAGCGGTAGCCGAACTCGGTCGAGATCCGCTCCACCACGTCGTCGAACGCGGCCGGGGTCGGACCCTGCCCGGCGAGGACGCGGCCGATCGCCTCGATGCCGGCGATGTGGCGGGCACGGCGGCGGTCGGACCGTACGGCGCGGCGCAGGCGGTGCCGCGCGCGCTCGAGCCGTTGCACCTCGCCGCGCGTCCCGAAGGCGACGAGGCCGGCCGCGCTGGCGAACCCGAGGGCACGCTCGACCGACTCGAGGAAGGCGTGGCGCACGATGGTCTCGGAGGTCAGGTGAGCGAGCACGGAGGCGACGAGCGCCAGCACCAGCAGGCGCGGGCTGCCGAAGGCGGCCAGCGCGATGATCGGCAGGTACACGACCGAGAGCAGGCCCGTCGTGCCGGTCAGCAGCTGCCCGGCCGCCACCATCCCGACCGCCAGGAGGATCCGGGCCTCGGTCCAGCCGGCCGATCCGCCGCGCTCGTGGGCTCGGACCGCGAGCCAGGCGCTGGCCACCAGGTAGGCGCTCGCGATCAGCCACAGCATCGGTCCGGTGGCGTGCGTCAGGCCGACCAGGCCGATCGGGATCAGGAGGGCGGCCGACTCGAAGACCGCTCGGTCGCGGGCAACGGCAGCCACGCGCGCGACGGCGTCGCGCAGGGACTCCGTCGCCGCGGATACGCCGCGATGGACCGTCTGGGTCCGGGCAGCATCGGTCATGGACGCGACGAGTCTCGCGGGAGCCGTCAGGGTCCTCCATGGCCCATCGGTACCATGCCGACCGTCCGGCGTACGCGGCTGCTACCCTCCAGGCATGGACCTGCCACCGCCCTGGGGCCACCATTGGGCCGGCCGCATCGACGAGCACGTGATCGACAGCCAGGCGCTCACCGGCAACCCGCTCGGCGATCCGCACGTGCGGCCGCTGCTGGTGTACACGCCGCCCGGCTACGAGCGCGGCGAGCGCCGGTACCCGTCGGTCTACGTCATCCAGGGCTTCACGGGCCAGGTGGACATGTGGCGCAACCGCAAGGCCTTCCAGCCATCGGCGCTGGAGGAGCTGGACGCGTGGTTCGCCGACGAGTCCCACGCGCCGGCCATCGTCGTCTTCGTCGACGCCTGGACCAGCCTGGGCGGCTCGCAGTTCGTGGACTCGCCCGGCACCGGGCGCTACGCGACGTACGTCAGCGACGACGTGGTGGAGTTCGTGGACGCCCGCTATCGCACCCTGGCCGATGCCGCCCACCGCGGCGTGGCCGGCAAGAGCAGCGGCGGCTACGGCGCCATGATCCTGCCGATGCTCCGGCCCGACCGCTTCGGCGGCCTGGCCACCCACGCGGGCGACGCCCTCTTCGAGCACTGCTACCTGCCCGACTTCCGGGAGGCCGTCCGCGCGCTGCGTGACGCGTACGACGGCTCGTACGACGCCTTCTGGTCGGACTTCCGGTCCCGCCCGGGACGAAGCCGCCGCACCGACGGTCCGCTCATCAACACCTGGGCGATGGCCGCCTGCTACTCCGCCGAACCGGACGGCACCGTCCGCCTTCCCTTCGAGACCGATACGGGCCGCCTGATCCCCGAGGTCTGGGAGCGCTGGCTGGCGTGGGATCCGGTGCGCATGGCCGAGTCCCGCAATGAGGCGCTCCGCGACCTGCGAGCGGCATGGATCGATGCCGGCCGGAGCGATGACTTCTATCTCGACCTCGGCGCCCAGGCGTTCCGCGACGCGCTCGTGCGCGCGGGCGTGGCCGAGGACCGCATCCACTTCGAGCTGTTCGACGGATCGCACTCGGGCATCGACTGGCGCTACCCGATGGCCATCGGCTGGCTCGCCGAGCGCCTCTCGTAGGCGCCCGCCCGCCGCGACGGGGGCCGTGACGCGCGGCTGGCACGCAGGACGCATATGCTGGCTCGGTCGCACGAGCGACCAAGCGATTCCCGGAGGAGACACGATCCGTGACCTTTCGACCTGACGCCCAGCTCGATCCCGGGCGCGTCACCGACGCTCGTGGGCGCCGCGTGCGCGGGGGCGGGATCGCGGTCGGTGGCGGCCTCGGCGGCCTGGTGCTGGTCGCGCTCTACCTGCTGATGGGTGGCAACCTCGGCGATCTGGCCGGTGGTGCCGGCGCCCCGGCCGAGGGGCCGGTCGGCAGCCAGCTGGCGGCCGAGTGCGACACCGGCGAGGAGGCCAACCAGCGGCAGGACTGCCGCATCGTCGGCACCATCAACAGCCTCGACGCCTACTGGACCGAAGCGTTCCAGGCCTCCAACCAACAGCTGCAGCTGCCCGAGGCCGAGCTCTTCACCGACGCCACGCAGACCGCCTGCGGCGGCGCCACGAGCGCCGTCGGGCCGTTCTACTGCCCGCTGGACCAGACCATCTATCTCGACCTCGGCTTCTACGACGACCTGCAGAACCGGTTCGGCGCCGAGGGCGGGCCGCTGGCCGAGGAGTACGTGATCGCCCACGAGTACGGGCACCACATCCAGAACCTGCTCGGCGCGCTGGACTCGAATCGGGATACCGGCGCTGAGGGCGGCGCGGTGCGCACGGAGCTGCAGGCCGACTGCTACGCCGGCGTCTGGGCCGGCAACGCGGTCGACACGGGCTACCTGCAGCCGCTCACCGACGAGCAGATCGCGCAGGCGCTCAACGCGGCCGAGGTCATCGGCGACGATCGCATCCAGGAGCAGACGCAGGGACAGGTCAACCCTGAGACCTGGACGCATGGCTCATCGGAGCAGCGCCAGCACTGGTTCTCGGTGGGGCTGCAGGAGAAGAACCCGAACGCCTGCGACACCTTCAACAGCGACATCTGATCCGATCGGAGCGACTCCAGGAGGTAGATCACGGGCAGGAACGGCGTCCCCACCGGCCGCAACCGCTTCATCGACGACTCGCCCTTCGGGTCGTCGGCCTTTCCGCCCATCGGTGACTACGCCTTCCTGTCGGACTGCGAGACGACCGCGCTGATCGCGCCGTCGGGCAACGTCGAGTGGCTGTGCCTGCCGCGCATGGACTCGCCGAGCGTCTTCGGAGCCATGCTCGACCGCGACGCCGGCGGATTCCGGTTCGGCCCGTCCGACGTCCGGGTTCCTGCCGACCGCCGCTACCTGCCCGGGACCATGGTCGTCGAGACGAGCTGGGGATCGCCGACGGGCTGGATCATCGTGCGGGACGTGCTGCTGATGGGGCCCTGGCGCCACGACGAGACGCGGTCCAAGACCCAGCGACGTCCGCCGACGGATTACGACGCCAGCCACATCCTGCTGCGCATCGTCCGCTGCGTGAACGGCGAGATGCAGCTCACGCTCGACTGCGAGCCGGTCTTCGACTACGGCCGCCAGTTCGGGACCTGGGCGTACACCGAGGATGGGTACCACCAGGTCGCCTGCCGTTCGGACGCGAGTGACGTCGAACTGGTGCTGACCAGCGACCTCAACCTGGGGATCGAGGGGCCGGCGGTCCAGGCGCGCACACTGCTCAAGGAGGGCGACGTCCGCTTCTGCGCGCTGTCCTGGAATGGGGCCGACGTCCCGCGCACCAGCCAGGACGCCTACCAGCGGCTGGTGTGGACCGCGCACCACTGGCAGCACTGGCTGGCCCGGGGCACCTTCCCGGACCACCCGTGGCGCTCCTTCCTGGAGCGCTCGGCCCTGACGCTCAAGTCGCTGACCTACGCGCCGTCCGGTGCCGTGGTGGCGGCGCCGACGACCTCCCTGCCCGAGACGCCCGGCGGTGAACGCAACTGGGACTACCGCTACAGCTGGATCCGCGACTCCACCTTCGCCCTCTGGGCGCTCTACACGCTCGGGTTCGAGTGGGAGGCCAACGACTACCTCTCGTTCATCGCGGACGTCGCGGAGCGCGACGAGCAGTTGCAGATCATGTACGGCATCGACGGCGAGCGAGCGCTGACGGAGCAGGTCCTGGAGCACCTGAGCGGCTACGAGGATGCGCGCCCGGTCCGCATCGGCAATGCGGCCTACGGCCAGAAGCAGCACGACATGTGGGGCGCCGTGCTGGACTCGGTGTACCTGCACACCACCTCGCGAGACCACCTGGACGAGCGCATCTGGCCGATCCTGGTGCGCCAGGTAGAGGCGGCGCTGGAGCACTGGCGCGAGCCCGACCGCGGGATGTGGGAGGTCCGGGGCGAGCCGAAGCACTTCACCAGCTCGAAGCTGATGTGCTGGGTCGCCGCGGACCGCGGGGCGAAGCTGGCGCGCCTGCGGGACGACGACGAGCACGCGAAGAGGTGGCAGCAGGCCGCGGACGAGATCCACGCCGACATCTGCGGGCACGGCCTCGACAAGCGTGGCGTCTTCACCCAGCACTACGAGACCGAGGCGCTCGACGCCTCGCTCCTGCTGATGCCGCTCCTCCACTTCCTGCCGCCCGACGACGAGCGCGTCCGGCGCACGGTCCTGACCATCGCCGACGAGCTGACGGATGACGGCCTGGTGCTGCGTTACCGAACGGACCAGACCGATGAC
>DASTYP010000040.1:0-20457 GCA_035764845.1 Candidatus Limnocylindria bacterium
ACGCGCCCGTTCGGCGCGTCGCGGTCCGTCAGCAGGTAGAGGGTGCCGTCGACGGCGCCGATCGGCTCGTAGCGCGCATCGGGGACGTCGAGCAGGCGCCGGACCTCGATCGAGTCCACCCCGCCGGCGAGGTCGGCCACCCACAGGCGGTTCTCCGGATCGGTCCCGCGCCAGACGCTGACCACGAGCAGGCGACCCTCGTCGGTGACCATCGGCTCGAAGCCCCAGTCCGGATGCTCGGGGACGGAGAGCACCACCACGTCGTCGGCCGCATCGGTGCCGAGCCGGTGGTAGCACAGCTCCATCTGGAGGTTCGGCGCGTCGTACGCCGCGTCGGGCGGCGGCTCCGGGTAGCGACCGTAGACGAAGCCCTCGCCGTCAGCGGTCCAGGCGGCGGAGGCGAACTTGCTCCACGTGACCCGGTCCGCCAGGTCGTCGCCCGTGGCCACCTCGCGGACGGACCAGGTGCGCCAGTCGGACCCGGCGTCGCTGATGGCGTAGGCGAGCCGCTCACCGTCCTCGCTGATGGCCATGGCCGACAGCGCCCGCGTTCCCTGCTGCGAGAGACCGTTCGGATCCAGCAGCACGCGCCCGGGATCGTCGGGCGCATCCGAGACCCAGAGGACGTCCTGGTCCTGGAGGCCGGTGTTGCGGAGCTGGAACCAGCGGTCGCCACGGTGGATCGGCGCACCGGCCCGTGGGAAGTCCCACAGCTCGGCGAGGCGGGCACGGATCTCACCGCGCGCGGCCAGCCCGGAGAGCACCCGTTCCGTCAGGTCGTTCTCCGCCGCGATCCACCGGCGCGTCTCAGGCGCATCGGTGTCTTCGAGCGGGCGGTAGGGATCGGCCACGGCCACGCCGTGGTAGTCGTCCACCTGGTCGCTGGTCGGCGCCGGTGGGTAGCTCGGCTTCGGCATCCGCGCCATGCTAGGCGTTCACGGCCGCGCGCTCAGCGTGGAAGGGTCTCCATGTAGAGATCGTCGGGGTAGCAGTAGCCCCACTCCTCCCCGGGCTCGTGCGACCGGATGATCGGGTGGCCGCTGGCGTGGACGTGCGCGGTGGCGTGCCGGTTCGGCGACTGGTCGCAGCAGCCGACGTGGCCGCAGGTCATGCACAGCCGCAGGTGGACCCAGCCCGAGCCGATGCGCAGGCAGTCCTCGCAGCCGTCGGCGCTGGGCTCGACGTCGTGGATCTGGTCGAGGTGCGTGCAGGCCTCGTTCATCGGGCCATGGTACGCGCGAGGGGCCGGGTGAATCCGGCCCCTCGGGTGTCGTCGCGTCGGTTGCGGATCAGGCGCTGGCGCGGGCGGCCTCGCGCTCGTCCATCTCGGACTCCGCCTCGGCCTCGGCGGTCACCTCGGCGGCGGAGGACATGGCCTCGAGGTCGATCTCGATCTTGATGTCCTTGCTGACCAGGAGGCCGCCCTGCTCGAGCGCCACGTTCCAAGTCAGGCCGAAGTCCTCGCGGTTGATCTTCGTCGTCGCGCTGAAGCCGGCGCTCTTGCCGCCCTGCATGTTCGTGACGGTGCCGGCGTATTCCGCCTTGAGCACCGCCGGGCGGGTCGTGCCGCGAATGGTGAGATCACCGCGGATCTCATACTCGTCACCGCCCCGCGGCACGATCTCGGTGCTCTGGAACGTGATGTCCGGGTGGTTCGCGACGTCCAGGAAGTCCGCCGAACGCAGGTGGTCGTCGCGCATCTGCTGGTCGGTGTCGATGGACGCCGCGTCCAGCACGACGCGCACGCGCGAGTCGACCAGGTTGTCCGGGTCGAAGTCCAGGTCGAAGTCGCGGATCTTCATGCTGCCGCGCACGGTCGTCACCATCATGTGCTTGGCGCTGAAGGTGACGGACGAGTGGGCGGAGTCGATGGTCCAGGTCATGAGGTGAGTGCTCTCCATGGTCTGCGGGTTCGCGGCGCTCGCGGGGCTCGCGGAGTTCCGCGGTGCTTCGTGATATGATTGACACCGCAATCATATGCCACCGGTGTTTGTTGTGCAACAACGAAGTTGTGCCCTATGACTATTGATGCCCCGCAGGTTTCGCGCCACGACCCCCGCATCTCGGCCTGGCGGACGTTCCTCGAAACGCACGCGCGGGTCGTCCGCGAGTTGGAACAGGAGCTCCAGGCGGAGGCCGATCTGCCGCTGACCCACTACGACGTGCTCGTGCAGCTCTCGGGAGCCGATGCGCGCCGCCTGCGCATGAGCGAGCTCGCCGATCGCCTGCTGCTGTCGCGGTCCGGCGTCACCCGGCTCGTCGACCGGCTGGTCGCCGATGGCCTGGTCGAGCGTGTCTCGTGCGACTCCGACCGCCGCGGCGCCTGGGCATCCCTGACCGATGCGGGCTATCAGCGCCTTCGATCCGCCGCGCCGGTCCACCTGCGCGGCGTGGCCGCCCACTTCCTGGACCGGCTGACCCCCGACGAGCTCCGTCAGCTGGACGGGCTGCTCCGGCGCGTGATGGAGGGAGCGGTCCCCTAGCGCTAGCCCTCGGTTTCGGCGGCGGCCTCGTCCCGGAGCGAACGCACCATGCCGGCCCGCGGATCGTCCGGCGCCAGCTCGAGGAACCGATCGAACGCCTCGACCGCCCGGTCGGGGTCGTTCTCGCCGCGCAGGGCGATGAGCCCGTCGAGGAAGGCGACCTCGACCGGATCGGCGGTGTCGCGCTCCGCGTACGCGTCGGTCGCGGCGCGCGCGTTGGCGTAGTCACCCGCTCGCAGGTACGCCGCCACGATCCGCTCGTAGGCGTCCGCCCGGTCCGGCTCGAGCTCGATCAGCAGCCGCAGCGCGACCGCGGCGCGCACCAGGTCGTCCTGGCTCGTGCCCTCCAGGTACGCATCGGCCAGGTCCGACAGCGCCTCCGCATTCGCGGTGTCGCTGCGCAGGGCGTCGAGCAGCTCGGCGATGCGCGCCTGGCGTGCGGTCTCGGCGGCCTGGGCATCGGCCAGCGACTGGTTGACGACGGTCCGGTTGGCGACGCCGCTCCCCGGGATGGCCGCTGCGGCAAGGAGCACGGCGCCGATGACGGCCGCCGCGATCGCGCCGAGCCGCGGCCCACGCCCGTCGCCGGGCGCCGGCTCGAGGACGGGAGCCGAGTCCACGGCCGCGCGGGTCGCGGCGGCTCGCGCCTCCGCCTCGACAAGGGCCGCCTCGTAGGCGGCATCGGTCAGCGTGCCCGAGCGGTGATCAGCCTCCACGTCGCGCAGCGCCTCGAGCGCCACGCGGTGGCGGAGCAGGGCCGTCTCGCGCGCGTCCTCCAGCTCCGAGGCCGCGTCGGGCGCCACGCGGCCGCCACGCAGCGGTGCCAGGACCGCGATGCCGGCGATCACGAGCCCGACGGCAAGCACCAGCAGCTCAGGCATCCAGCGCCTCCGCCTCGTCGTGCAGCCGACGGCGCTCCGCGTCGGGCAGCGGGGTCGCATTGGCGTCCGGCGAGCGGTCGCTGCGCCCGCGGAGCAGCCACCAGCCCAGGCCGCCGGCGCCGACCAGCAGCACGACGAACGGGATGAGCCACCACGCCGGCGTCGACGGCGACAGCAGGATCCACTCGCCGTAGCGCGCCACGAAGTGGTCGCGGATCTCCTGCTCGGTGGCGCCGGCGGCGACCATCTCGTCGACCTGGCGCCGGATCTCCTGCGCGGCGGCGGTCGGCGAGTCGGCGACCGAGAGGCCCTGGCAGTCCGGGCATCGCAGGCCGGAGGCGACCTGGCGCGCTCGCTCCGCGGTGCTCGCCTCGGGTTGCGGTCGCAGCAGGACGACGGCGACCAGCGCCGCCAGCAGCGCGACCCCCACCAGGGCGATCCAGCCCCTCATCCGCTCACCCCGATCGCCGCCAGGTACTCGCGCATGGTCGCGTCGGTCAGCGGACCCCACTTCCGGGCGCGCACGACGCCCTCGGCGTCGACGAACCACGTCTCCGGCGGGCCGGTCACCCCGTAGTCGACGGCCAGCGCCGCTGCGTCGACCAGGTGCGGGTACCCCGCGTCGCCGTAGCGGGCCAGGAAGGCCTCCGCATCGGTCGGGCTGTCCTGGTACAGGACCCCGACGAAGGCAACGCGGTCGCCGAGCCGCTCGGCGGCATCGGCCAGGACCGGGTGCTCCTCGACGCAGGCGGGGATGCACCAGCTGGCCCAGAAGTTCAGCACGTACGGACGGCCCGTCAGATCGGCCGAGCTCAGGGTCTCGCCATCGAGGGTCGCGTAGGTCCACGCGGGCGCCTCCCGTCCGATGAGCGGCGTCGCGATCTCGCGCGGATCGCGTCCGAAGCCGGTGAGCAGCAGCCAGCCGAGCGGCAGGACGATGGCCGGGATCAGCAGCCAGCGCAGCGTGCGCATGGGTCAGGCGCTCTCGACCGACGGCGTGGCCGGCACCGGCATCGGCTCCGAGGCGGTCGCCGTGCGCAGCCGCCGCTCCGGCCAGGCCGCGAAGACGGCGCCCATGCCGACGATGGCCCCTCCGATCCAGATCCAGACCACGAACGGGTTGATGAAGACGTGCAGCGTGACCGCGCCCGAGTCGGCGTCCGAGGCCAGCAGAGTCACGTACAGGTCCTCGCCCAGCGACGTGCGCACTGCGGGGGTGGCAATGGCGGCCTGGGAGTTCGGGTAGTCGCGCAGGGCGGTGCGCAGCGTGCCCGACTGCGGACCGTCGTAGCGCACCTCGGCGGCGGTCTCGATCACACGCGCGTCGTCGGGCAGCGGCGCGACCACCAGGCGGTCGTGGGTGACGGTGTACGCACCGACCTCCGCGCTCTCGCCGGGGCGCAGCGTCACGGTGCGATCGGTCGAGAGGCCGCTGGAGACGGCGATGGCGATCGCCATGACGAGGACGCCCAGGTGGACGGTGTACCCGCCGTAGCGGCGCCGGTTGCGCGTCGCCAGGCGCCACGTGGCGGTGGCCGGATCCTCGCCACGGCCCCGCGCCCGAGCTCGCGCCCCGCGCACCACCTCGTCGACCATCACCCCGGCCACGATCACCGCCAGCGCCAGGATGCCGAGCGACCCGGGCTCGCGCAGGCCGATGCCGAAGGCCACGACGGCGACCACCGCGCCGGCCGCCACCGGAACGGCGAACCGGTCGCGCACCGTCCGCCACGAGGCGGCACCCCACGGCAGCGCCGGACCGATGCCCATGAGGAACAGCAGCGCGACGAACATCGGGACGGTCACCGTGTTGTACCAGGGCGCGCCGACGCTGATCGTCTCTCCGCTGGTGGCCGCCACGAGGAGCGGCAGCAGCGTCCCGAACAGGACGGCGAAGGTGACGCCCAGGAAGAGGACGTTGTTGAGCAGGAAGGCCGACTCGCGGCTGATCGTGGACGAGGGCCGGCCGCCGCCGGTGAGCTCGGGCAGGCGCCAGACCAGCAGCGTCAGCGCACCACCGAGCGCCGCCACGATCGCCACCAGGAACCACGGCCCGATGGCCGACTGGGTGAACGAGTGGACGCTGGCCACGACGCCGGATCGGGTGAGGAACGTGCCGACCAGGGTGAGCACGAAGGTGGCGATCACCAGGGCGCTGGTCCAGATGCGCAGCCCGTTGCGCCGCTCCGCCACGATCGCCGAGTGCACGAAGGCGGTGGCCGTCAGCCACGGCAGCAGCGCCGCGTTCTCGACCGGGTCCCACGCCCAGTAGCCGCCCCAGCCGAGCACCTCGTAGCTCCACCACGCCCCGGCCACGATGCCCAGGCTCAGGAAGGTCCACGGCACGAGCGTCCAGCGCCGCACGATGCGCAGCCACTCCTCGTCCAGGCGCTTCGTCACCAGCGCCGCGACGCCGAACGCGAACGGGACCGCCAGCCCGGTGTAGCCGAGGTACAGCAGCGGCGGATGCAGCGCCATGAACGGGTGGTTCTGCAGGAGCGCGTTGGGCCCGAGGCCCTCGGTCGCGACCGGCGTGGTGCGCGCGAAGGGGTTGCCGGGCCAGGTCATGACCGCGAAGAAGAAGGCGTTGACGGTCGCCAGCGTTGCCCCGACCCAGGGCATCAGCTGCCGATGCCGATTCCGCTGCCGCCACAGCACCAGCGACGCCCAGCCGGTGGCGAGGAGGGCCCAGAACAGGATCGAGCCCTCCAGCGCGGCCCATAGGCTGATGGCGCTGATGAACGGCGGCGTGGTGGTCGCGTTGTTGCGGGCCACGTACAGCACGCTGAAGTCGTGCGTGAGCAGCGAGATGACCATCGCGGCGCAGCCCAGGGCGGCCGCCACGAAGGAGCCGATGACGGCGCGCCGTGCGCTGCCGACCAGCCGCTGGTCGCCGCCGCGCGCCCCGAGCACGAAGGCGACGGCGGCGTACACCGTCAGCGCCAGGCCGATGAGCACGGCCGTGTGGCCGATGGTCGGGATCACCCGGTCACTCCCCGGGGTCGAACGTGTGATCCGACGGCTGCGTCCCGGGCTCCGGTGCGACGTAGTTCTCGTCGTGCTTCACGATGACCTGGTCCGCCTCGAAGACCCCGTCGTCGCCGAGCCGGCCCTCGACCACGGCCCCGGAGCCCTCGCGGAAGGAGCGCGTCGGTGCAACCGTCGAGTGGACGGTGATGTCGGTGTCGCCGTCGGTGAGGAGGAATGTGAGGTCGGTCGCGTCCCCCTCGACGCTTCCCGGTTTGACCTGCCCGCCCAGCCGGACCGTCTCCCCGATGGCCGCATCCCCGCGGTCCGCCAGCTCGGTCGGCGTCAGGTAGTACACGAGCGCGTTGCCGACGCTGCTGAAGGCGAGGTACCCGACGACCACCAGGACGACGGCGACCAGCACGAGCACGCCCCACGGTCGACGGCGCGGCGGGAGAGCGGGCTCGGGTGGCGCGACGACCGTCATCGGTCCTCGGGGCGTCGGTCGCGGGCGGCGCGCAGCCGGCGCCACAGGGTGAGCGTGTAGGTCGCGAGCCCGCCGAGGATGACGGCGTAGGCGGCGATGACGTAGCCCGCATCGGTCACCGGGCGGCCTCCGTCGACTCCGGCGTCCGCGGGGCAGGCGTGCTCGCCCTCGGAGCGACCGCGCGAGCCGCTGCCAGCCGTTCGAGCCGCACCGCCTCCTCCCGCGCCATCTGCACGCGCGCCAGCTGGTAGCGCCGGATCATGAGGTAGACCCAGGCCAGCGTGAAGGCGGCCAGCATGCCGAGCAGCGTGCCGACGAAGACCATCGGAGCGGCCGGGTTGAGCATGCGGGACGGCGAGCCGATCGTCGCGCCCTGGTGCAGGCCACGCCACCACTCGACGCTGAAGTGGACGATCGGGATGTCGACGGCGGCCACGATGCCGACGATGGCGGCGCGCGTCGCGCGACGGGCGGGATCATCGGTCAGGCGCCGGAAGAGCAGGTAGCCGACGTACAGCGCCAGGAGCAGGGCGGTGGTGGTGAGGCGCGGGTCCTCCCACTGCCAGAAGACGCCCCACACCGGCCTGCCCCACATCATCCCGCCCCAGATCGCGAAGGCGGTGAACATGACCCCGATCTCGGCCCCAGCCAGCGCGACGGCATCGAAGCGCAGGTCGCGCTTCCACACCCAGAGGATCCCCGCCACCGCCGTGACGCCGAACGAGAGATAGCCGAGCCACGCGGATGCGACGTGCGGGTACATGACTCGCTGCGCGTCACCCTGGTTCAGGTCGGCCGGCACGACGAACAGCGACACGATCGCCATGGCGGCGATGGCGGCGGCGGCCACGAAACCGAGGATGCGGGTCTTCATCAGTCCTCCAGCAGGTAGCCGTAGGTCGCGGCCCCGGCGGCGACCATGATGACGTCGAACGCGACGAGGAGCTGGAGCCAGCTCGCCAGCTCGCCGAACGGGTCCCCGGTGAGTGCCGCGGTCGTCGCCTTGACCGCGCCGAGCAGCAGTGGCGCCAGCACCGGCAGCATGAGCAGCGGGAGCATCACCTCGCGGGCGCGGAGCCGGACGGTGACGCCGGCGTAGAACGTCCCGACCGCCGCGATGCCGATGGCCCCCAGGATCACGGTCAGCAGCAGCGGCAGCAGGGCCCCGCCGATGTCGACGGCGAACAGCACGCCGACCGCGCCGAGGACCAGCAGGCCAAGGACGAGCATCACCGCCAGGCCGCCGAGCGCCTTGCCCGCGTAGATCGCGCGGCGCGCCACCGGGTAGAGGGCGAGCTGCTCGAGCGCCTCGTCATCGGTCTCGAGAAGGTGCAGGCGGCTCACGGCCAGGATCCCGGCGAAGACGATCGCCAGCCACAGCAGCCCCGGCGCCGCGGCGGCGAGGCGCGCGGAGTCCGGACCGAGCGCGAAGCCGAACAGCAGCAGCACGATGGCCGCGAAGAAGAGGGTGCTGACGGTCGCGTGGCGGCCGCGAAGCTCGGCCAACGCATCCTTGCGGGCGATGGCGAGCGCCACCCGCGCCTCCGAACGCAGGCCGCTCACGAGACCACCTGGCGGGCGGGCGTGGCCGACGGGACGTCGAGCGCCGAGGGAAGCTCCGCCACGCCGTTGCCGCGCGTCTCCGCCACCACCCCGCGGTCGAGCACCACTGACCCGTCGATGGTCACGGCCAGCCGCTCCGGTGCGTGCGAGGTGAGCAGCACCGTGACGCCGGCGTCGCGCCAGGCGGTGAGCAGCTGGTCCACCAGCGCCATGCCGTCCGCATCCAGGGCGGCGTACGGCTCGTCGAGCAGCACGAGCGAGGCGCTGCCGAGCAGGATCCGCCCGAGCGCCAGGCGGCGGCGCATGCCGGCCGAGAAGCCGCGGACCCGATCGTCGGCGCGGCCGGCCAGGCCCACGTCCTCCAGCGCGCGGGTCACCCGATGCCGGGCGTCCGGCGTGGCCAGCATCTCGGCCGCGAACGCCAGGTTCTCGCGGGCGGTCAGGTCGTCATACAGGCCCGTGGCGTGGGAGAGATAGGCGACCCGCGCCCGGACCAGCTCCGGCTCGCGACCGATGTCCAGCCCGTCGACCCGCGCCGTCCCGTAGCTCGGGCGGATGACGGTCGCCAGCAGCCGGAGCAGCGTCGTCTTGCCGGCCCCGTTCGGCCCGAGCAGCGCGACCGTGGCGCCCGCATCGACGCGCAGCGAGACACCGGCCAGCGCGGGCGAGCCCGCGAACAGGCGTGCCAGGTCGGCGGTGACGACGGCTGGAGGACGTTCGTCGAAGGCCCCGAGGGAGCGGGGCGAGACGTAGATGGTCTGCGGCATGCTCGACGTGGCGGGGGCTCGAAGGTGGGCGCTCTGCACTATGCGGCCCGGGCAACGGAGCGTCAAACGCGCCGTAACCGGGTCCGTATCGGTCTCGACGGAACCACCACCCCATCCATGGAGCACCCAGACCGATGCACCGCCACCCGACCGCCGCAGCGGTCCCAGTCCTCATCCTTGCCTTCGTCCTCGCGGCCTGCGGCCAGGGCACGGCGCCATCCTCGGCGGCCGCGACCGTTCGCGCGACGCCGTCCGCCTCGGCGGACGCATCGGCGTCAATCGAGCCATCCGCGAGCGCGGACGCGTCCGGCGACGCCGCGGAGGTGCGCGTGCGCCTCGATGGCTTCGCCTTCGATCCGGAGGAGCTGACGGTCGCGGCCGGCACGAAGGTCACCTTCCTCAACACCGACCCCGCCACGCATACCGTGACGGAAGGGACGGACGGCGTCGCCGCGGACGGCGCGTTCATCAACGACGAGCTGGCGGCCAACCAGGCGACCAGCCACACGTTCGACGAACCGGGGACGTATCACATCACCTGCCTCAAGCACCCGACCATGAACATGACGATCACGGTCACCGGCTGAGCGGATCGGGTGGTGACCTTCGCCGGTTGATGGGCCGGGGGGTCGGTGCTACGGTTCGCGTCCTGATGGACGCCGGCCTGAGCGAGACCACCCCGACCAGCCGTTCGCGCGCCGCTCGTCGCGCCGCCGCGCAGCGGGCGGAGTGCGCCGCGACGGCCGCGCTGAACGTGCTGGGCCAGAAGTGGGTGCTGCGCATCGTGCGTGCCCTCGGCGAGCGGAAGCAACGCTTCTGCGAGCTCCAGGACGCGCTCGGCGGCGCCAACTCCGCAACGCTCTCGCAGCGGTTGAAGCTGCTCGAGGACGAGGGACTCATCGAGCGACGCGCCATCAGCACCGTCCCACCCTGGGTGGAGTACTCGCTGACGGACAAGGGCACCGACCTGCGCTCGGCGATCGCCGGGATCGACCGCTGGGCGGAGCGCTGGGCGGCGAACCAGTGAGCCACCCCGTCGCCGAGGAGCGGCCCGTCGAGCACGGCGACGCCCTCAACATGATCCGGACCCACATCGCCGAAGCGCCCGGTCCCGAGGCCGCCGCCCAGCGCGTCGTCGACCTGCTGAACGAGCGGTTCGGCCACTATGACTGGGTCGGCGTCTACTGGGTCGACGGCGACCACCTCGTGCTCGGCCCGTGGATCGGCCCCGAGGCGACCGAGCACACCCGCATCGCGATCGGCACCGGCGTCTGCGGCGCCGCGGCGGCATCGGGCCAGACCGAGATCGTCCCGGACGTCAACGCCGATCCGCGCTACCTCTCGTGCTTCGCCAGCACGCGCAGCGAGATCGTGGTGCCGATCTTCCACGAGGGCGCGGTGGTCGGAGAGATCGACATCGACGGCTCCGACCTCGACGCCTTCGACACGACCGACGCGCGATTCCTCGAGGAGGTCGCGGCACTCCTGGCGCCGCTCCGCCCCGGAGCGTAACGGCCCGCGTACCGGATCGGTGACATGTCGAGCGATCCGGGCCCATTCGAGCAGGTGTATGACGAGCACGTCGTCGGCATCTACCGGTTCATCTACGCGCGCGTCGGCAACCACCCGGACGCGGAGGACCTGACCGCGCAGGTCTTCGTGCGCGCCGTGGAGCAGCTCGACACCTCCCGTGACCCGGGCCAGATCGCCGCCTGGCTCTACCGCGTCGCCCACAACGCCATTGCCGACCATTGGCGCGCGTTCTATCGGCTGCCGGTGATCGGGGCCGACCACGTCGCCCCCGGATGGGAGCCGGCGGACCCGGCCCCCACCCCCGTCGCCGGCGCGACCGATGCGGCCGATACCGCCCACGACCGCGCGCGCGACCGCGTCCGGTCGCTGCTCGACCGACTGCCGGAGCCGTACCGCCGGGTGCTGGAGCTGCGCTTCCTGCAGCGCCTCTCCGTGGCCGAGACGGCGCGCGCCATGGGCATCACCGACGGCAACGCTCGCGTCCTCCAGTACCGGGCGCTGCGACGGGCGGCCGTGCTCGGGGAGGTGGCCGATGGCTGACCGCGACCGCGACGCGCGCAACGACCAGGACGCGGCCGAACGCTTCGACCGCTACCTCGAGTCGCTGCTGGGCGACGGGCGACCGTCACCGGAGGCGGTGGGCGACCGCGACGAGGCGGAGATGGCGCGCACGGCCGCCGAGCTGGCCGCGCTGGCGCGACCCGAGGAGGCGGACCCGGACCCCGCGTTCGTCGAGCAGCTGCGGCTCCGAATGCGCGAGGCGGACGCAGGCATCGCGCACGTCCGCACCCCGCCCCCGGTGCGCGAGCCACGGACGCCGGAGCCGCCCACGCAGCTGCGCTGGCGCGTCACTCGGCGCGACGTGCTGCGCGCCGGGATGGGTGCCGCGGCGGGCCTGGCTGCCGGGGCCGTCGGCCTCAGCCTCATCGGTGATCGTCGGGAAGGCCAGAACGGCCTGTGGCGGGACACGCCGCTGGTCGCGGGTGAGGGATTCTGGGCCGAGGTCGCGACCCTGGCGGACCTGCCGGCCGGCGCGGCGCTGCGCTTCTCGACGGCCGCCTTCGACGGCTACGTGGTCAACGACGATGGGGAGGTGCGGGCGCTGTCATCGGTGTGCACCCACATGCAGTGCACGCTGCACTACCGACCGGACTGGCAGGACCTGCGCTGCCCGTGCCACGGCGCCAGCTTCGACCTGCGCGGTCGGCTGGCGAACGGCCCGGCCGCCTGGGGCGATCGCGGCGGCTACCCAGGGGATGCGCGCGCGTACCCGGTCGACCTCCCCGACCTCGCGCGCCCGAGGGTCAAAGTCGAGGACGGCACGATCTACGTCTGGACCGCCCAGGTCTAGGCGCTGCTGCTAGAAGCGGACCACCTCGAAGAGGTAGCCGATGAGGTACGGCACCGCCAGGATCATGAGGATCACCAGGAGCACGACCCCGGCGTAGAGGAACAGCGAAAGGTCGGGCGGCTCGCCCCGTTCCGGGGGTGGGGTGAGCCGCCGCGGCAGGTGGCTCGGCCGTCGCGGCGGCCGATGCTCGTACTTGTGCGGCTGCGAGACGTCCGGCAGCTTCAGACCGCGATCGGGCACGCGCCGGCTATCCCTCCCCCTCGCGCACGCCGCGGTGATCGCGCTCGACGGCGTCGACCAGGCCGCGCAGCCGCTCCATCCGCACGTCGCGGTCGGCCACGTAGCGCTCGATGGCCGCGACGATGTGGTCGGGGCCGAGGTGCGCCTCGTCGATCACCTCGTCGACCGTGCCGCCGGTCCGCCACCGGTTGTCCCAGTCCGAGCTCAGCGAGTACTCCTCGCTGATCGGCCCGTCGACCCAGTCGCGCATCAGCTTGTAGGCGCGGTTGGTGATGGCCATGCCGTCCCAGCGGTCCGCGGGGGAGCAGATCTCGTCGCGGTACGCCGCGTCCTGCATCCGGAACAGCTGCGGGCTGACGGCCGCCACGATGCGCACGTTCAGGTCCCGGCGGTCAAGCTCCGGCAGCACCTTCACCACGTTCGCCGTGGTCATCGTGCCCTGCACGTAGACCGTGCCCGCGCACGGCGACCCGGGCTTCGGCTGCCGCAGCACGTAGGCGCCGCGCGCCGCCTCGAAGTGCGAGGCCATCCCCAGGCCCTCCCGATCGGGGATCTCGATCGCCGGTCGGGTGAGGTGCAACGCCACGATCGGCACGTCGGTGGCCAGGGCGGCGGCCAGCAGGACCGGCACCTCGTTGTACTCCCACGGGTGCAGGTCGATGACATGGCCCTCCGGGAAGAGCTGCGTCACGCCCGTCGCGAAGATGCCGAAGTGCGTCCGCGAGTCCTCGGCGGTCTCGGGACCGGAGTGGCCGGCCACCCAGAGCACCTTGCCCAGCTTCAGGTTCGAATCCTGGGCCAGCTGGCTGAAGAGGCGCATCGGTCCGTACTTCAGGTAGCTGAAGGACCCGTAGGTCGAGCAGGCGGCCCAGAAGCCGTTGAACCGATGGAACGGGTCATCGGCCAGGTTCACCGTCGCGATGCCGACGCTGATCCCGGCGTTGGTGAACTCCGTGATCTCCTGCGGCAGCAGCGTGCCACGCGGGTTCGTGTCGCGGTTGTACCAGCCCCAGCCCGGCAGCCCCTCCCAGTCCTTGGCGAAGCCGGCGATGTTCGTCGACTCGGCAAGGTCCGCGGAGCAGGCGATGACCAGCGGCCGGTCGTACTCGGCGCGGGCCGTGGCGTTGACCCACGCGCCCCACGCCGCCAGCGCCGCGCGGTTCGGGGCCTTCTCCCCGGGCTTCTTCCATATCGACTCGGGATAGGCGGAGACGTCGGTGAAGCGCGGGTCGTCGAAGATCTCCGCCCCGTGCCCGCCGAGCGTAAAGCCCTCGACCCGCTCGGGGACGGAGGCCGCCAGCTCCAGCAGCCGATCGGTGATGCGGTCGACCACCTCGGCGTTCTCGCGCAGCACGCCGAAGGCGATCTCGAAGTTGCGGCGGGCCTGCGCCTCGCGCTCATCCGCATCGGTCGGGGCGGCCTCGTCAACGCCGACGTACTCGACGCCGTGGCGCGCCATGAAGGCCTTGCGCACCTCCCAGAACGGCGCGGAGTTCATCGGATGCGGCGTGCCGTGGCTCTTGTTGTCGTAGGTCCCGTAGCCGCGGCCCTTGCGGGTCTTGAACCACGCCATGGACGGGACGCCGGCGGCGTTGTCACCGCGGGCGGCCTCGAGGACGGCACGCGTCACGGGCTCCCACTCGGAGCCCTGCTCCGTGCCGGTCACCCGCCAGCCGTACGGCTGGAACCACTCGGGCGGGGTGCCGTGCACGACCTCGTGAATGGCCACGTCGTCGATGCCGTAGTCGTTCCAGTCGATGAGGAAGACGAGGTTCGACAGCCCCAGGCCCCAGGCGCTGTTGCGCGTCTCGTGGCTGGCACCCGGCGTCAGGCCGCCCTCGCCTTCGACGGCGAAGACCTTGACCTCACCCGCTCCGGCCAGCCGGAGAGCGGTCGCCTCGCCGGCGGCGGGCGGCATGCCGTGGCCGGACGGCCCAGTGTTGAACTTCAGGAAGAGGGTCTTGCCCTCCATCTCCGCATGGCCGGCGAGCCCGCCACGGCGTCGAAGCCGAAGCAGGTCCTCCCAGGTCAGTGCCCAGCGCCCGTCGTCCGGGAAGGCGAACCGCTCGTCACCGTCCCGCTGATGGCGCGCGCGCAGTGTCTCGTTCAGTACCGCGAGGGTCGTGTAGACCAGCGGCACCGTGTGACCGGCGGAGAGCACGAACCGGTCGGCGAAGGGCAGCCACGGCCGGCGGATGTCCCAGCGCATGGCGCCGGAGAGGAGCAGCGAGAGGAAGAGGTGGACCTTCGAGCGCGAGCCGCCGGGATGGCCCGACTGCCGGTAGTTCAGCGTAAGGTCGATGGCCTCGTCGATGACGTCCTTGACCAGCTCCCAGGCCGCGAAGTCCTCGCTGGCGCGGTCGAACAGCGCGTCGACGTCGTGCGACGCGGGTCGAACCGCGGTCACGAGCGGGCCGCGCCGGCGGTCGCCAGCTCCCCGGTGCGCTCGAGCTTGGCCAGGGACTCGCCCACGCGCTCCAGCGCCCGCTCCAGGTTCTCCCGGGAGTTCGCGTAGCTGAAGCGCAGGTACCCCTCGCCGTACTTGCCGAAGGCCGTGCCGGCCAGGCCGCAGACGCCCGCGTCGTAGAGCAGGTGGTCCGCGATCTCGGCGCTGGATCGGCCGAAGGAGCTGACGTTCGGGAAGGTGTAGAAGGCGCCGTGCGGCATGACGCAGCTCACTCCCGGGATGGCGTTGAGTCCGTCGACCATCAGCTGGCGGCGCGCGATGAACTCGGCGCGCATCGCGTCGGCAGCCTCCTGCGGGCCGGTCAGCGCCTCGATGGCTCCGAACTGGGCGAAGGCGTTGGTGCACGACACGCTGTTGATGACCAGGCGGCTGAAGGACGGCACCAGCCACTCCGGCAGGATCCCGTAGCCGAGCCGCCAGCCGGTCATGGCGAACGTCTTGCTGAAGCCGTCGAGCGTGATCGTCCGCTCTGCCATGCCGGGCAGCGTCGCGATCGACAGCAGCTCGCCCTCGTACTGCAGGCGGCCGTAGATCTCATCGGCCAGGACCACCAGGTCGTGCTCGACGGCGAGCTCGGCCAGGCGGCGGATGTCCGCATCGGTCAGGACCGAGCCGGTCGGGTTGTGCGGCGTGTTGAAGACGAGGAGCCTGGTGCGCGGCGTGATCAGCGACGCGACCTCCTCGACGTCCATGCGGAACTCGTTCTCCTCGCGAAGGGGAGCCGGAACCGCCGTGCCGCCGACGTAGCGGGCCATCGACTCGTAGATCGGGAAGCCGGGGTTGGGGTAGATGACCTCGTCGCCCTCGTCGATCAGCGCCAGCATGGCGTAGAACATGATCGGCTTGGCGCCCGGCGTGACGACGACCTGGTCCGGCGACGCCTCGATCCCCTTCCAGCGCTTCACGTCGGCGGCGATGGCCTCGCGCAGGGGCGCGATGCCGGTCGAGTTGGTGTAGTGGGTCGCCCCCTCGTCCAGGAGGGCGCGGGCAGCGGCTTCGCTGACGTTGCGGGGGGTGTCGAAATCGGGCTCGCCGATCTCCAGATGAATGACGTCGCGCCCGGTCGCCTCGAGCGCGCGCGCCCGGGCGGCAGCCTCGAACGCGGTCTCTGTGCCGATGCGATCCATGCGCCTCGCGAGTCTCACGCCAGGCTCCTCTCAAGTGCAGAACGAATGGAGTCTCCAGTGTACCGATGATCCCCCTTGCCGGGCCCGGCGGGCCGCTTGCTATACTTTCCAAAGCGAACCCAGCACATGAACCGATGCGCCCGAGGCGCGAGGAGACCGATTCACTCATGACGATGTCCGAGACCCCCCGCGAGCCGATCTCGATGCTCGGTGGCGCGCCCAGCGGCGACCCGCTCGTGACGGTGACCGAGGCCGCGGCCCGCAAGGTGGTCGAGCTTCGTGACCGCGAGGGCAAGGCCGATGCGCGCCTGCGCCTCTTCGTGAAGAGCGGCGGCTGCTCCGGCTTCAGCTACGGCCTGGCCTTCGACGATCGCGTCAACGATGGCGACCTCGTCGAGGATCATGACGGCGTTCCGGTCGTGATCGACCAGTTCAGCCAGCAGTACGTGAACGGTGCCGAGATCGACTACGTCGACTCGCTGATGGGCTCCGGCTTCGCCATCAATAACCCGAACGCGGTGAGCAGCTGCGCCTGCGGCTCGTCGTTCAACACGGACGGCTCCCCCGCCAAGGCGGGCGGCTGCCACTGATTGCACGCCTCCTCCGCGACCGAAGCCCCGGCTCCGCGCCGGGGCTTCGTCGTATGTGGGGCGACGCCCGTATCATGCTCCGGTGAGTAGCACGTTTCCCACGGAGCCCTCCGGCGACCCGGCCGAGCGGATTCGTCGGGAGTTCGCGGCGGCCTGGGGCGGAATCGGCGCTGCCTGGGGGGTGGCCCCGTCGACGGCGATGGTGCAGGGCTACCTGCTCGTCTCGGACGGGCCGCTCTCCGAGCCGGAGGTCCGCCGGGCCCTCGGCATGAGCCACCGCGCCGCCAGCCTGGCCCTGACGCAGTGCGAGGAGTGGGGCTTGATCCAGCGCTCCGCCGCCCCACGTCGCTCCGGCAACCGGGGGCCGGCTGCCGTGGCATGGACCGTCGTCGGCGACCACTGGGAGTGGTTCCGCCGCGTTGCCGCGGCGCGGAAGCAGCGGGAGACGGACCCCGTCGTCCCGGTGATCGAGCGCTGCACACTCCTCGCGCGTGAGGCGGCCGCTTCTGACGCGGCCGGCGGGGAGCTGACCGAGCTGGCGATGCGGCTGGACGCCCTGCTGGCGTTCGTCACGCGCTTCGATCGCGGCGTTGAGGTGTTCGTCCGCGGCGACGCGACCGCCATCGAGCAGCTGTTCGGTGCCCTCGACCGCCTCTCGCCGGAAGCGGCGGACCGGCTGTGGCGGCTGCTGGGCGAGCTGGGCAGCGACGAGATCGCGCGAGCCCTCGGTGCGCTGGCGAAGCTCTCGCCCGATGCAACCCGACGCCTGGTGGGCCTGGCCGATCAGCCCGTGCTGCAGAAGCTCATCGGCCTGCGCTGATCTCGTCGAAGACGGCCGCCTCCGGCACGTCGCCCGCGCAGTAGCCGCTCACCGACGCCCAGTAGCCGTCACGGCCGCCGGGGAGGGTCTCGGTGGGCACCACGACGCCTCGCCCGCCCAGCGCGTCGCCCTCGTGCAGCTCGGTGCCGTCCGACAGGCGCGCTGGCTCGGACAGTGCCGATCCCGGCGGGAAGATCAGGAGCCGTTCGACGCCCTCGGTCTCGAGGTAGACGCAGCCGTTCTCGGCCACGCCGAGCGTCCCCGCCAGATCCGCCCGCGCGCCGCCGTACGTCTCGCCGGGAAGCTGCTGCGGCAGGCCCATGCCGCCCTCGTCGGAGGGCGGCGCGGCGCACGCGGGCAGTGCCAACGCCGCGAGGAGGACGAGGACGAGCCGGGCCGGCGCCCTACTCGCCAGAGCCGTCGTCCTCGAACACGTGCGCGCCGGCCGCGACGGCCCGGCGCTCACCGCCTCCCAGCGATGCGGGCAGCGGCTTCGCGACGCGGACCGGCGTGATGTGGCGCTCGACGAGGTCGCGGTTGCCGGCGATCTTCAGCTCGTCGAACAGCTGCCCGAACTTGGCCCGCAGGTTGGCGGCGACCTGCGCGGCCGCATCCTCGGGGAGCGTCCACAGCTGCCGCTTGAACGGACCGATCGCCTTCTTGCGTGTCTTGTAGAGGAACTGGTCGTCGGTCTCGCCGTCCTTGCGCTCGTCGGCGCAGTTGGCGACGCACCACGCGAGCATCTCGGCCCGCAGCTCGGCAGGCAGGCCGGGCTCGTCGTACAGGATGTTCTGGAACCCGGTGGCCAGGTGCACCTCCGCGGTGCCGTGCTCCGGGAAGTGGTGGAACGCCTCCTCGGGCAGGGTCGAGGCGCCGTGCTGGACGCACCCGGCCAGGCCGTACTCCTCGCGCGCCACGCGGCCCAGCCGGTCGAGGGTGCCGAAGTCGAGCTTCACCTCGGCCACGCCGCCGCCGGGCAGCGGGACGCCGCCGTGCGAGGTGCCGGTCTGGATGCTGACCTTGCTGACGCCGACGATGCCGTCGTCACCAAGCGCACGGCGATACTCGTCGAGGTAGGCGCGCAGCTCCTCCTCCGTCGAGTTCGCCTTCCCGACCTCCCCGATCTCGCCGCCGATGCTGATCGTCACGCCGTCGGGCTGGAGCTCGCGGATGAGGCGCGTGAGCTCCGCGCTGTTGTCGGCGTTGACCTTCTGCTGCTCCGGGACGGTCGGCTGGTCGAGGTCGACCAGCGTCGAGCTGTCGATGTCGATGTTCAGGAACCCGGCGGCGACCGCCTCGCGGGTCAGGTCCTTGAGGCCGTCGAGCTCCGCCGACGGATCGGTTCCCCACTTCGTGCGGTTGAACTGGAAGTGGTCCCCCTGCAGGAAGACCGGGGTGCGCCAGCCCTCGCGCAGCGCGGCGGCCAGGATCACCGCGGCGTACTCGGCCGGACGCTGCTCGGTGTAGGCCATCTCGCTCTTGGCGATCTCGAAGATGACCGTGCCCGCGTCCCGCTCCAGCGCGGCGGCGAACGCCTGGCGCGCGGTGAGGAAGGTGGTGGCGCGGACGTTGATGGCCGGAACGGTGAAGGCGGTCGGCTCGATCTCGCCGCGCCCGCGGGCCATGTACAGCTCGTGGATGGAGGCCGACCCGCAGCCCAGGGCCTGCGAGGCGGACCAGATCACCCAGCGCGCGGCCTCACGCAGGTCGCCGTCGTCGGCGAGGGCGGCGGCGAAGGCCAGCTCATCCATGAGGTCGCCGCGGAGGCGGGATTCGTCGTGCACCTCGAGGCCGGTTTCGGTGATCGTGGCGACCCCGGCGAGGCGCTCCCGGAGGTCGGCGACGGTGGCGATGGTCATGATCCGTCCATCCTACTAGCGGAGCCCGGAGGCGAGGGTGAAGGCCAGCAGCGGCGATGCCAGCAGGCCGAGAGCGGCGGCCAGCAGGTACCAGTCGCGCGCCGCGCGCCCATCGGCGACGCCGCGACGCTGCAGGCCGCGCGTCCACCACCGGACCGCCGTGAGCGCGGCGACGTAGAGGAGGGCGGCCAGGGCCACCACGCCGACCGCGAAGGGTCGCACCGCCTCGCAGTCACCGAAGGCGAGCGGGCCTCCGGGCGGGCAGGGCGAGGTCAGCTCCGCGCCGATGACGGCACCGGCCGCGAGCAGGACGAACGCGGACCAGGCGAGGTGGACGAGGAGCGAGCGGCTCAGCGTCGGGCGAGCGCCGCGCTCTGCCGGGCCGCCTCCGCGGCCTCGCGTCCGGTGATGCGCCGGAACTCGAACCAGAGGTACACGCAGGCGGCCGCCCCCAGGCCGGCGGCGATCGTCCCGAACCCGATGGCCTGCAGCGGGAAGCGCGGCGGCCAGAAGGAACCACCGGCCAGGTTGAAGGCCATGATCGGGATGATCATCAGCACGGCCAGCAGGTAGTTCAGCAGGACGAAGATGCGGATCGCCGACCAGCCGAACCCGCGGCGGCCACGCGCCGCCTGCACCAGCAGGGCCAGCACCACTACCAGCGCCAGGTTGGTCATGCCGACGCCGTTCGCCACCAGGAAGCCGACGTCGTCGCTGAACTTCAGGAACGGCAGCTCCACGGTGATCAGGTAGTACACGTAGTTCGGGAGGTAGAAGATGATGAAGTACATGAACAGGAAGAGGGGCACGCCCTTCAGCACGGCGACGAGCCAGGTCTCGTAGCCGTAGAGCATCCAGTTCATGAAGTCGTCGGCGCCACCGAGCAGCCGGCTCATCGGCCCGCGTGGGCGGTAGGCGGGATACGAGCTCATCGCTTACTCACCCGTGTCGTCCAGGAGGAAGCTGATCAGGGCCTGCAGCGAGCTCGCGTTGAGCGAGCTCTCCGGGTGCGGCGGCATCCCGGTCGGCTGGCCGTCGTTGTAGTTGCCCGCCGAGTCGCGGATCCACTTCTCGAGGAACATGCGCGGGTCGTCCTGGTAGTCGGCGATCATCTGGTCGACGCCCGACGGCGTGACGGGCAGGCCCTCGGTGATCACGTCGTCCTTGATGCCGGTGATATCCGGCCCCGCGGCCGTCCCGGCCAGGTCGGGACCGTGGCACGACGCGCAGCCGGCGCTCGCGTACACCTCGGCGCCCGCCTCGATCGTGTTCGGGACGTCCTCCGGCGGCTGGTTGGCCGCCTCCGCCGCCCAGGACTCGAC
>DASTYP010000041.1:0-3245 GCA_035764845.1 Candidatus Limnocylindria bacterium
GCCTCGGGCCGATGCTCCGCGAGCGTGGCCGCCAGCCGGCTGGCGTTCCGGATGTCCAGCTCCCAATCGAGCGGCGAGTCGGGGATGGCCTCGAGGTGCCCGAACTTCGCGAGGACGGCGGCGGCAGACTTGGCTCCCCACCCGGGCAGTCCGGGGAAGCCGTCGCTGCTGTCGCCGACGAGGGCGAGGTAGTCCGGGATGCTGGTCGGCGCGACGCCGAACTTCTCGACGACGCCTCCCTCGTCGTACGTCACCTTCCGGATGCGGTCGCGCAGGACGATGCGCTCGTCGCGCACCAGCTGACCCAGGTCCTTGTCGACTGAGCAGATCACCACCTGCTCCAGGCGAGGGTCGTCCGCAAACCGATGCACCGCCGCCGCGATGGCGTCGTCGGCCTCGTCCTCGACCATCGGCCACAGCGCGATACCGAGGGCGGACAGCGCCCGCTCCGCGTCGATGAACTGGGCCAAGAGCTCCGGGTCGACGCCGAGGCTCGACTTGTACCCGGGATACAGGTCGTTGCGCCACGACTCGATGACGTGGTCGGTGGCCGCGCCGATGTGCGTCACGTCCGGCTCGCGCAGGAGCGACAGCATCGAGTCGATCAGCCCCTGGACGGCGTTCACCGGCCGACCATCGGGCGCCCGACGCGGCGGCCGCGAGTAGAAGGCGCGGAAGAGCTCGAAGGTGGCGTCGACGAGGTGGAGCTTCATGGGTCCTGGCGAGGATAGCGGGCGGGTAGCATGCCGGCAGACCGATGACCCATACCGCCATCGACGACTTCCTCTCCGCCCTGCCGGACGACCAGCGGAGGGCGCTGGAGGCGTTGCAGGCCAGGATCCGCGCGATCGTCCCGGAGGCGACCGAGCGAGTCAGCTACGGCGTGCCGGCCTTCATCCTCGATGAGCGGCCCCTCGTCAGCGTCGGCGCTGCCCGGACCCACTGCTCCTTCTACGTCCAGAGCACGGCGGTGATCGACGCGTTCGCCGACGAGCTGCGGGCGGCAGGCTTCCGCGTGACCGCGGGCTCGGTGCTCTTCCAGCCGGATCGACCCATTCCCGAGGCCCTCGTCGAGCGCCTCGTCCGGGCGCGCGTGGAGGCGGTCCGAGCGCGCAAGCGTCGCTGATCCGCATCGGTAAGGGCGCAGTAAGCGGCTGGTAAGCGGCCGTGTGGATGATGGCGGTCGCGGCGTGGAGAAGCGTGCCCTGCGCCGCCGGCCCATGGTTCCCGGCCGGGGTCGGCGGCCCACGCCGCTCCTCTGCGGAGCAGTCGAGGTGCCTGAGGATGCGGGACGACGTGATTGGTCGCGTCATCCGCGCCCTGCGACACCGCAGAGGTTGGCGCCAGGTTGACCTCTCGCGCGCTGCCGGCGTGTCGCGCGCCGTGCTCTCGGATCTCGAGGCTGGCCGGCTGGACCGGCACTCGTTAGGGGCACTCCGTGCCGCCATCACCGCTGCCGGAGGCCACCTTCGGTTCGCGGTGGACGTGCCTGGAGGCGAACTCGAGCGGCTGCTCGACGCCGATCACGCACACCTCCAGAACCGTTGGAAGCGCTGGCTCGAGCAGCATGGCTGGCTGGTCGAGGCGGAGGTTACTTTCAACCACTTCGGCGAGCGCGGAAGCGTCGACCTGCTGGCGTTCCATCCCGGGCGTCGCGTCCTGCTGGTGGTCGAGATCAAGAGCGTCCTTGTCGACGTGCAACTCGCGCTGTCCACGCTCGATCGCAAGGTGCGGATCTCCGAGGTGCTAGCCCGAGAGCGGACCTGGCAGCCGATCGCCCGCATCCCGGTCCTGGCGATCCGCGAGGGATCGACGGCCCGTCGGCGAGTCGCCCACCACGCCAGCCTCTTCGGCCGGTTCGACGTTCGCGGCCGGACGGCGGTCGGCTGGCTGATGCGTCCCCGGGCTCCGACGCCGACCGGCATCCTGATGCTCACGAAGTCGTCAGATGCGCGTCCAGGCGACGCTAGACGGGCTGGACGCCAGCGAGTGCGTGCGGCGCGTCGACACTCACGCTCAGCCGGCACTTCGAGCGGTCGCCGAATGTCGCCAGGACAGACGGCTGACGACTCCGCGCCCAGCGAGCCCGCCTAACGTCGCCAGGACGGACGGCTGACGACTCCGCGCTCAGCGAGCCCGCCTAACGTCGCCAGGACGGACGATTGACGACTCGGCGCGGACCCGCCCGTCTACCGTCGCTCGGCGCGGCCGAGTTGCCGAGCGCCGATGCGCTAGACCGCCAGCGGCTCTTTGTACTCGCCGTAGACGCGACGCAGGATGCCGCACATCTCGCCAATCGTGGCGTAGGCGGCGACGGCGTCCATGATGGCGGGCATGAGGTTGACGTCGCCGCGGTGCGCCTCGTCCTCAAGCCGCCGCATGGCGGAGGCGTGGGCCTCGGCGTCGCGGGTCGCACGCACCCGCGCCAGCCGATCGAGGTGCCGTCGCTCCTGCTCCCGCGAGATCTCCAGCAGGGGGATCCGGAGCTCCTCGTCGGGATCGGCGTACCTGGTGACGCCGACGATCTCGCGCTCGTGCGCCTCGACCTCGCGCTGCTGCTCATAGGCCGCATCGGCGATCTCGGCCTGCGGGTAGCCGGCCTCCAGGGCCCGGACCATGCCGCCCATCTCGTCGATCTGCGCGATGTAGCGCCACGCTGCCTGCTCGGTCTGGTTCGTCAGCGTCTCGACGAAGTAGGAGCCGGCCAGCGGATCGACCGTGTTCGCCACACCGGCCTCCTCGGCCAGGATCTGCTGCTGCCGCAGGGCGACGAGGGCGGCCTCTTCCGAGGGAACCGCCCACGCCTCGTCGTACGCATCGGTATGGAGCGACTGCGTGCCCCCCAGGACGCCGGCCAGCGCCTGCACCGCCACCCGGGTCAGGTTGTTGAGCGGCTGCTGCGCGGTCAGCGAGACACCGGCCGTCTGGGTGTGGAACCGCATCCAGGTGGAGCGCTCGTTCTCGGCGCCGAAGCGCTCGCGGCAGAGCTTGTACCAGATGCGCCGCGCCGCCCGGAACTTGGCGATCTCCTCGAAGAAGTCGTTGTGGCTGTTGAAGAAGAACGAGAGGCGCGGCGCGAAGTCGTCGAAACGCATCCCACGGGACAGGGCGTCCTCGACGTAGGCGATCCCGTCGGCGATGGTGAAGGCGAGCTCCTGGACCGCGGTGGAGCCGGCCTCGCGGATGTGGTAGCCCGAGATCGAGATGGTGTTCCAGCGCGGCAGCTCGCGCGTGCCCCACTCGAC
>DASTYP010000042.1:0-4864 GCA_035764845.1 Candidatus Limnocylindria bacterium
CAGCCTGAGCGTCATGCGGCTGATCGAGCGCCCGGGCAAGATCGTCGAGGGCGAGATCATGCTCAACGGCGAGAACCTGCTCCAGCGCACCGACGAGGAGATGCAGGACATCCGCGGCGACCAGGTCAGCATGATCTTCCAAGAGCCGATGACTTCGCTGAACCCCGTGTTCACGTGCGGCGACCAGATCAGCGAGGCGGTGCAGCAGCACACCGGCGCCTCCGCCCGCGAGGGCTGGGACCGCGCCGTGGAGATGCTCGGCCTGGTGGGCATCCCGGATCCGCAGCGACGCGCGAAGGAGTACCCGCACCAGCTGTCGGGCGGCATGCGCCAGCGCGTGATGATCGCCATGGCGCTGTCGACCAACCCGGACCTGCTGATCGCGGACGAGCCGACCACCGCCCTGGACGTGACCATCCAGGCCCAGATCCTGGAGCTGATGCGCTCGCTGCGCCAGAAGAACCGGATGGCGATCATGCTCATCACGCACGACCTGGGCGTGGTGGCCGAGATGGCCGACCAGGTGGTGGTCATGTACGCCGGCAAGGTGGTGGAGCGCGGCGACGTGCGCACCATCTTCGGCACCCCGCACCATCCCTACACGCAGGGCCTCCTGCACTCGATCCCGCGCCTCGACGAGCGCGTCGGCCGCCTCGAGGTGATCAAGGGGACGGTGCCCTCGCCCTACAACCTGCCGACCGGGTGCCTCTTCAAGCGTCGCTGTCCGCGCCGCATGCCGGTGTGCGACGTGGCCCCGCCGTACCGCGTGGTCACCGACGGGCACCTGTCCCGCTGCTGGCTGACCCCGGCGGGCGAGGAGCCGGAGGTCGGCGCCGATGCGCCGGCCGAGGAGGCCGAGGTCGCGGCCGAGCAGCTGACGGTGGAGCCACGATGACCAGCCAGACGATCGACACCAGCGGCAACGTCACCAGCTCGGGGCAGACCTCGCAGCAACGCTCCGCCGCGCGAGGCGGTGACTCGAGCGCTCCGCTCCTGCAGGTCAACGACCTGGTCAAGCATTTCGACATCCGCGGCGGCTTCTTCGGGGTGAGCAAGCTCGGCGCCGTGCGCGCCGTGGACGGGGTCTCGTTCACCGTCAACGAGGGCGAGACCCTCGGCCTGGTGGGCGAATCCGGCTGCGGCAAGACCACCCTCGGCAAGGTGATCCTCCGCCTGCTGCCGCCGACTGCGGGCACCGTCAATTTCGAGGGGCGCCAGCTCTTCGACCTCACGCCACGCGAGCTGAAGGCCGCCCGGCGCGACATCCAGGTGGTCTTCCAGGATCCGTATGCCAGCCTCAACCCGCGCATGAGCGTCGGGGAGATCGTCGGCGAGGGGCTGTTCGTCCACGGCATGACCAACCGCCGCGAGCGGGAGTCGGCGGTGCGCGACCTGCTCAAGCGCGTCGGCCTGAACCAGCAGCACATCCATCGGTACCCGCACGAGTTCTCGGGTGGGCAGCGGCAGCGCATCGGCATCGCCCGCGCGCTCGCCCTGCGGCCGAAGTTCATCGTCTGCGACGAGCCGGTGTCGGCGCTGGACGTCTCGATCCAGTCGCAGGTGCTCAACCTGCTCAGCGACCTCCAGGACGAGTTCCAGCTCACCTACCTGTTCATCGCCCACAACCTGGCCGTGGTGCGGCACCTGTCGACCCGGGTCGGCGTGATGTACCTGGGCAAGCTGGTGGAGCTGGCCGATGCCGACGACCTGTACGAGAACCCGAAGCACCCGTACACCAAGGCCCTGCTGTCGGCCATTCCGATCCCGGACCCGACGGTGCGGCGCGAGCGGATCGTGCTGAAGGGTGACCTGCCGTCGCCGGCCAACCCGCCGTCCGGCTGCCGCTTCCACACCCGCTGCCCGATGGCGCAGGAGATCTGCAAGGTCGAGGAGCCGCCGCTGCGGGACGTCGGTGGCGGCCACATGAGCGCCTGCCACTTCGCCGAGGAGGTCACGCCGCTCCGCGAGCGGCACGTCGCCTGATCGCTGATCAGGCCCGGCGCCCGGGCGCCTAGCCCTCCTCGGACGGCCGCGGGGGCGGCTGGGGCGTCGGAGGCTCGGCCATGCGCAGCTCGACCTGCTCGCTGCCATCCGCGCGCCGCATCCGCGTGACGTGGATGTGCGGGTGGGTCTCGTCGCCCACCTGCTCCTTGGCCACGCTCACCATCACGTGCTCGTCGACGTCGGCGAGGCGCTCCGCCTCGGGCAGCGCCGCGTTCGGCACCGTCCCGAACACCAGGTAGCTGACGAAGACCCAGACGACGGCGATGATCGGGATGCCGAACAGCGCGCCCCACACGCCGGCGACCTGGGCGCCGAGCAGCAGGCCGACCAGGACGAGGATCGGGTGCAGGCCGAGGGCGCCGCGCATGAGTCGCGGCTGCAGCCAGTTGACCATCACGGTCTGCACGACCAGGAGGATCAGGGCGACCGGCAGGGCCGCGTCCGGCGCGAAGAGGATCGCGCCGATGATCGGCGGCACGAGCGCGAGCGCCGGTCCGAAGAACGGGATCAGCATCGCCAGCGCGCTGATGGTGCCCCACAGGAAGAGGTAGGGCACGCCGAACACCGTGCCGACGATGGCGACCAGGACCGCCTGCAGCACGGCCAGGATGAGCTGGGCGCGGAGGAAGCCGCCGAAGGCCCGCACGATGCTGCGCTCGAACAGCACCGCCTCGTCCGTGTAGCGGCGCGGGACCGCGGTCCGCAGACGGGCGAGGATGCGGCCCGAGTCCATCAGCATGTAGAGCGACAGGACGATGATCAGGAGCAGGGACCCGAGGGCCGCGATGGTGACGCCGGCGATGGCCTGCGCCTGCTCCACGATGTCCGCGCCCAGGCGCTCGAACTCGCGCGCGACGCCACCGTAGAGGTCGGTCAGATCGATCTCCAGCCGACCGAAGTGCAGCGACTGCTCCCACTCCAGCAGCGTGCGCAGGATGCGACGTTCCGTTTCGGGGTAGTTGCGGGCGAGCTCGGCGACCTGCTGGGTGATGGCCGACCCGGTGTAGAACAGGACGAACCCGACGATGACGAGCGCCAGCACGTAGGCGCCGACCACGATCGCCGGGCGCGGCAGGTCGACGGCCCGCTCGATGGCGCTCACCACCGGCGACATCACGAAGGCGAGGAGCCACGCCAGGAAGAGGATCAGCACGATCGTGCCGATGCCGCCGACGATGCCGAGGAAGCGCTCCGCCAGCAGCACGGCGAAGTACGCGCTGCCGAGCGCCAGGAAGATGACGAGCCAGCGGCGTTCGCGGGGACCGATGCCCGATGCCGGCCCGGTCACGCCTACACCGCCCGGCGAGGACCGATGCCGACCGCGGCGCGCACCTCCGCCATGGTGGCCTCGATGATCGGTCGCACCTTCGCCGCACCCGCGGCGAGCGTCTCCTCGACGACCGCCGGGTCGGCCGCGAGCTGCTGCCGGCGCTCACGCATCGGCCGGAAGAACTCGATGATCCGCTCGGCGAGGAGCTTCTTGGTGTCGACGCAGCCGGTGCGCGCCGTCCGCTCGCCATCCTGGATCTGCAGGTAGTCCCCCCCGAAGAACCGATGCAGCTGGCAGACGTTGCAGATCTCCGGTCGCCCGGGGTCGGTGCGCTTGATGCGCTCCGGGTCGGTCACCATGCTCATCACCAGCCGGTGGATCTCGTCGGGCTCGGCGAAGATGGGGATGGTGTTGCCGGCGCTCTTGCTCATCTTGGCCACGCCGTCGATGCCGAGCACGGTCGGCGCGTCGGTGAAGACCGGCTCCGGCTCCGGGAAGATGGCGCCGTAACGCCGGTTGAAGGCACGCACCACCTCTCGCGACAGCTCGAGGTGCGCCGCCTGGTCCCGACCGACCGGGACGCGGCTGGCCTTGTAGATGACGATGTCCGCCGCCTGCAGGATGGGATAGTCGAGCAGGCCCATCGAGTTCTCGATGCCCTGCTGCTTCTTCTCCTTGTAGGTCGGCGTGCGTTCCGCCCAGCTCACCGGCGTGACCGTGTTGAAGATCCAGGTCAGCTCGGCGTGCTCGGGGAAGTCGGACTGGCGGATCAGGGCGGAGCGCTGCGGGTCGAGCCCGATGGCCAGCAGGTCGAGCACCATCTCGTGGCTCAGGTCGCGCAGCTGTCGGCCGTCGTGGACGGTGGTCAGCGCGTGCAGGTCGACGATCGCGTAGATGGCGTCGTATCGGTCCTGCAGCGCGACGTAGTTGACCTGCGCGCCGAGGTAGTTCCCGAGGTGGCTGGCCCCCGAGGGCTGGATGCCGCTGAAGACGCGCTCCCGCGTCGCGGCCGACTCGCCGGCAGGGGCGTCGAGGGTCTGGCTCATGGGACGCCGAGTGTAGCGCACGGTATCGTGTGCGCCGATGAACGAGCCGCCGACCGTCCGCTGGTCCGATGCCGCGCGCCCCGGCGGGCGAATCGGGCACCTGGTGGAGGCTCACGCGACGATCGGGTCGACGAGCGATCGCGCCCGAGCTCTGCTGGCGGCGGGGGGCGACGGGATCGCCGTGGTGGCCGACGAGCAGACGACGGGGCGTGGCCGCCACGGTCGCCACTGGCTGACGCCACCCGGCCGCGGGCTGGCGCTGAGCGTCGGCGTGCGGACCACCGTGGCCGCGCGTGACGGCTGGCAGCTGGCGTTCGCGGCCGGGCTCGCGGCCCGCCGAGCGTGCGACGCCGATGCCGAGATCGGCCTGAAGTGGCCGAACGACGTGGTGTCGCCGGACGGCCGCAAGATCGGCGGCATCCTGGTCGAGACCACGGTCGAGCGCGAACGGATCGCCACCGCCGTCTTCGGGATCGGCCTGAACGTCGACTGGCCCGCGGACGAGATGCCCGACGAGATCGCCGGCACCGCCACGTCGCTGGTC
>DASTYP010000043.1:0-3053 GCA_035764845.1 Candidatus Limnocylindria bacterium
GTGGAGTTCCGGACGGGGCGTCCCGTCTCGCCGCCGATCATGCCCGGCTGGGACGGCTACCCGGTTCGGGAGCGGTTCACGGACCGCTACGCCGCGCCCGTCTGGGTCGATAACGACGTGAACATCATGGCGCTCGGCGAGTGGCGGGCGGGCATCGCCGTGGGGCACGCCAACGTGATCGTGATGAAGATCGGCACCGGCATCGGCGCCGGGATCATCTCCAACGGCCGCATCCACCGGGGAGCGAACGGCGCCGCGGGTGACGTCGGCCACATCCAGGTCGTCGACGACGCGTCCATCACCTGCCGCTGCGGCAACGTCGGCTGTCTCGAAGCCCTCGCCGGTGGCGCGGCGTTGGCTCGTGACGCGAGGACGGCGGCGCTGGCGGCCCGCAGCGAGCAGCTGCGGTCCAGCTTGGACCGCCACGGCGACGTGACGGTCGAGGATCTGGCTCGCGCCGCATCGCGCGGCGACGCGGTCGCCGTCGATATGCTGGGCGCGGCCGGCCACCGCATCGGCCTGATGCTGGCGAGCATCGTGAACTTCTTCAACCCTTCGCTGGTCGTGATCGGCGGAGGGGTGGCCCAGGCCGGCGAGCCGCTGCTCGGCGCCATCCGCGAGACGGTGTACCGGCGCTCGCTCCCGCTCGCCACCCGTGAGCTCGCCATCGAGCACTCGTCACTCGGGCCCCTGGCAGGGCTGATCGGCGCGTCGACGATGGCGCTGGACGAGCTGTTCTCGCGCGACGCCATGGCGGGCCGCCTCGCACAGCGCGCTGACGAGGTCGCGACGACGCGATAGAGGGCGCGCGTCGTCGTCGGACGGCGGTCTACCCGAGCACGCCGCCCGCCACCAGCCTGGCCGCCGGCTCGTCGGCGATGACGCGCAGGTTCGGGTGCCGGCGCAGGAACGTGGCCGGGACGTCCGACCCCTCGGGCCCGAGCAGCGTGCGACCCAAGATCTCCGCCTTGCGTTCACCGGTGACCAGCAGCCAGATCTCCCGCGACTCCAGGAGGCGCCTCAGTCCGAGGGTCACGCCTCGCTGCGGCGCGCCGGTCGCGCCGTAGCCCGCGGCAACCTCCCGGCTGGTGGGCGTCAGCTCCACCACACGCGTCTCCGCGTCCGCGTCCGAGCCGGGCTCGTTGAGCCCGACGTGCCCGTTCAAGCCCAGGCCCAGCAGCGCCAGATCCAGGCCGCGAGCCGCCTCGGCGTCATGCGCGCGCGACGCCGGCTCCGGGTCGGCCGCATCGGCGTCGATGGCCACGAAGCGCGCCGGGTGGACGTGGTCGACCAGCTCCCGGACCAGGCGGTCGCCTCCGCGAGCGGGATCCCCCGGCGGAAGGCCGAGGTACTCGTCCAGCAGCATGATGGTCGCCGCAGACCACAGCGACGGGTCGGTAGACCGCACGAGCGACGCATATACCGGCGCGGGCGTGGACCCCGTCGGCAGGCAGAGCCGCAGGGCGGGTTGCTCGCGGAGGCGATCGGCCAGGTCAGCGGCGACCGCATCGGCCCAGCGTTCGGCCGGGAAGACGTCCAGGTGGAAGCCCGTCAACGCGCGACCACGACGTCGGCGAAGTCACCGCTGTTCGGATCCTTGAGGATCAGCTTCTCACGACCGTCTGGCAGCGTCTCGCGCTTGATGACGACCTTGCCGTCGTGCATCTGCGGCTCGATCGCGATCCGGGATGCGCCTTCTCCGCGCCACTCGAACAGCGCGACGGGCTCCCATTGGCGGCTCTTCGCGGATCGGTAGCAGGCGTCCATGACGGCGTTGACCACGTAGCCGTCGTACAGCGTCTCGCGCGGCTGTCGCCCGTTGTCCAGGGCGTCGAACATGTCGCTGAACATGTCGACGTAGCCGAGCTCGCTCACCTCGTCACCGACCGGGAACAGCCAGCCAGCCGTCGTCTCGGCCTTCTCGGCGACGTAGCCGCTCGAGCCGCCCGCGGTGAACATCTCGTAGCCCGTGCGCAGGAAGTGGTTCAGCCAGATGGTGCCGTGCGTCCCAGCCACCTCGTCGCGGAGATCCATGCCGCCGCGGAAGGTCCAGCTGACCTCGAACTGGCCGATGGCGCCCGACTCGAAGCGGATCAGCGCGATCGCGTTGTCCTCGTCCTCGATCGGGTGGACCAGCGTGTCGGTGTGGCACATCACCTCGACGGGGCGGTTCTGCTTCCCGACGAAGTTGCGGATGATCTCGATGCAGTGGCAGCCGAGGTCCACGATGGCGCCGCCGCCGGTCAGCCGACCGTCCCAGAACCACGCCGAGTGCGGACCGGGGTGCGCTTCCCGTGATCGGACCCACGTCACGTCGCCGAGCGCTCCGCCCTCGACCGAGCGCACGGCCTTGAGCGTCTTCGGGGTGTAGCACAGGTCCTCGAGGTAGCCGCCGAAGACGCCCGCCTTCTCGACGGTCTCGAGGATGCGGCGCGCCTCCTCGGCGTTACGGCCGAGCGGCTTGGTGATGAGGACGGCCTTGCCCGCCGCAGCGGCCGCGGCGACGGCCTCCTCGTGGAGGAAGTTCGGGAGGCCGACGACCACGACATCGGTCTCGGGATGGCGCACCGCCTCCTCGATACTGGTCGTGGAGTCTTCGATCCCCCAGCGCTCGCTGAAGGCGCGGCCGCGCTCCTCGCTGCGCGAGTAGACGACGCGGACGCGGTCACGCCCGCGCTGGCCGTGCAGCGTCGCGGTGTAGAAGTCGCCGATGAGCCCGGTCCCGAGCATGGTGATCTGGTGAGAGCGCACGCGCGTGCTCCTTCGTTGCGGTTCAGCGGGGCCTCGATTGTAGGTTCGGCGACGCTGCGCCCGCATGACGCCGGGGGCCCGATCCCGGTCCGCGTCGGGAGAATCGCGACGCTCGGCATCTTCCTTGCGGCTCCTCTTCGCTGACGCAACAAGGAGGAACGAATCCGTGTTCGCTCAGAACGACAACTGTCCGAAGTGCGACATGCCCGTCAGCCAGGGCGACAACCCGACCGAGAGCGGCGGCGAGATGTTCTGCTGCCAGGGCTGTGCCGAGGGTGGCGCCTGCACCTGCTCTCAGCACC
>DASTYP010000044.1:0-8274 GCA_035764845.1 Candidatus Limnocylindria bacterium
TCGGCCGATGTCCCGCAGCCAGTCGATGGCCGACATCGCACCCGTCCAGTCCAGGTTGTTGACGATCAGCGCCCCGTTGTCGCCGTCGAAGTCCAGGTAGCGCGCGACCTGCGAGCGGATGCGCTCGACCCAGGAGGCGACCACCTCGCGCTCGTTGAGGGTGCGTTCGCTGGTTCGCCCGCTGGGGTCGCCGACCAGCCCGGTTGCGCCTCCGACGAGCCCGATCGGCCGATGTCCCGCGAGCTGGAGTCGACGCATGGTGACCAGCAGCACGAGGTTGCCGAAGTGGAGGCTGGGCGCGGTGGGATCGAAGCCACCGTAGAACGTCAGCGGCGCCGCGCGCATCGCCGAGCGCAGGTCGTCGAGATCGGTGTGGTCGGCCATCATCCGCCGCCACTCGAGGTCGTCGAGCACGGCGGCGCGGGCGTCAGGGGTCGTCATCGGCGGTTGAGGATAGCACCGAACATCCGTGCTACCCTGCCCGGCGGATGACCCGACGACCAGCTCCGAGTGGCCGTCGCGACGCGCCCCGCTCCGCCGGCCGTGGAGCGCCGACGCGCCGCCGGCCCGGCTCCACCACCCTCCCCCGCACCGTGCTGGCGATCTTCGGCGTCGCGGCCGTCGGGCTGTTCGTGGTGCTGATGGGCTTCTACGCGTCGCTGACCAGCGGCCTGCCCGACGTGGCGGAGATCGAGAACTTCGACCTGGCTCAGGGGTCCACCGTGGTCTCGGCCGACGGCACCGAGCTTGCGACCTTCGCCATCGAGGACCGGCGCGAGATCGACTTCGACCAGATCCCGCAGGTCATGGTGGATGCCCAGGTGGCCGCGGAGGACCAGCGCTTCTGGACCAATCCGTGCGTCGATTTCCAGAGCATCGTGCGGGCCTTCCTGCAGAACGTTGAGGCGGGAGGCACCGTGTCGGGCGCCTCGACCATCTGCCAGCAGCTCGTCCGGATGCGCCTCTTCGGCGCCGAGCTGATGGCCGATCCGGAGCGCCAGGTCGAGCGCAAGCTCAAGGAGGCCATCCTGGCGCTCCGGCTCGACAGCCGCTACCCCGGCGAGGAGGGCAAGCAGCGCATCCTGGAGATGTACCTGAACCAGGTCTACTACGGGAACAACGCCTACGGCGTGTGGGCCGCCGCCAACGCCTACTTCGGCAAGGACCTGACCTCCGATGCGCCCGAGGACCAGCTCACCGTCAGCGAGGCGGCCATGCTGGCCGGCCTGGTCCGCGCGCCGTCCCGTCTCGACCCGAGCCGTGAGGGCGTCCCCGAGGAGCGGGGCGGCGAGACCGTGTACGTGGTGCCACAGACCTCGCAGGCGATCACCGTGCGCAACCTCGTCCTCGACCAGATGCTGCGATCCGGGTTCATCGACCAGGCCCAGCACGACCAGGCCGTGAACGAGGAGGTCATCCTCTCCCCGCCGCGCGAGCAGACCTACAAGGCTCCGCACTTCGTCTTCGCCGTGCGGCGCGAGGCGGCCGAGCTGCTGGAGGGCGAGGATCTGCTGGACACCGGCGGGTTGCGCATCATCACCACCCTCGATTACGAGGGCTACCAGGTCATCGCCGAGAAGTGGGCGCAGGTCGCCTACGACATGGACCGGCTGTCCGACGACGAGCTGGTCGCCAAGTACGGCGAGGATGCGCTGTCCTGGATCGGGCAGCTCCAGGGCAGGAACATCAACAACGACGCCATCGTGACGGTCAATTACCGCACGGGCGCGGTGCTCGCCTACGTCGGCAGCGCGAACTTCTACGGCGAGGCGACCCCGGCGCACCAGCCGAACTACGACGTCATCGGGCAGGCCTTCCGCCAGTCCGGCTCCGCCTTCAAGCCGATCACCTACGCCGCCGGCTTCGAGTCGGGCGTCATCACGCCGGCCACGATGTTCATGGACGTCCGAACCGACATCGCCGAGGGCTTCAACCCGCCCAACGCCGACGGCAAGGAGCGCGGTCCGGTGCGCGTCCGCGACGCGCTGAAGTACTCGCTGAACGTGCCGGTCAGCAAGGCGCAGCAGCTCATCGGCTCGCAGAACGTGGTCGACCTGGCACAGCGCCTGGGCCTCGAGTTCGATCCGGCCCACAACAACGAGTTCGCCGTCCCGTCGCTGACGCTGGGCACGCTCGGCATCCACCAGCTCGACCTGGCCGGCGCGTACGGGGCGCTGGCCAACGGCGGACGGCTGAACGAGCCGTACCTGATCCAGCGCATCGAGGACGCCGACGGCAACGTCATCTACGACCACGACACCGATGCCGAGGACCCGGTCCAGGTCGTGACCGCCCCATCGGCCTACCTGGTGACCGACATCCTGGCCGACAACACCGATCCGAACACCAACCCGCTGTGGGGCCCGCGCTTCCAGCTCGAGACGGCGGATGGCGGCCGCCGCCCCGCCACGCTGAAGACCGGCACCACGAACGACTTCCGCGATCTCCAGGCGTACGGCTACCTCGCCGGCAACCCCGACGATCCAGAGGATCCGACCGGCGCGATCGTGACCGGGGTCTGGGTCGGCAACAGCGACTTCTCCCCCATCCAGGACGTGTTCGCCGCCGATGGCCCGACCTTCATCTGGCACGACTACATGGCGGAAATCGCCGCCCACAACGAGCTGCCGGTGTACGACTTCGCGCGCCCCGACGGCGTCTCCGAGGTGACCGTCGACGCCATCACCGGCCTCCTGCCGGGCGAGCACACCACCACCACGATCACCGAGCTGTTCCGGACCGATCGGCAGCCGTCACAGCAGGACACGGCGCACCGCGAGCTGCGGATCGAGGCGGAGACCGGGAAGGTCTGGCAGGAGGGCTGCGGCGACTTCGAGACCGCCGCACCGTCCGGGTCGCCGGACCCGTCGGCCGAACCACCGCCGCCTCAGCCGAAGGAGGAGGTCTACCTCGACCTGTCCGGCTGGGACGCCGATCACCCGGCGTGGCAGGAGGCGAACCAGGCGTGGATCGAGCAGTGGCGCGGCCGGGAGTCGGAGCTGAACCAGAGCGTCCGGGTGCCCTTCCCCGGTCCGCTCGACGCGCCGCTGGCCCCGACCGAGGAGTGCACGCCGGGCGAGATCCCGACCTCCACGCCGACACCGTCACCGACGCCGACGCCCAGCCCCACCCCGACCCCGTCGCCGACACCGGAGCCGACGCCGACGCCGCTGCTGCCGACGCCGACGCCGATCCTGCCCATCGACACGCCGACGCCGATACCGACCCCCGTCGCGCCCTAGCGGCTAGAGCTCGGCGACCGTCGCCCCCTCGCCGCCCTCGTCGCGCCGCCCGCCGCGGAACGATCGGACGCGCGGATGCTCGCGCAGCGCGTCGCGCACCGCCCGTCGAAGGGCGCCCGTGCCGACGCCGTGGACGATGACCACGGAGTCCAGCCCGGCCAGCAGCGCCTCGTCCAGGTAGGCGTGCAGCCGCTCGAGCGCGGCCTCGACCCGCTCCCCGTGCAGGTCGATGCTGGGTGACACGCGCGCCGCTGCGCGACGGCGCAGCTCCTCGGCCTGAAGGTCGCGCGGTGAGGGGCCGCTCACCGGCTCGGGGACGACGTCGAGGTCGTCGGCCGGCACGACCAGGCGCGCCCCCTCGGTCTCGAGGGTCGCGCGGCCGGTGCGGCCGCTGATGTCGACGATCCGTCCCGTCGTGCCCAGGGTCCGCGAGCGCGCCCAGAGGCCGACGCGCGGCTGCGGCACCTCGGGCGCGGCCGCGTCCGTCGTCTCGGCCTCGGCGTCAGCACCACGGGCCGGTGGACGCGCCGGCGGAGCCTCCGAGCGGGCGCGCGCCGCGCGGCGGCCCAGCTCCTCGAGGGCGGCGGCGTTGGTGCTCCCACGTCCTCCTGCCAGGTTGCGCTGGCGCGTCATCTCGCGCCGCAGCTCGGCCACCTCGCGCTCGGCGCGTGCCAGCATGTCATCCGCGGCGCGGCGCGCATCGGTCAGGATCTCTCCCGCCTCCCGCCGGGCCCGCGACACGCCGGCGCGGGCGCGCTCCCGCTCGGCGGTCGCCTGCGACCGTTCGCGGGTGGCGGCCTCGAGGGCCTCCTGCTGCTGCTCGCGCGCCTGGGCGATCGCGGCCAGGGTCTCCTCCATCGTGACGTGCTCGGCCGAGATGCGGGCGCGCGCATCGGCCAGGATGCCGGGCGACAGACCCAACCGCTCGGCGATGGCGAACGCCTGGCTCTTGCCGGGCAGCCCGATGCTGAGGCGGTACGTCGGACGCAGGGTCGTGACGTCGAACTCGACCGCCGCGTTCGTCACGCCGGGGTGCTCGGTGGCGAAGGTTTTCAGCTCGGCGTAGTGCGTCGTGGCGGCGACCATCGATCCCGCGGCCAGCAGCTGCGACACGATGGCCATGGCCAGCGCCGACCCCTCGGTCGGATCGGTCCCCGCCCCGACCTCGTCCAGCAGCACCAGCGTATCGGGACCGGCCGCTGCCACGAAGCGCACCACGTTGCGCAGATGGCTGGAGAAGGTCGACAGCGACTGCGCGATACTCTGCTCGTCGCCGATGTCGGCCATGACCCGGCGGAACACCGGCAGGCGCGCCCCTTCGGCGGCCGGGACGCGGAGGCCGGCCTGGTGCATCAGCGCGAGCAGCCCCAGGGTCTTGAGCGAGACGGTCTTGCCGCCGGTGTTCGGACCGGTCACCACCAGCGCGCGGTAGCCGAAGCGCTCACCCAGCCGCAGGTCGATCGGCACGGCCGCGGGCCCCAGCAGCGGGTGACGGGCCGACAGCAGCTCCACGGCATCGGCCATCACCGCGGGGCGGACGCCGTCCATCTGCTCGCCCAGGCGCGCGCGAGCCATCCAGTGGTCGGCACGGGCCAGGGCCAGCAGGCTGGCGCGCAGCGCATCGGCCCGTGCCTCGACCCCGCGGGACAGCTCGTCCAGGATGCGGTCCTCCTCGCGCTGCTCCGCGAGCGTCGCCTCCGTCCAAGTGTTGTTGAGCTCCACGACGGACAGCGGCTCGATGAACAGCGTCGCGCCCGACGCGCTCTGGTCGTGGACGATGCCCTTGACGCGGCCCTTCGCCTCAGCGCGGATTGGGATGACGTAGCGGCCCGCACGGACGGTGACGATGGCCTCGCCGATGAGTCCGGCCATCGTCGACGAGCGCAGCATGGCGTTGAGGCGCTCGCGGACGCGATCCTGCGCCGTGCGCAGCCGCTTCCGGATGGCGGCCAGCTCCGCCGAGGCGGTATCCAGGATCTCCCCCGACTCGTCGACGCTGCGCCCGATGCGTTGCGCGAGCTCCGGCGCTTCGTCCAGCTCGTCGCGGATGCCCGCGAGATGCGGACCCAACCACGCCGACAGGCGCGCGGCGAATCGACCGGTCGCGTCGAGCGTCTCGCGCAGGTCGAGGAGCTCCTGCGCCGTGAGGCGCCCGCCCCTGGCTGCACGCTCCAGCGCGCCCCGCACGTCGCGCGCCCCGCCGATGCTGGCCTGGGCCTGTTCGTTCAGCAGGCGGCTGGCCTCGTCGGTCTGGTCCTGCAGCAGAGCGACGTGCACGGCATCGTCGACCGGCACGGCCTCCAGCGCAAGCTCGCGCGACGGCTGGAAGCTGGTGTTCGTCGCCAGCTGCTCGACGATGGCCGCGAACTCGAGCGCGCGGATGGTCGCGGCATCGGCGGCCGCGCCGGCAGGCAGGCTATCGGCGGGAGACGTGGCGGTCATCGGCGATCCAGAAGCGCAGGGGACGTGCCGCCCAGTCGCCGGCGTAGTCGACGCCGATGCGCGGGCCGCGGTGGATGGCCGGCGCCGCGCCCACACGAGGCTCGATCGAGACCGGGCCGGCCAGCAGGTCGGCGCCGTTGAGCGATCGGTCGACGCCCAGCGCCTGGCCCACGTTGCCGGGTCCAGCCGCGAGGCGGTGGCGCGGCACGGTCGTCCCACGTCGGGCCTGCGCCAGCTCGAGGCCCTCGTCGATCTCCAGCGCCCGGATCAGCACTGCCTCGGGCTTCTCGCCAGGCCCGGCGACAACGTTGAGGCAGTGGTGCAGGCCGTAGATGAGGTACACGTACAGGTAGCCGGGCGGTCCGAACATCACGGCGTTGCGCGCCGTGCGGCCGCGTGACGAGTGCGCGGCACGGTCCTCCGGGCCCCGGTACGCCTCGACCTCCACGATCCGCCCGCCGACCGTGCCCTCGGGTGACGCGTGGACCAGCCGCGCCCCCAGGAGGTCCGGCGCGAGCTCGGCCGAGGGCCGATCGAACCAGTGGCGCTCGATGCCGGTCATCGGCACGGCCGCGGCCGCCGCGCTCACGGGAAGAGCCGCGCCACCTCGTCGGGGACGAACGGGCGGACCAGGAAGCCGGCAGTCGGCAGGAGGGTGTCGCGCAGGAATTGCACGATCAGCGAGTCGTTCATGGCCTTGACGTAGGCCGGTACCCAGCCGCCCTCATCGGCCCCGGGGCCGAAGGAGGTGTCGAACACGAGCAGGTGGAAGGTGATCAGCAGCGCCACCCACAGCAGGCCGAAGATCGCGCCACCGAGCTCGTCCAGCTGCTTGGCGATCGGCAGGCGGGTGCGCCGGTAGAGCGCCCGGATCGCGAACCAGCCGCCGACGACGAACGCGAGGAAGAGCAGCACGAAGATCAGCAGCTTCCGGCCTTCCGGCGTGAACGCGGTCCAGAAGCGCAGGAGATCGACGATCGGCCCGGTGAGCTGCGAGGCCAGGATGAACGCGACCAGCACGGCGATGCAGTTCAGGACGTATCGGATCATCCCCTGCGTGAAGCCGATGAAGACGCCAACGGCGAGCACCAGGATGATCAGGAGGTCCATCCAGCCGAGCTGGGCGAGCACGTCCATGCGGTCCGAACTCCTCTGCCTTCACGGGGTGCCGGGCGCGCGGACGCGGCTCGGGCGTGCGCAAGGGTAGCAGCCGCGCCACTGGCCGGACAAGGCGACGACGGTCCTAGCGGATCTCGGCCCCGAGGTGGTGGCGCAGGGAGCCGCGGACCTTGTTCAGTGCCTTCTCGATGGCCTTCTCCTCCCCCGCCTCGCCCGGCTGGAAGCGGAAGGCGAGGGCGTAACTCACGCGGCCCCGACCGATCTGCTCGCCGCGGTACACGTCGAACAGCCGAAGTTCCTCGAGCAGGGGGCCGGCCGCCATGCGCGCGACGCGCAGCAGCTCCCCGACCGGCGTCGCGTCGTCGAGCACGACGGCCAGGTCGCGGTCGACCGGCTGCGCGCCCGGCACCGGTCGGATGCGGTGCTCCGGCTGGACGAGCTCCAGCAGACGGCCGACGTCCAGCGCCGCGTCGACCGGCCGTCCCACCAGGTCCCAGGCCTCGACCACGCGTGGATGGACCTCGCCCAGCGATCCGTACGGGCGCCCGGCCGCGTCGCAGATGAGCGCCGTCCGGCCCGGGTGGCGGTGCGCGTGCCGCGACCCCTCCGGCTCCGGCCGGTACGTCGGTCGCGGCGCGCCGATCGCGTCGTGGAGCGCTTCGACGACCCCCTTGATGGCGGCCACGTCCGCCGGCAGCGCCGCCTCGCCGGCCGCGGGTGCCGCCGCGGCTCCGCTGAGGATGATCCCCAGCTCCCACGACTCGTAGCGGCCGGTTCCGGCCGTCTCGGAGGTCCGGTCCCGCGGCGTCGGCGCGTCCGGGTGGTACCAGTAGACCTTGCCGAGGTCGAAGAGCCAGGCGTCCGGCCGGCGGCGACGAACGTTCTCCGCCAGCGCGCCGAGCAGCGACGGAGCCATCGACGGCCGCAGGATCGAGTGCTCCTCGCTGAGCGGGTTATAGAGCCGCACCAGCTCCGGGTCATCGGCCGGTAGCGCCGTGCGCGACAGGTCCGCCGGACCGATGAGCGCGTGCGTGACGACCTCGTCGAGGCCCAGGCCGGCCAGGATGCGACGCACCCGGTGCCGCGGGCCGCTCGGATCTGGCCGATACGGCGGCAGCGCCGCGACGGGCAGCCGACCCGGGATGCGGTCGTATCCGTACGCGCGCGCCACCTCCTCGGCGACGTCGGCCTCGGCCACGACGTCCAGGCGCTGCGGCGGGACGGCGATCTCCAGCGCGTCACCATCACCGGAGACGTCGAAGCCCAGCGGTTCGAGCAGCTGGCGCACCGCCGCCGGCGCCAGCGGCACCCCGAGCAGCCTCGCCATGCGCTCGACCGATGCGCCCACGACGCGTCGAGGATGCGGGCCCGGGTCGTTGTCCACGATCCCGCGCGCGACCCGTGCGCCGGTGATCTCCCCGATGAGCTGCGCCGCGCGATCGGCGGCGAAGCGCGGCAGGTCCGGGCCGAT
>DASTYP010000045.1:0-12895 GCA_035764845.1 Candidatus Limnocylindria bacterium
CGAAACAGGCGCTCGGCTTCACGGGGATCGAGCGGCGCAGTCCGCCCGGCGGGTTGCTCGCCCGCCGTTCCGGGATCGGTCCGGGCAGGGCCGGCGCTCCTGAGGTCCGTCACGCCCCGATCGTAGCAGGGGCAGGTGGAACCCGATGAGCCCGGTCGCCCGGGGACCGCGGAGGATCCCTAGGCGACCGAGTTCGCGCGCCGCTGGAGATCGGCTCGCGGGGCAGCACGCTCGCCGGGCGCGGCGAGCTCGGCAGCGTCCTCGGCGGCGCCGGAGGCGCCGGAAGCGGCGCATCGGTCTAGCCTGTGCGGCATGCAGCAGCCGCACCCTCGCTGGTGGCAGACCGGCGTCGTCTACGAGATCTACCCGCGCTCGTTCGCCGATGCCAACGGCGACGGCGTCGGAGACCTGGCGGGGATCACCAGCCGTCTCGACTACCTGGCGTGGCTCGGCGTGGATGCGATCTGGATCGCGCCGTTCTATCCCTCGCCGATGGCCGACTTCGGCTACGACGTGGCCGACTACGCCGACGTCGACCCGCGCTTCGGGACGCTGGACGACTTCGACGCCCTGCTGGCCGCGGCGCACGAGCGCGGCATCCGCGTCCTGATCGACTACGTCCCGAACCACACCAGCGATCGGCACCCGTGGTTCGTCGAGTCGCGCTCCTCGCGCGACAACCCGAAGGCCGATTGGTACTACTGGCGCGACGCCGGGCCCAACGGCGAGCTGCCCAACAACTGGATCAGCATGTTCGCCGGGCCTTCGTGGGGGTGGGACGAGCAGCGCGGCCAGTACTACCTGCACACGTTCCTGCCCGAGCAGCCGGACCTCAACTGGCGCAATCCGGCGACGCGGGACGCCATGTTCGACGTCGCGCGCTTCTGGCTCGACCGGGGCGTGGACGGCTTCCGGATCGACGTGGCCCCGATGGTGATGAAGGATCCCGAGCTGCGGGACAACCCGCCCAACCCCAACCGCGGCGAGTGGCATCGGCTCGGCTCATGGTCCGAGCAGATCCACCTGAACGACCACAACCATCCGGAGATGCACGACCTGTATCGGGACTTCCGGCGTCTGCTCGAGTCGTATCCCGGTGACCGGGTCAGCATCGGCGAGCTGCACCATCCCGACTTCGACACCTGGGCCGCGTACTACGGCGAGCGGCAGGACGAGATCCACGTCCCGTTCAACTTCCACCTCACCTTCAGCGACTGGAACGCCGCGGCCGTGCGGCGGGCGGTCGAGGGCGTGCAGGGGGCGCTGCCGCCCGGGGCGTGGGCCAGCTGGGTGCTCGGCAACCACGATCAGCCGCGATTCGCCTCGCCCCACCGGGCGGGACGCGACCAGGCGAAGGTCGGCATGCTGCTGCTGCTCACCCTGCGCGGCACACCCACCATCTACTACGGCGAGGAGATCGGGATGGTGGACGTTCCGGTCCCGACCGAGGCGGCCCAGGACCCGCTGGAGCGACGCGAGCCCGGGCGCGGGCGCGATCCGGAGCGTTCACCGATGCAGTGGGACGCCTCGCCCAACGCCGGATTCGCGGCGGCCGTCGCCAAGCCCTGGCTGCCCATTGCCGCCGATGCCGACACGGTCAACGTGGCGGGTCAGTCGGAGGATCGGCACTCGATCCTGACCCTCACCCGCGACCTCATCCGCCTCCGCCGCGAGCACCCGGTCCTCCACCGCGGGGACTTCGAGCGCTTCGGTCCCACGCCCGACGGTGTCTTCGCCTTTCGGCGCATGGGCGAGGAGGGGCAGCTCAATGTCGTGCTGAACCTGACCGGGGAACCGCGGCAGGTGCCGGACGGCGGACCGGGACGGATCCTGGTCGGCACCGATCGCAGCCGCGAGGGGACGCGGGCGGGTCGGGTGCTCGAGCTGGCGCCGGACGAGGGCGTGGTGGTGGAGTGCGGCCGCTGAGGCGCCCGCCTAGGGACGCGGCGGCCCGGCATCGATACGCCGGCGCGTGGCGGCCGGATCGAAGCTCTCCCAGTTCGACTCGATCCACCAGGTGGCACCAGCCTCGGCGTAGCGACGCGGCTCCGTGGTGTCGCCCGGCCTGCTGATTCCCTCGACGACGATGTCGTAGCCATCGCGCGAGTCCCGGCGCTCCGTGATCCACGTCCGCATCTGCGCCACGGCGTCGGGCGTCACGGCGCCGCCCGGCACGTAGGGCAGGAGGCCGTCCCAGCGGGCGGCACGCGCCATGGAACGTTCCGACGGCCACGCGCCGACCACCCAGACCGGGATGCGCGGGCGCTGGACGGGACGTGGTCGGAACGCCATCGGCGGGAACCGATAGTGGCGCCCCTCGTATCCGAACGCCTCGCCGCTCCACAGGCCGTCGAGGATGGCCAGGGTCTCGTCCAGCTTCTCGGCGCGCGTGCGGCGGTCGTCCGCCTCGCCGACGCGCGCCCACCCGCTGTCGTCGGTTGCGCCGAGGCCCACGCACAGGACGAAGCGGCCGCTCGAGACGTGGTCGAGGGTCACGGACTCGCGCGCGACCTTCCAGGGGCGGCGTCGGGCGAGGGGCTGGATGATCGCGCCGATGCGCACCCGCTCCGTCGCCATGGCGAAGGCGGACATGAGGACCCACGGATCGTGGACCTCCATCGAGTCCCCGACGTGGATGCCGTCCCAGGTGAAGACGCCGTCCCAACCCGCGGCCTCGGCGACCCGGGCGAGCTCGATCTGCTCGTGGACCGGACCGCCGGTCAGGATGACGCCGAACTTCATCGGCCGATGATCGGCAGGCGCCGTCTACGCAGGGCGTGCGCCGGCGATGTTCACCATCCAGAGGATGCCGTACGGGTCGGTGACCATCCCGAACTTGTCGCCCCACGGCGCCGTGACGAGCGGCTCGACCACGGTGCCACGTGCCGTGAGCTTCTCGAAGTAGCCGGAGAGCTCCGCATCGGCGTCGGCATCGCCACTCAGCGAGATCTGCACTCCGCTCGCCGGCGTGTCCGGCGAGCCGCTCACGGAGTCGGCACCCATCAGCGTGTACCCGGCAGGCGTCTCGAGCTGCGCGTGCATGATCTTGTCGGCTTCGCCAGGCTGGTGCGGGAGCCCGCCCTCGCCGAAGGTGGTGACGGTCAGCTCACCGCCGAGCACCTCGCGGTAGAACTCCATCGCCTCCCGGGCGTTGCCGGGGAAGCTCAGGTAGGGGTTGAGCCGGGATGCCATCGTCTGCTCCTCCGTGACTGGTGATCGGACACCGGTACAGACGATAGGCGCCCCGGCAACTCATCGGTTCAGGTCAGCGATCAGCCGATCCGGATCAGCTTCTTGTTGGTGAACTCGTCGGCGCCCATGCGGCCCATCTCGCGGCCGGTGCCGGAACGCTTGATGCCGCCGAACGGCAGCTCCGCGCCGTCGGCGAGCACGACGTTCACGAACACCATCCCGGCCTCGATCGCATCGGCGACGCGCAGCGCCTGCTCCTCGTCGGTGGTGTAGACGTACGACCCCAGGCCATAGGGGATGTCGTTCGCGATCCGCACGGCGTCGGCCTCGTCCTTCGCGCGGTACACCTGAGCGACCGGTCCGAAGAACTCCTCCTTGGAGGCGGGGTTGTCCGGCGTCACATCGGTCAGCACGGTCGTCTGGAAGAACGCGCCGTCGCGGCCGCCACCATGGACCAGCCGGGCCCCGTGCTCGACCGCGCGCTTGACCTGCGCGTCCAGGCGCTCGGCAGCCTCCAGCGAGGAGAGCGGGCCGAGCGCGGCATCGGCCGACGTCGGGTCCGCGGCCTCGACCGCGGCGAGCTTCGCGGTGAACGTCTCGAGGAACGGCTCGTAGAGGTCGTCGGCCACGATGAAGCGCTTGGCCGCGTTGCAGGACTGGCCGCTGTTGTCCAGGCGCGCGTCGACCGCGGCCTGGGCGGCGGCGTCCAGGTCGTTGGTCGAGAGCAGGATGAAGGGGTCGGAGCCCCCGAGCTCGAGCACGACCTTCTTCAGATGCCGACCGGCGATCTCCGCAACCTGGGCGCCGGCACGCTCGGAACCGGTGAGCGAGACGCCCTGCACGCGGGGGTCCGCGATGATCCGCTCGATCTGGTCGTGCCCGGCATAGAGGTTCACGTACGCGCCGGCCGGGAAGCCCGCGTCCAGGAACATCTGCTCCATGGCGGCGGCCGACTCGGGACACTGGCCGGCGTGCTTCAGCAGGATCGTGTTGCCGATGATGAGGTTCGGCCCGGCGAATCGGGCGACCTGGTAGTAGGGGAAGTTCCAGGGCATGACGCCGAGGAGGACCCCGAGCGACGCGCGACGGATGACCGCCGAGCCTTCGCCGGCGAGCAGCTCGATCGGCTCGTCCTTCAGGAAGTCCGGCGAGTGGTTGGCGTAGTACTCGTAGATGTCCGCGGCGAAGTCGACCTCGGAGAGGGCTTGGGCGATCGGCTTGCCCATCTCCCGCACGATGATCTCCGCCAGCTCCTGGCGGCGCTCGCGATGCAGCTCGGCGACGCGGCGGATGAGGGCCGCGCGCTCGTCGACGGTGGTGGACTTCGACCAGGACCGGTACGCCTCGTCGGCCGCCGCGATCGCGGCCTCGAGCTCGGTGTCGGTGATGGTGTCGTACGTGGCGAGGGTCTCCCCGGTCGCGGGGTTGGTGACGGCATAACCCATCGTGTGATTCTCCTCCGAGAAGCCGATTACTACGTGCTGGTTCGAACCGGCCGATACCCGCCGTCGGCGACGCGCGCCATGACGAACAGCAGGTCGGCGAGGCGGTTCAGGTAGGGCACGACCTGGGAATCGGGCAGCTCCCCCGCATCGGCCAGGGCCACGCAACGCCGCTCGGCTCGACGCACGGTCGTGCGCGCCAGGTCCAGCCCGGCGCCGGTCATCGTCTCGCCCGGAAGGACGAACTCCTTCGGCTGCTCGCCGAGCCCCTCCAGTTCGTCGATCTCCCCCTCGAGGGCGGTCACCATCTCGGCCGTGACGCGCGTCGTGCCATCGGTCAGGCGCTCCCGACGATCGAGATGCGTGGCGATCTCGGCCCCGACCACGAAGAGCTCGCGCTGGAGGCGCAGGATCAGCTCGGCCAGGCGGGCCTCCGTGCGATCGGTGACCTCCCCGATCGCGGCACGCGCGATCCCGAGCGCGGAGACGGCCTCATCGGTGGTGCCGTAGGCATCGGTCCGCAGGGCGGCCTTGCTGATGCGATCGCCGCCGTAGAGCAGCCCGGTGGTGCCTCCGTCGCCCTTGCGGGTGTAGATGCGCATGCGCGCATGCTACCGGGGGGATATGCGGCGCGACGACGAGCGGCTGCGACCTAGAAGAGGCCCGGCGGCGGCTCCCACCGCTCGGCCAGCAGCGTGACCTTCACGGGCGGCCCCACGACCTCTTCGGTCTTGGTCTTCACGTTCTGGATCAGCTCGCCGGCCCACGGGCAAAACGGCGTCGTGAGGACCATCTTCACCTCGGTCGGCGCGCCATCGGTCCCGATCTCGACGGCCTTGATCAGGTCGAGATCCACGATGCTCATCCCGATCTCCGGATCGTAGATGTCGTACAGCGCGGTCATCACCTCGTCGACCTTGCCGAGGTTCTGGTCGATCGTCATGGCCCAAGGATACGCGGATGCGCGAGGGAGTGCCCGAGGGCCACCCGTCGGATGTCCCGCCTCGGTCGACCAGGTTCCCCTCGTCGAGCGCGGGGAGCGAGTGTGGCGCGCACTCATCCGAGTACCGGCGAGGACCGTAGGAGTGGGCACAGAGCTTCCCCCAACGACACAAGGAACCAGTACCGATGCGCAAGCCCCTTCTCATCCTCGGCCTCGTCGGCCTGCTGACGACGGCGCTCGTCGCCCCGGCCGCGGCGGCTCGTCCCGCCGATGCCGGCCGTCCGACCCTGCTCAGCCGCGCGCTGGCAATCAACGAGCAGACCGGCGAGTTCAGCACGCTCATCTCGCTGGCGAGCCAGTACCCCGACATCGTGACCGCCCTCCAGGGCAAGACCCAGCTCACGCTGTTCGCCCCGACCGACGCCGCCTTCGCCGACCTCTTCGCGTTCCTCGGGACCCTCGGCGTCCAGCCGAGTGACCTGACCGCGGACCAGATCAGGACGGTGCTGCTGTACCACGTGACCGCTGGCCGCTGGTCGGCAGATCGCCTGGCCGACACGAGCTCGATCTCGATGCTGTCCGGCGAGTCCGCGTCGGTCAGCGCCAACGGCGGCGTGGCGATCAACGCCTCGAACGTGATCATCGCCGACGTCGCGGCGAGCAACGGGTTCATCCACGCCGTCGACGCGGTGCTGGTCCCGCCGACCATCCTGGCCGCCCTGGGCCTGTAGACGACACCCTCCCTCCCGCGCACGAGCCGGTCCCGCCAGGGGCCGGCTCGTGGCGTATCGGTGGCGGCAGGCGAGCGCTAGAGCAGGGACGTGTCGAAGCGCGGATGCGGGGCCGGGACGATCGGCCGGACGCGCTGGTAACCCTCGTAGATCGGGCCGCCGCCGGCGATGGCGCTGCGCAGCGCCGAGATCGGATCCGCCGTATCGGCCTGGCTGCCGTGGCAGGCGAGCGCGTCGAGCTTGCGCTGGGCGACCGCGGTGATGTCGATGCGGTGGGTGGCCGCCTGCTCCTCCGGCGAGAGGTCGTACCGGTTCCCGCCGGGATCGAAGATCGGGGAGATGGTGTAGACCGCGTTCGGCGCGATCCCGGAGTCCGAGAGCCGCTCGACCGCCCAGCGGGTCGCGTTGCCGACGACGATGTGATCCGGGTGACCCGTGACGCCGTGCGGCCCGAAGGTGATGACCGCCGCGGGCCGGCGTTCGGCGAGCCACGCCGCGATCTCGTCGACGAGCGTCTCGAACGGCTGGTCCGCGATCCCGCCGTCGGCGTAGCCGTCCAGCAGCGACACCTCGTCCAGCCCGATGGTTCGGGCGGCGCAGATGAGCTCCGCCTCGCGGCGGTCGCCGAACACCGGGTCGGGCGTCCCGTCCGGGGTGCCGGCCTCGCCGCGGGTGACGACCAGGAGCCGCGTCGTGGCGCCATCGTCGTGGGCGCGCGCCAGCGCGCCGCCGCAGCCGAAGCTCTCGTCGTCAGGGTGGGCCAGGACGGCTGCCAGGCCGCCCGGGGCGATCGGATGACTCACCGATGCTCCTTACGTCTCGTCAGGCACCTCGTCGTCGGACAGCAGGGTCCAGCCCTGCCGCTCGACGGAGGTCCTCATCGTACGCAGGACCGCCAGCTTCCCGCTGGCGACCTCCGCAATGAAGCGCCGCGTGCCCTCTTGGTCCAGGGCGCTGCCGGGCGGGGCGCTGCCGCGGCCGACGTTCAGCCAGGCGAGGTGGTAGCGATCCATCCGGCCCCACACGCGCTCGAGGAGCGCGTCGGACTCGAGCAGCCACACGGCGAACCGGTCCCAGTCGGGGTCGTCGACCAGGCGTTCCCCCGTCGCGATCAGCCCATCGGTCGCGGCCAGGAACGCGCGGCGCGACATGACGGGCGATCGGGACTTCACGGCGCCCGAGTATAGGGACCGGCGTTCGTACCATTGCCGGGGCGACGATCGGCGGGCGACGATCGGGCGCATATGGGTCTCCGCCGTCCGCTCGATCCGCTGCGCGCCGCGGTGCCGCCGGCGGCCGTGCTCCTGGCCGCGACGGTGGTCGTGGCGCTGTCCGGCGCCGCGGCACCGAGCCTCGAGGCGATCCGCACGTCGCTCGCCGTGGCGCTGCTCGTCACGGCGGCCTCCGCGACGCTCGTCACCCTGCGACGGGGCCTCCGGCACGGGCGCGTCGCCGATCTCGCGCGGGCCGGATCCGCGGCATCGCTGGCCGGCGCCGCGGTCGCGTCGCTGGGTTCAGCCGTCACCGTCGCTCCGGCGCTGCTGGCCGCGTCGGCGTTCGCGCTCCTCGCCGGGGTGGGCGCACGCGACGACGCCATGGTCCTTCGCGGCCGCTGGCGCGTCGCGGCTGCCGTGGCTGCCGCGGTGGTCGCGGAGGTCGCGGTGGTGGCCGGGCTGCTGCCCCCTCTGGCCGATGCGGTCCGCGCCACCGAGCCGGTCCTCCTCGGCGTCGCGGTCGGGGCGGCCGGCACCGGCATGCTCCTCGCCGCCGGACGGCGGGACGCGGGCGTCGCGGCCATCGGCATGGTCGGGATCGCTCCGCTCGCGCTGGCGCTCGGGGACGGGGCGGCCAGCCACGTGCTGGCCCTGGGCGCGGTCACCGCTGCCGAGCTGCTCGTCCTCGCCGGCCCGGCGCACGAAACGCCCTCCGGCGCGTCGGCCGACGCCGACCTGCCACGTCTGCTGGACCACGTCCCTGACGCGGTCCTGCGCTTCGACGGCCGCCTGCGGCTGCAGGCGTGGAACGCGGCCGCGGCCGACCTGGTCGGGCTCGATGCCGGATCGACGGGCGCGCGCCTCGAGGATCTGCTCGGCATCCCGGTCGGGGACCTGCCGTCATCGGCAGCGACGCAGTCGACCCTCGAGGGCGTGGGCGGCCTGGCGATCACGCTGCACCGCGACGGCGAAGGGGTGCTGGCCGTCGTGACGCAGCCCGCGGTGATCGACGACTCGGCGGACCGGCTCGGGCGCGAGCTGCGTGCGACCATCGAGGAGCTGCTGCGTGCGCGGCGCACGATCGAGCTGCAGCGCACGGAGCTGGAGCGCGCCTCGACCGTCGACCCGCTGACCGGGGTCGCGAGCCGGGCGGCCATCCTGGAGCGCCTCGAGCTGGAGGTGGCCGAGGCGCGACGCTACCGCCACCCCGTGGCCATCGTGCTGCTGGACGTGGACGGATTCGGGGAGGTCAACCACCGCGTCGGCATCGATCACGGCGACACGATCCTGCGCGAGGTGGCGCTCCGCATCCGGTTGCGCGTCCGCCAGGCGGATGCGCTCGGACGATCCGGCAGCGACGGCTTCCTGGCCATCCTGCCCCACACCGACGAGGCCGGCGCCGCGACCTTCGCCGATGCGCTCCGGCAGCGCGCGAGCCAGCGGCCCGTCAGCGTCGGCGACGATCAGTTGCGCGTGACGCTGAGCGCCGGGGTGGCGGTCATGCGCCCGGGTGAGGAGCTCGACGTCGACGGCCTCCTCGAGCGCGCCGACGAGGCGCTCGAGAGCGCCCGCCGCGCGGGTGGCGACCGCATCGCGCTGGATCGGCTGCACGGGCTGGCGCGACTCGAGGGAGGAGCGTCCCGCGGTGCATCGGCTCCGGAGGAAACAGCACAAGATAGCGGTGCCTGACTTATCCACACCGCTACATGTTGTGGATAACGCTCGCCAGCGGCAGGTGTCGACTGGTACACTCCGCCGCAATGCCGCCGACCTCTCCCGCGCTCAGCGCCAAGCTCATCTTCCCCACCAAGGAGATCGTCGAGGAGTACTACCTCCCGATCATCTACACCGCCTGCCGCACCTGCTACTCCGAGCAGGTCCCGGAGCAGATCTGGGACAAGGCGGTGAGCCGGCAGGTCGCCGACGAGAAGCAGCAGAGCCTCGTCCGCAAGGTCATGGAGTCCGGCCACGGCTCGACCATCGAGCACGTCAACTTCACCTTCGCCATCAGCGGCGTGACGCGGACACTGACGCACCAGCTCGTCCGGCACCGCGCGGGCACGGCCTTCGACCAGCAGAGCCAGCGCTACGTCAGCTTCAAGAAGCGCGACAACTTCACCATCCCCGACTCGATCACCAAAGGCGACCTGCCCGACGACCTGGCGGGCCGATTCCAGCAGGCGATCGACGACAACCTCGACCTCTACGGGCAGCTGCTGCAGGCCGAGGTGCCCGCCGAGGACGCGCGCTTCATCTTCCCCAACGCCATGCAGACCAACCTGATCATGACGGTGAACCTGCGCCAGCTCATCCACATGAGCGGCCTGCGGCTGTGCACCATGGCGCAGTGGGAGATCCGGCAGCTGTTCAAGCAGATCCGGCATGAGATCTTCCGGGTCAGCCCCTTCTTCGGAAGCTTCCTGGCGCCGAAGTGCGTGCCGCTGGGCTACTGCGACGAGATGGGCAACCGCGACGAGCACTGCCGCATCCGGCCGCACCGCGACACGGTCATGGCGGTCTGGGAGGCGTACCGCAGCGGCGAGCTGGCCGAGACCGACGGACCGGTGGTGCCGGAGACGAGCCCCTTCCGGCCGAAGCCGCGCCGCGTCCCGCTGCCGATCAGCGAGGAATCGGTTCGCCCCTCCGTGGGCGAGCCGGTCGGCGCCCAGCTCGGGCAGGCGAGCGACTCCGACCGGGTCTGACCGGCGCTACGCTCCGGGGGTGACGCGCACGGCTCGGCCATGAGGCTCCATTTCGCCCACCGCTGGCTCGCGGTGCGCGCCAGCTTCTGGTTCGTGCCGGGCCTGATGGTCCTCGGTGCCGCGCTCCTCGCCGGGATTGCCCTGACGATCGACTCCGCCATCGCGGGATCGGACATGCCGCCGTGGATCTACGCCGGCGGCGCCGATGGTGCGCGAGCGCTGCTGTCCACGGTCGCCGGGTCGATGGTCACGGTCGCCGGCGTGGGGTTTTCCGTCACGATCGTCGCCCTGGTCCTCGCGTCGACCCAGTTCGGCCCGCGCCTGCTCACGGTCTTCATGCGCGACCTCACCAGCCAGGTCACGCTCGGGTCCTTCACGTCGACGTTCACCTACTGCGTCCTGGTGCTTCGCACGGTGACCGGAACGGCCGACCAGGCCAACCCGTTCGTTCCACAGCTCGCCATCACCATCGCGATCGTGATGACGCTGCTGAGCATCGCGGCCCTCGTGTACTTCTTCCACCACGTCGCGGTATCGATCCAGGCGCCGAAGGTCGTCTCCGCCGTGGCCCGAGATCTGAACCACGGCATCGAGCGGCTCTATCCGCATCGCATCGGTCAGCCCGGGCCGGAGCCAGAGCCGGAAGCCATCCCGCAGCCGATGACCGACGCGGTGATCACGGCTGAGGCCAGCGGCTACGTCCAGGTCGTCGACGACGAGCGGCTCCTCCAGCTCGCGCGGGACCACGATCTGGTGGTGCGGCTCATGACGCGGCCGGGGCTGTTCGTCGTCGACGGCCACCCGGTGATCGTCGCGAGGCCGGCGTCGCGGATCAGCCGTCCGGTGGCTGCCGCCCTGCACGACACCATCATCGTCGGCGACGTCCGCACGGCCGAGGACGACATCGAGTTCTCGATCCGACAGCTGGTCGAAGTCGCCCTTCGTGCCCTCTCACCGGCCATCAACGACCCGTTCACCGCCATGGCCGCCATCGACTGGCTGGGCGCCGCGCTGGCTCGGCTCGCGCGCGAGCAGTTCCCGTCGCGATACCGCTACGACGAGGACGGACGGTTGCGCGTCGTGGCCGACGTGTCGACCTTCGGCGGAGTGACGCACACCATCTTCAGCCGGATCCGGCATTACGGCGGATCGAGCCCGGTCGTCCTGAACCGGCTGCTCGAGTCCATCGTCGCCTTCGGCCCCCACGTGAGCGACGAGGCGGATCGGCAGCTCGTGCGGGACGAGATGGAAGCCGTGCTCCAGACGGGACGAACGGAGATCTCGAGCGAGGCAGACCTGCGGGAGCTCGAGCGTCGTCATCGCGCGGCACTGGCGGCGCTCGGCGAGGTGGTCGCCGACTAGTTGTCGGGGGAGACGCCATCACCGAGGGTGAAGCGACGCAGCTCCTCGGCGCACGCCTCGGCCAGGCGTCGCGCCTCGTTGACCAGGAAGCTGCCCATCTTCGTGGAGTCGGTGATCAGCAGCGTGTGGCCCCGCTCGTTGCGGTCGAGCACGATCCGGTCGTCGCCGTGGAAGCTGATCGCCCAGTTCGCCTGCAGCTGGACCAGCTCGGCGATCACCACCTTCTCGCTGAAGAACCAATCGAGGAACTCGGCGTTGAGGGCCGCCACCACGTCACGCAGCTGGAGCGTGCGGTTGCGGGGTAGTCGCGACGCGAAGTGCACGATCCGCAGCGCGGCGAAGGGGTCGCCGCTGCGCGCGATCTGCGGGGGGACGAGGTCGGGCGACGGCATCCCGTCGGGAGGCACGCCGGTCTGGAGGGCATCGGTCACCGCGCGAGTATCCCCGGCGAGGTGAGGCGCGGCAAACGGGCCGCCGTCCGGTGAGGGACGACGGCCCGTTGCAGCGCGGCGAGGGTCAGCGCTCGGTCGTGACCCGTCGCGTGGCCAGGACGCGCATCGCGCCGAGGGCCGCGAGGCCCAGCAGGGCGATGCCCGCGATGACGGTGGTGGAAGCACCCGTCGCCACCGGGGCCGCCAGGGCGGTATCCGGCATGGCACCACCCGTGGCATCGGCCGCGGTGATGACCTGGACGCCGTCCTCGGCATCCATGGCGAACGCCGTGACGTTCGTGTCCGCGGCCAGTGCCGCGTCGAACTGGAGCGCGGCGGCCGTGTCCCCGGCGGCCCGGATCTCGAGCGGGTAGTCGCCCGCGTCGAGGGTCAGGTAGCCGCTCGCCTCGGGGTAGGCGAGCCCGGGCACGACCACGTCGCCACCCTGGACGGCGATGTCGACGTCGGCGGGCGCGCTGGGCGACAGGTGGATGGCGCGGAGCTTGGCCTGGCCGCTGGCGACGGTCGTGTCGTCGGTGAAGACCGCGGCGGTGATGTCGGCCAGCCTGCCGTACGCGGCCACCGTGTACGCCGTGCCGGCCTCGAAGGCCAGGTCGGCTTCGATCACCGGGGTGGTGTCCCCCGTGGCTGTGACCTGGATGTTGTACGTCCCGGCCGGCAGCGACAGGTAGTCGCTGACCGCGGTGAACGGCACGTCGGTCAGGACCGTCTCGCCGTCGACCCAGACGTCGACGTTCGGGGCGTCGGGCGAGGCGTGGACGACGCGCACCATGGCGTCATCGGCTGCGGCCACGGGAACCGCGAGGGCGGCAACCAGCGCCGTGCCGGCCAGCATGCCGGCGAGGCGGGAGAGCGTT
>DASTYP010000046.1:0-5191 GCA_035764845.1 Candidatus Limnocylindria bacterium
CGTGGCGCTCCCCCGCCTCGACGACCGGCGCGATGACCTCCAGGCACGCGTCCACGCCGAGGTCCAGGCCCATCTGAGTCAGCTTGATGCTCACGCCACTCCGCAGCCCTTCGGCCGCGATGCGCTCGATGGTCGTCACGTAGGCCTGCGCGGCCCGCTCAGCCGAGGCGCGGTCGTCAACGGCTTCGCCAAGCACGTCGAGGGTGGCCGTGGCGCCGGTAGCATTGAGTTCACGGACCGCGGCCACGGCAGCGTCCAGGGTGGTGCCCGCCACGAAGCGCAGCGGCATGCGGCGCAGCAGTGGCGTGCCCATGGCCACGCGGCCCAGCCAGCGGCGGTTGCTCAGCCACAGGAAGAGGGCGCGCAGGGCGGTGGTGAGCATCGGATGCGAGTCTAGCCAGGCCGCCCGCTGGCAGGAGGGCCGAGCGGCACGGTCGGAGCCGGGACGGGAGTCACTCCCGGCGGCGCGGAATGGGTCCGTGACTCCAGCCGCGGGCGCGCTCGACGGCACGGCGGATGAGCGCCTTCGACGGCACGGGACCCTCGCCGTAGTCGCGTGGCTGGACCCCGACCGGTCCGTCCCACTCGGGCTGGATGTCGGCCCCGTCGATCCGGATCGTCGGCGTGCCGCGCATCTCGAGGAAGGCCGCGTCCTCGTCTGACGCCACGGCGATCATCTGAATCGGAGTCTCGAACGCGTCCTCGCCCAGGACCTCCACCAGGTTCTGGCGGGCGGGCATCGAGGCCGGATCGCCATCGGCGTACAACAACTCGACGCGCATCGCGTCGAGTATACGGACGCTCCTCCCGACCGCCGCCGCGTGCCCCGACCGCGCATGGATGGACGTCCGAGGCGGCGTCCAGGCCGGACCCGAGCTCCGGTCGACGCCCCGCATGGGAGGTCGACGAAATGCGTCGTCTCGTCCTCGTGGTCATCGCCATGGTTGCGTTCCTGTCCATGGCCGCACCGGTCGCCGCCGCGCGACCGATCAAGGAGTCGGGCACGTTCGAGCAGGCCCTCGCCTTCAGCTCGTCGTGCACCCAGCAGGGCCCGAACACCAGCTGTACCGATGCGGAGGTCGACTACTTCAGCTACCCCGACGGCTACACCGAGGCCTGCGTCTGGATCTTCTCCTACACCATCGGTCGGAACGGGCAGTTCCGGCCCGGCGCGCAGCAGTCGGGCTGCATGCCTGGGGCCGTCGGCGACGTCAGCGACGATGCGTCGGCCGCGACGCTCACCGCCACGGAGGTCCAGCTGTTCGACTGCAACCAGCGCACCTGCACGCCGGGCGACACCGTCACGGTCTCCGCCTCGTGGAGCGCCGTCGGTGCGCCCATGACCTACACCCGGCGCGAGACCTTCAGCGACGGCACGTGCACCTACCGGCAGACGATCACCGGAGTCCAGTCGGAAGCGACATCCTCGTTCTCGATCGGGTCGGCGACGTACAACGGAGACGGATTCCTCGTCCACGAGGACTACGCCGTCACCGCGCGCTGCCGCTAGCGACCGCAGCGGCCGGGCCTCCGGGGCTCGGCCGCCCGGCTAGCTCGTCGCGAAGAACGCGATGAGCGCGACGATCGCGAGGGCGGCAAGGGCGGCCGCCACGTAGACGCGCCGTCGCTCCTCCCCGGTCATCCCCTCGCGGGTCGAGCCGCTCGATGGGCGCGACGCCCGGCCGCGCCACTGCAGGTAGCGCTCGGTGTTGAGGTCCCGCGACTCGCGCGACCGGTAGGAGCGCCACGCCGGCCAGCCGATCAGGTACGCGCCGGCGGCCGCCACGATGGCGATCACCAGCCACACCAGCGGGGACACGGCGGTCAGCCCTCCTTCACGGAGGCGGGCATCGGCTCGGCGCCGTAGGCGTCCTGGAGGATCGCTTCGACCTCGCGCTGGTCGCGACGCCCGATGAAGTGCCACGCCAGGTAGGCGCCGTTGAGCAGCGCCCAGCCGATGACCACCGGCGTGTAGAACGTCGACCACGGCTCGCCGACCCGCTGAACGGTGGCGTTGGCGAGCAGCAAGCTGACCGCGAACAGCGCGGCGCCCACCATCGTGAAGTGCCACGTCTCGGCGGCCAGCATGGTCAGCGGCCGCCGGAGCGACGCGGCAACGACGCGTGGATCCCCCGGCGCGCCGAAGTACGCCTCCTCGAGCCGGTGTGCCACCAGCAGCTCGTCGCCGAGGGCGCGGTTGATGCGGCGCTCGAGCGCGGCAGCGTAGGTGCGGGCGAAGATCACGTAGCTGAACAGGTGCGAGGCATGGAAGCCCACGTACAGGATCACGAGCGGGAGCAGCAGCGAACCGGCCTGGGTGGGCGCCCAGAAGGAGCCGATGAACAACAGGCCGACCGCGACCGTCCCGCCCGCCACGAACCGGAAGAAGAGCTCGTAGTAGCGGTAGAGCATGCTGCGCATCCGGCCGAGCTGCGCCTCCAGGATCCGCAGCCCGTCGGGCGTCAACGGCTCGCTCACGAACGGTCCTCGCCCGCGGCGGCGGCATCCACGAACCACTCGACGTTGTCGCCGCTGACGCGCCCCGCCGGATCCGTGGAGGTCCCGGCCCGGATGTCGCCGAAGGCATCGGCCTTGTCGGCGCCGGTGACCACGAACAGGACGTCGCGGCCAGCGTTCAGCACCGGGAAGGTGAGCGTCATGCGCCAGGCGGACGGGCCGGGCGCCCAGTTGGCGACCACCCATCGGTCCATCACGGTGAGCGCCTGCGAGCCCGGGAAGAGGCTGGCGCAGTGGCCGTCCGGGCCCATGCCGAGCCAGATGAGGTCGAACGCGGGCGGCTCCTCGCCACGGGCCCCGAAGGCGAGCCGCAGCTCCGACTCGTAGGAGAGGGCGGCGGCATCGCGGTCCGGCGCCTCGGCCGGCATGCGGTGGATGCGGTCCTGGCGCACATTGGGCAGCTGCGAGATGAGCATGCCGTACGCGACGCCGAAGTTCGACTCGGGGTGGTCGGGCGGCACCGCGCGCTCGTCTCCCCAGAAGAACTCCACCCGGCTCCAGTCGACGGCATCGCGGCGCTGTGGCTCCAGCAACAGGGGGTAAACCTGCTTCGGGGTGCTGCCGCCCGAGAGCGCGACGCGAAAGATCCTGCGCTCCTCGATGGCGGCCACGGCATCGGCGACGAAGCGGTCCGCGGTGGCCATGGCGACGGCCGACGGATCCGGCAGGACGGTGAAGCGCGTCATGCGGCGGCCTCGTGCGCGGACGAGAGGAGGATTGCGGCGGCGCGAAGGGCGTCCTCGTAGACGCGATCCGCGGTGTCGAGCGTGAGCTGCGCGCTCAGCAGCTCCGGCTCGCGCGGGACCTCCATCCGCACCCGGCGCAGGAGCGCGGTCATGCCATCGGCGTTGGTTGCCACGGTTGCCTCCTCGGCATCGCGATCGATGATGAACTCGGCGGCGCCCGTCTCGCCCAGTGACCGCATGCGAACGGACAGCAGCTCGCCGGGACGGACCGTATCGGTCTCGGCCGGCTCGATGACGAGGTCGACCATCTCGTGTCGGCCCTCGAGGCGCATGACGGTCCGGCCATCGGTGAGCGGCTGCAGCGTCTGGTGCCGCCGCCAGCCCAGCCGCGTCGCCATCCACCCCGCGTACAGCAGCGCCTCGGCCATCGGAGCCGATACGCCGGGGGCGACCTCCTCGTCCTCGTCGTGCCGCTGCGATCCGGGCGGCGCGGTCGCGTAGCGGATCCACAGGCGGCTGAGGTTCGGCAGGTAGCGGCGGAAGCGCGGCGCGTCGAAGAACTGCGCCGTGAGCTCCTGCCACCAGCTGAGTCGCTCCCAGGTCAGGTCGCCGACGCCGCTGCGGCGTCGCAGGCCGGCGAGACGGCGCAGCCCGCCGAGCAGGTCGCTGAAGTCGGACGAGTCGACCACCACGCGATCGGCCATCTCGACCAGCTGCGCGAATACCGGGTCGGCGAAGGGCGGGTCACCCGGCCACCAGACGTGGGTTGGCAGGTCGTGGATCAGCAGCGGCGCGACGACGCCGGAGAGGTGCGCCGCCGCCTCGCCACGGACGGTCAGGATGACCTCCTCGTAGCAGATCCGGTCGCCGCCGCTGCTCGTCTCGTGGCAGTGGGTGCTGATCCGGGCGTCGAGCGGCGCGTCGCCGCGGGAACGCTGCGGGACCAGGACGATGGCCCGCGAGGGGTGGCGGACCCCCAGCCCCATCAGGGTCTGCACCGCGCGGTCGGCGGCGTCAGCGTCGACCACCGTGACGATGAGGTTCAGGACCGATGCGCGGGCGTGCGGCAGGCCCTTCTCGCGCACCAGCGGGTCCCCGCCGTCGTCCACGCCCGCCGGCAGGTCGAACAGCGTCGCCAGGTGCGAGGCAATGGCGCGCACCGAGGTGTCGCGCTCCTCCCACATCGGCGTGACCAGCGTCTCGGCCTCGCCGAAGCGCATGAGCCGCCGATGGACCGCCTGCTCCTCGGTGGCGGCGCGTCCCCCGTTGGTCACGGCTTGCGCCACGACCGGCCGTCGCGCTCGAGCAGCTCGTCGGCCGCCGGCGGTCCCCACGTCCCGGCGCCGTAGAAGTGCAGCGGGCCGCCCTCGCCCGCCGCCCACGCGTTGAGGATCGGGTCCAGGATCTCCCAGGCCCGCTCGACCTCGTCGTCGCGCGTGAAGAGGCTGGCGTCACCGACCATCGCGTCGAGCAGCAGCGTCTCGTAGGCGTCGGGCGAGTCGACGGCGAAGCTGGCGCCATAGCGGAAGTCCATGTTCACGGTCCGGATCTGCAGGCCCTGGCCGGGGACCTTGGCGCCGAAGCGCAGCAGGATGCCCTCGTCGGGCTGGACGCGGATGGCGAGCACGTTGGCGTCGATCTGCGGTACGCCCGCGCGGGCGAAGAGCGCCAGCGGCGCGCGCTTGAACTGCACCGCGATCTCGGTCACGCGGCTGGGCATGGCCTTGCCGGTGCGCAGGTAGAACGGCACGCCGGCCCAGCGCCACGAGTCGATGGCGAGCTTCAGCGCGACGAAGGTCTCCGTCTCGGAATCGGGTGCGACCTCCGGCTCGTCGCGGTAGGACGGCACCTTCTCACCCTCGACCCAGCCGGAGACGTACTGGCCGCGGACCGTGTTGGCCGCCACCTCCTCGGGGGTCATCGGCTTCACGCCGCGCAGCACCTTCAGCTTCTCGTCGCGCAGGTCCTCGGCCGCGAACTCGACCGGC
>DASTYP010000047.1:0-8359 GCA_035764845.1 Candidatus Limnocylindria bacterium
AGCGCGGTCCAATGTGCGGCGTGGGGGCTGGTCCGGGGCTCGGAGGTGCCGGCATCGGAGCAGTTCCAGCCGGCCGCCGCCCCGGCGGCGCCGAGTGGCGGCTCGCGCTGGCTCGCGCTCCTGGCGCGCTTCTGGTGGATCCCGGTCGCCATCCTGGTCGCGGTCGGTGGCTCGCTGTTCGCGGCCAGCCGTGACGACGCCGGGCAGATCACCGATGGCGGCGACCTCGGCGTCGCGGACCTGCGTCCCGGCGACTGCTTCGACCTGAAGGACGCCAGCGAGGAGCTCATCGACGACGTCGACGCCAAGCCGTGCAGCGAGACGCACGAGTTCGAGATGTTCTTCGTCGGGTCGCTGACTGGCGACGCGTACCCGGCCGAAGAGACCATGACCGGCTACGTGATCGACAACTGCATCCCGGCCTTCGACGCCTACATCGGGATGGACTACCAGAGCTCGGTGTACGACATCTTCCACTTCGTCCCCAGCGAGGACGGGTGGAACTCCGGCGACCACACCGTCCAGTGCGCCGTCTTCCACCCGACCGATGACGAGCTGACCGGCTCGCTGAAGGGCGCCGCCCAGTAGGTCGAGCCCGCGCCGCCGGCGGCGCGGGAACGGGGGCGGCCCGGATCGGTCATCCTTGCGCGGATGCGCACCGATGAGCTGGCCGCCCTCGCCGTCGCCCTCGAGCGTCGGGCCACCACGGCGCCGGACCGCGATGACGCCGAGCGTGCGGAGCGGCTGCGGCGTCACGTCGCGGAGTACCTGCTGCCTCGTGCCCGCCACGCCGACGCGCCGCTCGTCGTGGTCCTGCTCGGCTCTACCGGCAGCGGGAAGTCCAGCCTCTTCAACGCCCTCGCGGGTCGGGCGCTGAGCCCGTCGGGCGTGCTGCGCCCGACGACCCGGCGCCCCATCGCCGTCCGTCACCCCGATGACGCGCCGGACGACCTCCTGCCCGGCCTGGCGGCGCGCGGAGCCGTCGAGATGGTGGCCGACCCGGAGGCCCGTCGGGGCCTGGTGGTTGTGGATGCGCCCGACTTCGACAGCGTCGAGCTGGCGAACCGGGCGCTGGCCGAAGAGCTGCTCGAGGCGGCCGACCTGGTCGTGTTCGTCACGACCGCCACCCGCTACGCCGACCAGGTGCCGTGGACCATCCTGGCGCGCGCCCGCCAGCGCGGCGTGCCGCTCCTGGCCGTGCTCAACCGTCTCCCGCCCGACACGCCGGATGCCGAGGCGGTCACCGAGGACTACCGCCACCTGCTCGAACGCGGAGGACTGACCGATGCGGGCGCCTTCGGGCGCCTGGAGGTCGTGCCGGTGACGGAGGGCATGCTGGACGTCCAGCGCGATGCGCTCGACGCGACGGCGGTCGCCCCGATCCGGGCAGCGCTCGACCGGCTGACCGCGGACGAGGTGGCGCGTCGCGAGCTGGCCCGTCGGAGCCTCGATGCGGCGCTGGCCGGACTCCCGGCCGCGATCGAGGAGGTCGCGGCGTCGGTCGACGTGGAGGTGGCCGCGGCCGAGGCGCTGCTCGCTGCCGCACACCGGGCGTACCGCGATCGCCGCCAGGCGCTGGCCGACGACCTGGCTCGTGGCACCTTCCTGCGGGCCGAGGTGCTGCGGCAGTGGCAGGACTTCGTCGGCGCGGGGCAGGTGGCGCGAATCCTGGCCGAGGGCATCGGTCGGCTCACCGCGGCCGTCCGCGCCCTCGTTCGACCCGGTCCGGCCGCTCCCGCCGCCGAGGTCCGCGAGGCGGCCTTCGCTGACCTCGTGGCCGTCACCGTCCAGCATGCGGACGCCGCCTCGCGACGGACGGCCACCGCGTGGCTCGATGAGCCACACGGCGCCCAGGCGTTGGCGGAGCAGCCGGTGCTGTGGGGCGCATCGGCCGACCTCGGGCCGCGCCTCGATGGCGCGCTCGAACGGTGGGCGTCCGACATCGCCGACGACATCCGCGCCCTGGGGGAGCAGCGCAAGGGCTGGGCGCAGGTGGCGTCCATCGGCGTCAACGCCGTGGGCACCTCCGCCATCCTGGCCGTCTTCGTCCACACTGGCGGGCTGACCGGCGCGGAGGTCGGCATCACCGCCGCGACGGCGGTGGTGAACCAGAAGCTGCTGGAGGCCATCTTCGGCGAGGCCAACGTCACCGCCTTCACGTCTCGCGCGCGCAACGCGCTGGCGGAGCTGCTCGACGAGGCGTTCGACCGGGAGCGCGACCGCTACGAGGCCGCGCTCGGCGGGCTGGGTCAGGCGGCGGAGCTCGCCGATGCGCTCCGTTCCACCGCACGCAGCGCCGCGGAGTCGGCCGGATGACGCTGGAGAAGCGGCTCGAGCGCCTGGGTGCAGCGGCGGACGCCGCGGCGGGCATCGGCCTTGACGGCCCTGCGCATGCCGCCCGCGAGGTCGTGGAAACCGCCCGCCGCCGCGTCGGGTTCCCCGGCGACGTCTACGTGCTCGCGCTGGCCGGGGGGACCGGCGTGGGGAAGTCGTCGATCCTCAACGCGCTCGCCGGCCGGACCGTGTCGGCGGTCCGTGCCGTGCGCCCGACGACCGACGAGCCCGTCGCGTGGGTCGCCAGCGACCGCGTGGACGAGCTGCGCCCGCTGCTGGAGTGGCTCGGCGTGCGCCACGTCGCGAGCCACGCCGACGAGCGGCTGTCCGGCGTGGCCATTCTCGACCTGCCGGACGTGGACAGCGTCCGGACCGAGCATCGGGCGGCGGTGGACGCGCTGCTGCCACGGATCGACGCGGTGGCCTGGGTCGTCGACCCGGAGAAGTACGACGACGAGCGGCTCCACCAGTACCTGCGCTCGCTCGCCCCGCATGCGGCGCGGCTGCGGTTCGTGCTGAACAAGACTGATCGCCTGACCGAGGCCGACCGTGGTGCCGTGGCCAGCGACCTTGAGCGTCGCCTGGCGGCGGACGCGATCATGACGCCACGGATCGATGCGGTCTCCGCGGCGACCGGAGACGGGATGGACGGCCTGCGCCAGGCGCTGGCCGGGGCCGCGGACGCGAAGGCCGTCGTGATCGACAAGCTCAGCACCGACGTGGCGGCGGCCGCCACCGCGCTCGGGCGGGCGGCCGCCGTCGATCGGGCGGACCCCGATCGACGCCTCGTGCCCGAGGAGCGTGAGCGCGCAGCGATCGACGAGGCGGTCGAGGGCGCCCTGGCCGTCGTCGATCCGCCGGGCCTCGCTCGCCAGGTCCAGGCTGCCGTCCTCGGGCGGGCGCGCCGCACCGGCGGCTCACTCCTCGGGCGGGTGGTCGGCCTGCTGGGATGGATGACCGGGCAGCAGCGGCGACGCGCCGATCCGGCCGGATACCTGCGCGACTGGCGACGACGCGGCTCGCTCGGGCGCGTCGTGAACCCCGTGCACCGGCTGCTGGTCGAGGCCGCGGCCGCGCTGCCTCCCGCGTCCCGCCCGGCGGTGCTCGCGGCCCTCGGCGCGGCCGACCTGGAAGCGGAGACGGCCCGCGTCCTGGATCGCGTGTCGCGAGACGCGGCCGGCGAGGTCCGCATCGGCGGCTCCTGGCTGTGGCTGCCGATCGGAGCGGTCCAGCTGGTCGTCGGCGCCATCTTCGTCTTCGCGGTCGCCTGGTACGTGACGCTGTTCGTCAGTGGGGGCTCCGTGCCGGTGGCGACCATCGAGGTGCCAGTGCTGGGACCCGTGCCGCTGCCGCTCGTCCTCCTCGCCGGCTCGGTGATCGTCAGCGCGGTGCTGGGGCTCATCCTGTCGCTCCACGCCGGATGGCTCGGACGGCGACAGGGACGCCGGCTCGCCTCCCGCGTGCGCGAAGCGGTCGAGGTGGCCGTGCGGGAGCAGGGACTCGCCGGACTCCACCGCGTGGAAGCCGCCCGCGCGGTGATCGCGGCCTCGGTACTGGCCGAATGACGTAGGTGGGACGCGACCCTTGCGGAATTCCCGAGCGAGCAAGCAAGCCTACGCTGACGTCACGATGTTCCGCCGTGAGCCCAACTCCCGACCCAGCGCCGTCTCCGACCGCGAGCTCGGTGTGGCTGCCCTGCTGCTCCTGCTGGCCGTCGTGTTGACCACCATCATCGTTCCCGGTCTGTCCTGAGCCCGATGGTGACCGATTTCGCCGCCGGCACGCTCATCGTGCTCGGCGTGCTCATCGCCGTGCTCGGGCTGTTCGCCGCCGGCGACCTCGTCTTCGTGCTGGCCGGCCTCGCGTCAGTCTTCGCCGGCGGCCTGCTGGGCCTTCTCGGTCGCCGCCGCGCCGCCTGAGCGGTAGCGGACCGCGATCGCGATCGTCGCCACGCCGATCAGGAAGGCGACGGCGTTCGGCACGATGAGCGCCGCGTTCGCCAGCGTCAGCCCGTAGCCGATCCACAGCGCGAACCCGATCTGCAGCACGCTCAGGTAGGCGATCGAGACGTCCGCGGAGGATCGCCGCTCGAGCATGCGGCGCATCTGCAGGACGGGGGAGAGGGCCATCAGCACGCCCCAGGTGGCGGCCGCGGCCCCGATCGCGTCGGACATCGGGGCACCCATGCTAGCGGCCCGTCGACGGGTCTACCATCGCCCGATGCTCTCGCGTCGCCGATTCCTCTCCGGCCTGCTGGGGGCCGCCGCGGCCACCGTCCTCACCGCCTGCGCCGAGGCGATCCGATCGCTCACGCCCGGCGCCTCGCTCAGCCCGACCCCGTCACCCACGCCCAGCCTCTCGCCGTCGCCCACGGCCACGCCGTCACCGACGCCGACGCCCACCGCGGCGGGCCTCACGTTGCGGGAGAAGGCCGCTCAGCTGCTGCTCGTCGGCTTCCGTGGCCTCACCACGGCCGAGGCGCCGAGCGTCGTCGCGGACATCGCCGAGCGTGGACTGGGCGGCGTCGTGCTGTTCTCGCGCGACCAGCTCACCGGGGGCCTTCGCAACGTCGAGTCTCCGGACCAGCTCACGCGCCTCGTGGCCGACCTGCGATCCGGCGCGCGGGTGGCACCGCTCATCGTTGCGATCGACCAGGAGGGCGGCCGCGTCGCGCGGCTGGGGCCGGACCACGGCTTCCCGGCAACGCGCTCGCCAGCGGAGCTGGGTGCCACCGGCGATCCCGCGCAGACCCGAACTGCGGCATCGCAGATGGCGCGGACGGAGGCCGGGGTGGGCATCACCCTCAATCTCGCGCCGGTCGTGGACCTCGACATCAATCCGGAAAACCCGATCATCGGTGCGCTGGATCGGTCCTTCGGCGGCGATCCGAGCACGGTGATCGAGCACGCCCGTGCCTTCATCGAGGCGCACCACGACGCCGGCGTCCAGTGCGCGATCAAGCACTTCCCTGGGCACGGCAGCGCCACCGGCGACACGCACCTCGGCGTGGTGGACGTGACCGACGTGTGGAGCCGCACCGAGCTGGAGCCGTTCGCGGACCTCACCGCCGACGGCACGACCGATGCGGTCCTCACCGCGCACATCTTCAACGCGGCGCTCGACCCGAGCTATCCGGCGACGCTGTCGGCCGCGACCATCGGCGGCGTCCTGCGCGAGCAGCTGGGGTGGAACGGCCCCGTCATCAGCGACGACCTTCAGATGCGCGCCATCGCCGATGCCTACGGGTTCGAGGAGACCGTCGCGCTTGCCCTGGAGGCCGGCATCGATCTGCTGCTCATCGCCAACCAGCTGGTGTACGAGCCCGACATCGTCACCCGGGCGGTGGACGTCATCGAGGGCTTGGTGACGTCCGGGCGGATCGGGGAGGACCGCCTGGACGCGTCGATCGCGCGCACGGCGGTCCTGCGGCGACCGTAGGTCCGGACCGGGCGCTCGCGGCGACGGGGCCACTCACAGCCGGGGATGGTTACTCGCGGGTCGGTCGCAGCCCACTCCGCCACATCGGCGCTTCTCACGCTTCCAGGGCGTGAGGCGGCAGACCCACGGCTCCTCGCCCCGACCTTCACGCCTCCCAGGCGTGGATGGCCGGCCGGGGCGCAGATCGGCGCGCCCCGCTCGCCCTACTCGAAGCTCGGGATCGGGCTCGTGTGGCGCTCGCCACCGGAGTCGCCGCCCCCGCTGTCGCTCGGTGCGCGTCGCAGGGTGAGCTCCGGGACGAGGAGCGCCACCACAGCCGCGGAGACGACTGCCCCGGCCAGCCCGAGCCACATCGTGTTGGCGATGGCAAGCGAGAAGGCCTGGTGGATCGAGTCGACAATCTGGCCGATGAACGGCTCGACGGCCGGACGTACCTGGGCCGGGACGCTGTTGAGGATCTGCGCCCCGAGATCGGTGCCGACGCCCGTCAGCTCGCCGGCCGGGTTGCCACCGCCCTGGGAGGTGAAGGCGTCGATCATCGGCTGCGGGATGCCGTTGGCGGACATCCGCTGCGGCAGCTGGTCGGTCAGCGCCGTCCCGAACACCGTGCCGGCGATGGCCAGGCCCACGGATCCACCGACCTGGCGGAAGAACGTCAGCGCACTGGTGGCCGCCCCGAGCATGGTCGGCGCCACGGCGCTCTGCACCACGATCGTGAAGACGGCGAACGACGGACCGATCCCGAGGCCGGCGACCAGCATCCAGATCCACAGCGTCGTGATCTCGGTGTCGGCCCGCAGGTTCGTCATGAGCCCGATGCCCACCGCGCCGATGGCCATGGCCCCGGCCGTCATCCACTTGTAGCGCCCGGTGCGCGCGACCAGGTAACCCGACACGATCGAGCTGCCCATGACGCCGACCATGAGCGGCAGCATCTGGTAGCCGGACTCGGTCGCGCTGGACCCAGCCACGAACTGGAACCAGCGCGGGATGAAGATGATCGCGCCGAAGAAGCCGAAGGTGATGAAGAAGGTCGCCACGATCGACGCCGTCACGGTCCGGTTGCGGAAGAGGCTGAGCGGCAGGATCGGCTCGGCGGCGCGCGACTCGACCCAGACGAAGACGCCGCCGAGCAGCAGGCCCAGCAGGATGAGGCCGCCGACCTGCGGATCGGTCCACTCGCCGGTCTGCGCGTTGGTCAGGCCCAGCAGGAAGGGCACGAGCGCGGCGGTGAAGACGGCCGCCCCGAGGTAGTCGATCGAGCGGACGCGCTCCGGGTGGCTGACCGACGGCAGCAGCCGCCAGAGGACGAAGAGCGCCAGGATGCCGAGCGGCAGGTTGACCAGGAAGACCCAGTGCCAGCTGATCGTATCGGTCAGGAAGCCGCCGAGGGCGGGGCCGAGCAGCGACGACAGCGCGAACACGGCGCCGAAGAGCCCTTGGTACTTGCCGCGCTCGCGAGGGCTGAACAGGTCGCCGATGACGGCCAGCGAGATCGGGAAGATCGCGCCCGCGCCGACGCCCTGGAGGCCACGGAACAGGATGAGCTGCCACATCTCCTGCGAGAGGCCGCACAGCAGCGAGCCGATGAGGAAGAGGCTGACGCCGATCATGATCATCGGCCGCCGCCCGAACTGGTCGGAGAGCTTGCCGTAGATCGGTCCGCTGACGGTCGCCGTCAGCAGGTAGACGGTGACGACCCAGGTGTACAGCTCGTTGCCGCGCAGGTCGGTCACGATCCGCGGGAGGGCCGTGCCCACCACCGTCTGGTCGAGGGCCGACAGGAACATCGTCAGGAGGATGGCGGCCAGGATCTCCATCCTGGCCCGCTGGTCGACGTGGACCGGCGCGTCGTCGGCCGGATTCAGGGTCATCGGAGTTCGTCCTCTTCGGTGAGGGAGCGGGCGGCGGTTCTCAGGTCCTGGACCGCCTGCATCAATCGCTCCCGCTGTTCGTCATCCATCGTGCTGATGAGCCGATGCAGGCGCGCGCGCCGCGCCTGCTCCATCTCGCCGATCAGCTGGTGCCCGGCATCGGTCAACCGCACGAGGACGACCCGTCGATCCTCCTCGCTGTGCCGCCGCTCGACGATGCCCCGCTCCGCCAGCCGCCCCACGATGCCCGTGGCGTTGGGCAGCGCCACGTCGAGCGCCTCGGCCAGGCGGCTCATCGGCACCTCGCCCTCCGTCTCGAGTAGCGCGACCAGGTGCGCGCCGACGATCGAGAAACCACGCGCATGACAGCGCGACGCCCACTGGCGGCGCTGATGCGCCACCAGCGGTTCGATGGCCTCGATGATCTCGCCGATCCGCGAGGAGGCGGTTATCGCCGTCGGGCTCGGGCTCGGGCTCGGAGTGGTGGGCATCGGGCAATTATGGTTGTCATAACCATTGCGTCAAATCGAAGTAAGTCTGTGACTTCAGGCCCGTCCGGTCCGCACGCAGTGCCGTGTCGTGGACAGGCTGTGGATAGCTGCGTGCTGGCGGCGAAAAGTCGGGGATAAGTGGGATTGCGTCTCGCCTCGGGCGGCGGGCATACTGTGGTCGTCCCGAAGGGGCAAGCGCACCCGGATCACACGATTTCGATC
>DASTYP010000048.1:0-3346 GCA_035764845.1 Candidatus Limnocylindria bacterium
CCGCGCAGCGCCAGCTGATCGGCACGTGAGCGCTCCCCGCATCCTCGCCATCGAATCCTCGTGCGACGAGACCGGCGTCGCGGTGGTCGTCGGTGGGCGTCGCATCGAGGCGAACCAGGTGGCGACGCAGGTCGCGCTGCATGCCGCGACCGGCGGGATCGTGCCCGAGGTGGCGGCGCGCCACCAGCTGCGCTGGATCGTGCCGACCCTCGAGGCCGCCATGGCCGAGGCGGGGGTTGATTGGCCCGACATCGACGCGGTGGCGGTGACCTACGGGCCGGGGCTCATCGGCTCGCTGCTGGTCGGGGTCAACGTCGCCAAGGCCCTGGCGGTCGCCCACGACCTTCCGCTGGTCGGCGTCAACCACATCGAGGGGCACATCTACGCCAACTGGCTGACCGATGTCGAGGCCGATGCGCCCCTCCCCGCCGAGCCCGAGTTCCCCCTGCTCAACCTCGTCGTCAGCGGCGGGCACACCCAGTTGGTGCTGATGGAGGACCACGGGCGCTATCGGCTCCTGGGGCAGACGGTGGACGACGCCGCCGGGGAGGCGTTCGACAAGGTCGGGCGGCTGCTCGGCCTGCCGTACCCCGGAGGCCCCGCCATCAGTGCCGCCGCGGTCGGCTCGACGCCGGCCACCCGCTTCCCGCGGGCGCGGACGGAGGGGCCGTACGACTTCAGCTTCTCCGGGCTCAAGACGGCAGTGCTGCGCGAGGTGCAGGGCTACCGCGACCGGAACGAGCCGATCCCGGTCGACGGCCTGGCCGCGGCCTTCGAGGAGGCCGTCGTCGACGCGCTGGCCACGAAGACGGTGGCCGCCGCCCGGGACCACGGCGTGGCCGAGGTCGCCCTGGGCGGGGGCGTGGCCGCCAACCGCGCGCTGCGCGCCACGCTGCAGCAGCGCCTGGCCGCCGAAGGGCTGCCGCTGCGCGTCCCGCCGCCAGCCTGGTGCACCGACAACGGCGCGATGATCGGGGCCGCGGCGGGCTTCCGGTATGCCGCCGGCGACCGCGCGGATGCCGCGCTCGAGGCGGTGCCGAACCTCTCCCTGCCGTGGCTGGAGCGTCCGTGACCGATCCGCTTGCGCCCGAGCGCCTGGCGCCGCCGACGCCGGGCCAGTTGCGGCGGCTGATGGGCGTCGAGCGGCTGCGGCCGCGCAAGAGCCTGAGCCAGAACTTCCTGACCGATCCGGAGGCCCTCGACGCCATCGTGGCGGCGGCCGAGCTGGAGCCCGGCGACCGCGTCGTCGAGGTCGGCCCGGGGCTCGGGGTGCTCACCCGCCGGCTGCTGGCGGCCGGCGCATCGGTCCTGGCGGTGGAGCTGGATCCGCGGCTGGCCGCGTACCTGCGTCGCGAGCTGGGTGGCGTCGATGGCTTCGAGCTGATCGAGGCGGATGCGCTGTCGCTCCACCCACGCGAGATGTTCCCGGGCGAGCCGTTCAAGGTGGTGGCGAACATCCCGTACCACATCACCAGCCCGCTGCTGCACGCCTTCCTGGAGGGCGAGCGGCCACCGGAGCTGACCGTCCTGCTGGTACAGCTGGAGGTCGCCGAGCGCGTCGCCTCGCCCCCCGGGGGCATGAGCTACCTCAGCGTGTTCGCCCAGAACGTCGCCGAAGCCGAGGTCGTGGCCCGCGTCCCTGCGGCGGCGTTCGAGCCCGAGCCGGCGGTGGACTCCGCCGTGCTCCGCCTCCGACGACGCGCGGAGCCGTACGTGGCGCCGGGGGACGGCCGCGAGCCGTTCTATCGCGTCGTGCAGGCCGGCTTCCGCGAGCGGCGGAAGCAGGTGCACAATGGCCTCACCCGCGAGCTGCCGGTCGACCGCGACGCGGTGGAGGCCGCCCTCGCCGCCTGTGACGTTGCCCGCGACCGCCGACCGCAGACCCTCAGCGTGCCCGAGTGGGCGTGCCTCGCCGACCGGCTGGCGCCACTCCTGTGATGGATCCGCTGCGCCTGGAGGCGCCGGCCAAGCTCAACCTGTCGCTGCGCGTCGTCGGACGCCGGGACGACGGCTACCACGAGCTCGAGAGCGAGCTCGTCCTGCTCGACCTGGCCGATCGACTGCTGGTCCTCCCGGGCTGCAGCGGCCTGCGGGTCGAGGGCCGCGGAGCCGCCGATCTGCCGCTCGACGAGCGCAACCTGGCGTGGCGCGGCCTGGTCGCCGGCCTCGGTGGTCCCCCCGACCTCGTCTGCCTGACCGTCGAGAAGCGGATCCCGTCGGCGGCCGGGCTGGGCGGCGGCTCCTCGGACGCCGCGGCCGCGTGGCGGCTGGGACGAACGCTGGCGGGCGAGGCGGAACGCGCGACGCCGGACGACCTGCGTGAGCTGGCCCGGATCGGGGCCGACGTGCCGTTCTTCGCGGCCGGTGTGCCGGTGGCGCGCGTCGGCGGCATCGGCGAGGTCGTCGAGCCCACGCCGGCCGTGGACGCATCGGTCCTGCTCGTCCACCCGCCGTTCGCGCTGTCGACCGCTGACGTCTTCACCGAGTTGCGCCGCGAGGAGTGGGGCACCCACGACAACGACCTGCTCCCGCCGGCCCGCCGGCTGCGACCGGAGCTGGACGACCTGTTCGCCGCCGTCCATCGCGCGGGAGGGACACCCAGGCTGACGGGCAGCGGCCCGACCATCTTCTGCCTGGACGACGATCCCGAGCGCCTGGGCGTCGTCGCCACGCGGCTCGAGGCGACGGGCCTGGAGACGACGCTCACCCGCACGCGCGCCGCGGCGCCGCAGATCGAACGCATCCACGAGGAGGAGCTCGAATGACATCCCGCGAGGCCATCCATACCGATGCCGCCCCGGCGGCGGCAGGTCCCTACAGCCAGGCGATCCGCGCCAACGGCTTCGTGTACACCGCCGGGCAGCTGGGGCTGGATCCGGCCACCGGCGAGCTCGCCGGCGCGGACGTCGCCGCGCAGGCCGAGCGCGCGCTGCAGAGCCTGGCCGCCATCCTGGACGCCGCGGGCAGCGGGATGGACCGGCTGGTGAAGGTGACGGTCTTCCTGGCCGACATCGGCGACTGGCCGGCGGTCAACGAGGTGTATGGACGCCTCGTCCCGGAGCCCTACCCGGCGCGCAGCGCGTTCGCCGTGCGCGACCTGCCCAAGGGCGCGTTGGTCGAGATCGAGGCGGTCGCGGTGACCGGCGCCGGTTGACGCTTCGAATCGGCCACCTCTACCATCGCGCAACGTGTCTGCACAGCCGACGACCGCCGCGGCCATCGTCCTGGCCGCCGGCCAGGGCACTCGCATGCGCTCCCGCATCGCCAAGGTGCTGCACCCCCTCGCCGGACGAACGCTGCTCGACCATGTCCTGGCGGCGCTGGCGGAGGCCGGCGTCCCGGCGCC
>DASTYP010000049.1:0-6841 GCA_035764845.1 Candidatus Limnocylindria bacterium
GGCCGGCTCAACGTGCTGGCCCACGTGGTCGGCGTCAGCTACCAGGCGATCCTGGCCGAGTTCGAGGCCGGACGCGCCGGGGCGGAGGCGGCCACGGGGCCGAAGGGCGGCTCCGACGACGTGAAGTACCACCTGGGCGCGGAGGGCGGCTACCTGACCGCCGAGGACGAGGTCGTCCACGTGGTGCTCTCGCCGAACCCGAGCCACCTCGAGGCGGTGAACCCCGTGATCGAGGGTCGTGCACGGGCGGAGCAGACGGACCGATCCACCCCGGTCGCCACCGTCGACCCGACGTCCACGCTGCCCGTCCTGATCCACGGCGACGCCGCCTTCGCGGCCCAGGGCGTCGTGGCCGAGACCTTCAACCTGGCCAAGCTCGACGGCTACGCCACGGGCGGCACCATCCACCTCATCGCCAACAACCAGGTCGGCTTCACCACCGGCCCGCACGAGGGCCGATCCACCGACTACTCGTCGGACCTGGCCAAGGGCTTCGACGCGCCGATCATCCACGTCAACGCCGATGATCCCGAGGCCTGCCTTGCGGCGGCCCGGCTGGCGATGATGTACCGGGAGCGATTCGGCAGCGACGTGGTGATCGACCTGGTCGGCTACCGGCGGTTCGGCCACAACGAGGGCGACGAGCCGGCGTACTCGCAGCCGTCCATGTACAAGGCCATCGCGGACCACGCGACGGTGCGCGAGCGCTACCAGGCCGAGCTGATCGAGCAGGGCGTGATCTCTGCGCAGGAGGCCGATGCGAAGGTCAAGGCCGCCCAGCGCGAGCTCGCCGAGCACCAGGCGGCGCTGCGCAAGGGCCTCGAGGACGGCGAGGGCGAGCTCGACCGCGGATCCGAGGCGATTCCGCCGGAGCAGCTCTCCGATCCCGAGACCGCCGTCGCCGTCGACCGCCTGCGCGAGCTGAACCGGGCGTTGGGTGCGGTGCCGGACGGCTTCACCGTTCATCCCAAGCTGACCAAGCAGCTCGAGCGTCGGGCCACCGCCCTCGACGTACCCGACGAAGCGCGCGTGGACTGGGCGCACGCCGAGCTGCTGGCCTTCGCGTCGCTGCTGGCCGAGGGGACGCCCATCCGCCTCACCGGCCAGGACACCGTGCGCGGCACCTTCAGCCAGCGCCACGCCGGGCTGTGGGACGCGCGCACCGGGCAGCGCCACGTGCCGCTCCAGCACCTTCCCGGCTCGCGGGCCAGCTTCGAGGTGCACAACTCGCCGCTGTCGGAGTACGCGTGCCTCGGCTTCGAGTACGGCTACGCGGTGACCGCACGCGACGCGCTCGTCCTGTGGGAGGCGCAGTACGGCGACTTCGTCAACGGGGCGGAGATCATCATCGACCAGTTCCTGATCGCCGGACTGGCCAAGTGGCGCCAGACCTCGCGCCTCACCCTGCTGCTGCCGCATGGCTACGAGGGTTCCGGGCCTGAGCATTCCTCCGCCCGGCTGGAGCGGTTCCTCGCGCTCGGCGCCGAGGAGAACATCCGCGTCGTCTACCCCACCACGCCGGCGCAGTACTTCCACCTTCTGCGGCGCCAGGCGCTCCACCACGACGCGCGCCCGCTGGTGGTCATGACGCCCAAGTCACTGCTGCGCCTCCCGGCTGCCGCCTCGCGCGGCGCCGATCTGGCCGAGGGTCGCTTCCGCCCGGTCATCGACGACCCACGCTTCGCGGCCGATGCGAAGGCCGCGGCATCGGTCAAGCGCCTGATCCTGTGCAGCGGCAAGGTCTACTACGACCTCATCGGCTCCGACCTGTTCGAGAAGGCCCGCGACGTGGCCGTCGTCCGGGTCGAGCGCCTCTACCCCTTCCCCACGGACGAGCTGCAGGTCGTCATCGACCGATACCCGAAGATCGAGTCCTTCGCGTGGGTCCAGGAGGAGCCGCGCAACATGGGTGCGCGCAAGTTCGTGCTCCCCAAGATCCGCCACCTCGTGCCGTACAAGATCCCGCTGGGCGACATCTCGCGGCCCGAGCGGTCGCGACCAGCGGAGGGGTACCCCGCGGCACACACCATCGAGCAGGCGAGGATCGTCCGGGAGGCGCTCACCGGGCGGTAGGCGGCGCGCTTCGGTGTCGCGATGTATCGAGCCCGATGCACCGGACGCACGGTCCGCGCGCTGCCGCCACGATGCATCGCGAGGCGCACCGCACGACGGATGCGCGTTGGCTTCACTCCGGCATTGGGGGCCGCGATTGATCGCGGAATCACGGCACGGCGGCCGCCCGGCGTTCAGTTCTCGCGATAGATCGCGACACGCCGGCACCGAACCGGCTCCCTATACTCCGCCCGTGACCGAACGCCAGCTGCCGCTGCTGGAGCGCTATCGCGACCTCCTGGCCCGCCCCGATGAGTCCTTCCCCATCACCCTCGGCGAGGGTGGCACGCCGCTGATCCACGCCCGACGGCTGGGCGCGGAGATCGGGGTGGATCGCCTCTACCTCAAGTTCGAGGGGACCAACCCCACCGGCAGCTTCAAGGACCGCGGCATGGTGCTCGCCGTGAACCGGGCCGTCGCCGCCGGGGCGAAAGCGGTCGTCTGCGCCTCCACCGGCAACACGTCGGCCTCCGCCGCCGCCTACGCTGCCGCCGCGGGACTGCCGTGCCACGTGATCCTGCCGGCCGGCAAGGTCGCCCGAGGAAAGCTGGCCCAGGCGCTGGCCGCCGGGGCGCGGCTGGTCATGGTCGACGGCAACTTCGACGCAGCGCTCGAGGCGGTGCGGCGGCTGGGTGACGAGGGGGTCGCCGTCGTGGTGAACTCGATCAACCCCGACCGGCTCGAGGGCCAGCAGACCGCCGCCTGGGAGGTGGCCGACGCACTGGGCGCGGCGCCCGACGTGCTGGCCCTGCCCGTCGGCAACGCCGGGAACATCACCGCCTACTGGCGCGGGTTCAACCGATACGCCGATGAGGGCCGGGCCACCACGCGCCCCCGCATGCTGGGGTTCCAGGCCGAAGGCGCCGCACCGATCGTGCGGGGCGAGCCCGTCACCGATCCGGAGACGGTGGCGACCGCCATCCGCATCGGCAATCCCGCGTCGTGGGCCGGTGCCGTCGCGGCGCGTGACGAGTCCGGCGGGCTGATCGCCACGGTGAGCGACGACGAGATCCTGGAGGCCCAGCGGCTGATCGTGCAGCTGGAGGGCGTCTTCTGCGAGCCCGCATCGGCTGCGAGCGTGGCCGGGATTCGGCGGCTGGCCGCGGAGGGCGGCCTGGGGAGGGAGGAGGCGGTCGTATGCGTGCTGACCGGGCACGGCCTGAAGGACCCGGATGCGGTGCAGGCGGAGGAGGGAACCCTGACACCGATCCCGCCCGACCTCGGCAGCGTGAGGGCCGCCATCGGGGTGTGATTCAGCAGCCGTCGGGACAGCAGGCCTGCACCACGGCCTGGACGAACTCCTCGGGCGACGCGTTCTTGCTGACGTAGCGCGTCGCTGCCACCGGGGTCAGGGAGTGCCCGCCGGTGTCGTTCCAGCCGGTAAGGACGATCCGCATGTCCGGCCAGGCCCGGGCGATCCCGCTGATCAGCGCGATCCCGGCCTCGACATCGGGCAGCCGAGGGTCGACCAGCACGGCGTCGGGATGCTCCGACTCGATGACCTGGAGCGCGCTGCGGACGTCCCCGGCGCGCCCGACCACCGATACCTCGTGGGTCACGCCCAGCAGATCGGCGAGGCTGGACTGCACCCGCCGATCGGCGTCCACGATCACCACTCGCGGCGTCGTGGACAGCGGAAGACGCGACTCGAGTGGCATGGAATCGAGCGTACGCTTCGCTCGGCAGAGCGCGACCGGCGGGATGGCCGAGCTGCGTCTACGTCATTCGGCCGAGACGGCCGACACGTGAGCCGGGCGGTCAGTCGCCGGTCGGGACGCTCGCCTCGATGGTCGTCCCGCGACCCGGGCGGCTCTCGACCCGCAGGTCGCCGCCGACCAGCTCGACGCGCTGTCGCATTCCGATCAGCCCCAGGTGACCGCGCGGTACCTCGTCCGGCGCAAACCCGGCGCCGTCGTCGCTGACCGAGAGGCGGACCCTGTTCCCCTCGCGCACGATCCGGATGGTGGCGTTCGAGGCGTTGGCGTGCTTGACGATGTTGTGGAGCGCCTCCTGTCCGATGCGATACAGCGCCTCCTCGGCGTTGAGCGACAGGCGCTCGATCGGCTCTGCGTCGACCACGATGGTCAGGCCGGTGCGGCGCTGGACGGCCGTGGCGTGCGTGCGCAGCGCCTGGATGAGCCCGTCGGACTCCAGCGAGGACGGGCGCAGCTCGAAGATGAGCGTCCGCATCTCGGCCAGCGCGTCCTTCTGGAGCTCTCGCAGCTCGGCGAGCTTGGGCTGCGCAGCGGCCGGATCGGTCGACAGCAGCAGCTCGAGCGTGCGGAGCGTGAGGCCCATGCTGAACAGGGCCTGGGTGACCGAGTCGTGCAGCTCGCGGGCGAGGTGCGCACGCTCCTGGCTGGCGGCCAGCTCGGCGGCCTGGCGTCGCAGGTCGCCCTCCAGCCGCTCCCGTTCGCTGATGTCGCGGACGGAGCCATGCGCGCCGGCGAACCGGCCGTCGACGATGGTGCCCGTCATGGCGACCTCGGTCTGCGCCAGGCGGCCGTCGGGCAGCGGCAGGTCCAACCGGACGCGCTGCTCGCGCCCGGGATGCTGCCGCAGCTCCTCCCACGCGGTCGCCGCCGCCTGGAGGCTCCCCTGCGCGGCGAGCACCGTGAACGGCTGACCGATGAGCTGCTCCGACTTCCAGCCGGTGCGGGCCTCCAGCGAGTCGCTGAAGAAGGTGAAGCGGCCATCGGTGTCGACGCTCCACACGATGTCCGGCGAGTTGTCGACCAGGTGCCGGTACCGGCGCTCCGACTCCTCGAGCTCGGCGTAGAGGCGCGCGTTGGTCAGGGCGATGGCCGCCTGGTCGGCCAGCAGCTTGAGCAGCTCGGCGTCCTGGCGGTTGAACGCGTTGCGCGCCGTGGTCTGGATGGTGATGGTGCCCAGCAGCCGATCCGATCCCAGCAGCGGCGCCGACATCATCGAGCGGATGCCCTGCGCCTCGATGCGCCGATCCCCCTCGTCGTGCGGGAAGGTCGCGTCGGCCAGGTAGTCGCCCGTCCACCGCACGCGGCGCTCCGCGGCCGCCATGCCGGCGATCCCCGAACCGAGCGGCACGACCACGTCGTCGGGGGAGGGCGGCACCGGCGCCGCCGCGATCGGCCGCTCGAGGTGCGTCGCGTCCTCGGCGGCGAGGTTGATCTGGGCGCGGTCGGCGCGCAGCAGGCGGGCGGCATCGGCCACCGCGCGCTGGATGACCGTCACCGGGTCGTGCAGCGCCGCGATCTGGGCGGCGATCTCGGCCAGCGCCCGCTGCGCATCGGAGCGCTCGCGCAGCTCCTCCCAGAGTCGCGCGTTCGTCACGGCGATGGCGGCCTGGCCCGCGAAGAGCTGCACCATCTCGAAGTCCGCGTCGGTGAAGGCGATGTCGTGCCCGCCCGAGCGGGCGATGTTCATGGCGCCGATGACCTCGTCGCCGCTGATCAGCGGGACGATGATCATCGCCTCCTCCTCCGGCGGGGTCCCGGGGATCTGGATCACGCGCGGGTCGTGGAGGGCGTCGTTGAGGAGCACCGGCTCGCGGTGCTCGACGCTCCACCAGGTCAGGCCCTGGCCCTTCGGGATCGGGAAGCCCAGCACCGCCTCCGCGTTGCGGTCGCGGGCAAGCACGGGCCGCAGGACCTCCTCGTCCTCGTCCACGCGGTAGAGGCCCAGGTTGTCGTACCAGACGACCGACTTGAGCCCATCGGCGATGAGCTCCAGCACGGACGCCGGCTCGAGGGTCGACAGCAGGCGCTGGTTGATCTGCAGCAGCCGGCGTTGCGAGTCGATCTGGCGGGCCAGGGCGGTCGACTCGTTGCCCAGCTCGTCGTACAGGCGGGCGTTGGTGATGGCGATGGCGGCCTGGTCGGCCAGGACCCGGATCAGCTGCTCGTCGTTGTCCTTGAAGGCATGCAGCCGATGCGCCTGCACGGTCAGGGCTCCCAGGTCGCCCGAGCTCGACACCAGCGGGGCGCTCATCACCGACCGCATGCCGCGGCGCCCGATGTACTCGTCGAGGTCGGGGCCGTGGTCGAAGGCGGGGTCGTGGAGGTAGTCGCCGGTGCGGATCACGCGCCGCTCGGCCATGGCGCGGCCGCTGACGCCGGCACCCAGGCGCACCGGGATGTCGTCCTGCGGCCCGTCGGCGGGCGCGTAGGCGATCGGCCAGCCCAGCAGCTCCTCGCTGGTCTCCAGCGGGTTGATGATCGCGGTGTCGGCGTCGAGCAGACGCATGGCCTCCTCGACCGTGCGCTGGAGCACGGCTCCGGGGTCCCTGAGCGAGACGATCTCGGCGCTGATGGCGGCGAGCGCCTCCATGGCGTCGATGCGCTCGCGCAGCTGCTCGTACAGGCGGGCGTTGGTCACGGCGATGGCCGCCTGGCTGGCCAGCACCTCCAGCAGCTCCGCGTTGGCCTCGTCGAACGCCTCGCGGGCCTGGGAGTGGACGGTGAGCGAGCCGATGGCACCCTCATCGCCGATCAGTGGCGCGCTCATGACCGAGCGAATGCCGTGCTGGCGGATGTATCGGTCCGGCGCCGGCGAGTGGGTGAAGCTCGTGTCGGCAAGGTAGTCGCCGGTGCGCACCACGCGTCGCTCGATCACCGCGCGACCGGAGACGCCCTCGTCGGCCTGGACCGGGTCGATCGCTTCGTCGCGCTCGATCGGCAGGTCGATGGCGGAGTGGCCGTACGCCCAGTGCAGCCCGCCGCCCTCGGCCACCAGCTCGATCCGTCCACCGTCG
>DASTYP010000050.1:0-20554 GCA_035764845.1 Candidatus Limnocylindria bacterium
TCACTGCGGCCGGCGTCTCGCCGGACACCAGGGTCCGGGACCTGACCGAGGACGAGGTCAACCGGCTGCGCGAGGTGGTGGACCGGCGCTTCAAGGTCGAGGGTGACCTGCGCCGCGAGGTGAGCATGAACATCAAGCGACTCCAGGAGATCGGCTCGTATCGGGGCCTCCGCCATCGGCGCAATCTGCCCGTCCGCGGGCAGCGAACGAAGACGAACGCGCGGCAGCGCCGTGGGTCGAAGAAGACGGTCGGCGTCCGCCGCAAGAAGTGATCAGGGAGTTTCATGGCAGAGCGTAAGCGCGCCCAGCGAGGCAAGAAGCGCGAGCGGAAGAACGTGCCGGCCGGGCACGCGCACATCCAGTCGACGTTCAACAACACGATCGTCACGATCACCGATCCCGGCGGAAACGTGATCAGCTGGGGCAGCGCGGGGCTCGTCGGCTTCAAGGGCTCGCGCAAGAGCACGCCGTACGCGGCCGCGCAGACGGCCGACTCGGCGGCCAAGCGCGCCATGGAGCACGGCATGCGGCAGATCGAGGTCTTCGTCAAGGGCCCCGGCGGCGGCCGAGAGCAGGCCATCCGCTCGCTGCAGTCCGCCGGCCTCGAGGTGACCGCGATCACCGACGTCACGCCGATCCCACACAACGGCTGCCGCCCGCCGAAGCGGCGCCGGGTCTGAGGGGGAGCGAACCGACATGGCACGTTACAACGACGCCGTCTGCCGCATCTGCCGTCGCGAGGGGCTGAAGCTCTTCCTGAAGGGCAGTCGCTGCTACAGCCGAAAGTGCGCCTTCGAGCGCCGCAGCACGCCGCCGGGCATGAACACCATGCGGCGCCGCAAGGTGAGCGAGTTCGGGCTGCAGCTGCGCGAGAAGCAGAAGCTGCGCAAGAGCTACTCGGTCCTCGAGCGCCAGTTCCGCAACTACTTCGAGAAGGCCGAGCAGCGCAAGGGCATGACCGGCGAGAACCTGCTCCGCATGCTCGAGATGCGCCTCGACAACGTCGTCTACCGCATGGGCTTCGCGTCCAGCCGCGCCCAGGCGCGCCAGCTGGTCAGCCACGGCCACTTCGCCGTCAACGGCCGCCCGACCAACATCCCGAGCTTCGCGGTGAAGGTCGGCGATCGCGTCGAGGTGCGCGAGTCGCGGCGCGGTCGCGAGTTCTTCAAGACGGCCGGCGACACGATGCGATCGGCCCAGATCCCCGAGTGGGTGAGCGTCGACCCGACCAAGCTGTCGGGATCGGTCGTCGCCGAACCGGCGCGCGAGCAGATGCCGCTCGAGTTCAACGAGCAGCTCGTCGTCGAGTACTACTCGCGCTAGGAGTCACACCCTTCCCATGATCGAACTCGAAACTCCGCAGCAGCCGGCCCCGGTGACCCCGCGCATCGACGAGGTGCAGACCGAGGGGAACCTGAGCCGCTTCGAGGTCACGCCGCTCCAGGAGGGCTACGGCGTCACGCTGGGCAACGCCCTGCGTCGCGTGCTCCTGAGCTCCCTCGAGGGCGCGGCCGTCACCAGCATCCAGATCAACGGCGTCTTCCACGAGTTCAGCACGATCGAGAACGTCAAGGAGGACGTCACCCAGATCGTGCTGAACGTGAAGAAGCTGCGGCTGCGCTCGTTCGCGCGGCACGCGCTCACGCTCAAGCTCGTCAAGCGCGGCGCCGGCCCGGTCACCGCGGCCGACATCAACGAATCCGCCGACGTCGAGATCGTCAACCCCGACCTCGTGCTCCTCACCCTCGACTCGGATTCCGGGTCGATCGAGATGGACCTGACGGTCGAGACCGGCATGGGCTACCGCCCGGCCGAGCACACCGAGGAGATGCCGATCGGCGTCATCCCGGTGGATGCGATCTTCTCCCCGGTTCGCCGGGTCAACTACCAGGTCGAGAAGACCCGCGTCGGCCAGATGACGAACTTCGACAAGCTGTCGCTCGAGATCGAGACCGACGGCACGACCACGGCGCAGGCGGCGCTGAGCGAGGCGGCCGAGATCCTGGTCCGCGAGTTCAGCCGCTTCGCGGAGATCGGCCGGCCGTCCACGGGTGGCGGGGCCGACGAGGTGCCGACCGCGCCGAGCGCGAACCTGCTCGACGCGCCGATCGAGGAGCTCGACCTCCCGATGCGGGCCTACAACAGCCTCAAGCGCAACTCGATCACCAAGATCGGCCAGGTCCTGTCGCTCAGCGACGAGGAGTTCCTGCGCATGCGCAACTTCGGGCAGAAGAGCCTGGACGAGCTGAAGGAGCGCCTCGCGCTGCGTGGCTTCATCAGCCCGGAGCAGGCCTCCATGAGCACCGACGAGTCCGACCTGCCGGCCAGCGCCGAGCTGGACGAGGCCGCGGCCGCCGAGCTCGACCGGGAGTCCTGAGCCGATGCCGCACCGCGTCACCGGGCGCAAGCTCAGCCGGACCGACGACCACCGCACCGCGATGCTGGCCAACCTGGCCGTCGCCGTGCTCCGCTACGAGCGCGTGAAGACCACCGAGGCGAAGGCCAAGGAGGTCCGCGGGCTGGTGGACGGGATGATCACGCTCGCCAAGCGCGGCGACCTCCACGCGCGGCGGCAGCTCGTGAGCCGCATGCCGCACGAGCCGCTCATCGTCGACAAGCTGATGGGCGAAATCGCGACCAAGTACGCCGAGCGCAGCTCCGGCTTCACGCGCATCGTGAAGCTCGGCCAGCGCGCCGGGGATGCGGCCCCGATCGTCCAGATCGAGCTCGTCTGAGCGACGGCGCGCACAACGACATACCGAACGACCGATGCCGGCCGATGCGCGCTGCGCCAGGGCGGTGATCGAGTACGACGGGACGGCCTTCGCCGGCTCGCAGGTCCAACCGAATGCGCGGACCGTGCAGGGGGAGCTGGAGGAGGCCCTTAACAGGCTGATCGGCGAGCGGATTCGCGTCCGTCTCGCCGGGCGAACCGACGCCGGGGTGCATGCCACCGGCCAGGTTGCCGCCTTCTGTCTCCCGCGCCGCGGTCGCGGTGGGGGGTGGCGGTGGGCGGAGCTCCGCGCACGGCTGAACGCCGTGTTGCCGGATGACCTGGCGGTGCGGTCCCTCGGGCCGGCGCCCGCGGGCTTCGATCCGCGGCGGGACGCCCGGTGGCGTGTGTACCGCTACCGGATCCGGATGGCCGGCGAGGTGCGGCCGCTGGACCGGCATCGGACGCTCGAGATCGACGACCGGCTGGACGTCGCCGCCATGCAGGCGGCGGCGGATCGGATGGTCGGGGAGCGCGACTTCGCCTCCCTGGGCGCCGACACGCATGGCCGGACGGTGCGGCACCTGGCCGAGGTGCGCGTGACCCGTCGCGGGAACCTCGTGGAGGTCCGCGTGACGGCCAACGCGTTCCTGCGCCGGATGGTGCGCAGCATCGTGGCCCTCCTGCTGGAGGCCGGCCGAGGAGGCCTGGCGCCGGGGGACGTCGAGCGGCTGCTGGCCGCCGGCGAGCGGGCCCTCGACGGGCGCGCGGCAGCGGCACGCGGGCTCACGCTCGAGCGCGTCGTGTACGGCAGATCAGCCATGGAAACCGAAGAATCGAACGAAGGACGAGGCGGCACCGCCGAGGGGCGAGGCCGCAGCACCACAGGCATGACCGGAGAGCAGGGAACGTGAAGACCTACGCCGTCAAGGCGAGCGAGATCGAGCGCAGCTGGTGGGTCGTGGACGCGACCGGCCAGACCCTCGGCCGGCTGGCGACACGCATCGCCACCCTGCTGGAGGGCAAGCACAAGCCGATCTACTCGCCGCACCTCGACACCGGCGACCATGTGGTGGTCGTCAACGCGGGCAAGATCCGCGTCACGGGCGACAAGCTGCGACAGAAGAGCTACGTCCGCCACTCCAATTACCCCGGCGGCCTGCGCGAGGAGAGCCTCGCCGCGCTGCTCGAGCGCAAGCCGGAGCTCGTGATCGAGCGCGCGGTGAAGGGGATGCTGCCCCAGAACCGCCTCGGTCGCGCGATGTTCAAGAAGCTGAAGGTGTACAGCGGCGCGGACCACCCGCACCAGGCCCAGCAGCCGACCGCTGTCGAGCTGTAACAGGAAGGACGATCGTGAGCACGAACTACGTCTACGGGACGGGCAGGCGCAAGACCGCCGTCGCGCGCGTCCGCCTGCTGCCGGGCGACGGCGGCATCGTCGTCAACGGCAAGCCCGCGGGCGAGTACTTCGGCGGCACGCTGCGCGACGGCTCCCTCCAGCTGCCGTTCCGCGTCACCGAGACCGAGGGCCGCTACTCGGCCAGCATCCTGGTCGCCGGCGGCGGCGTCTCCGGCCAGATCGGCGCCATCCGCCACGGCATCGCCCGCGCGCTCGTGAGCGCGCATCCCGACGCGCGGCCCGCGCTACGCGAGGCCGGCCTGCTGACCCGCGACCCGCGGGCCAAGGAGCGCAAGAAGTACGGCCTGAAGCGCGCTCGGAAGGCGCCGCAGTACACGAAGCGCTAGGAACCCATCTCGCCCGCCCAACCACGAGAGCCTCGGCCGGACCGGCCGGGGCTCTTTGGTATCATCGGGACCCTCCCCGTAACGGACAGCCTGACGACGCTGTGATCGACGCGATCCGCGAATTCTTCGACACGTACCTGCGCGGGAGCTGGACGTCGATCATTGACATCGCGCTCGTCGCGTTCGTCATCTACTGGCTGTTCATCCTGATCCGCGGCACGCGCGCGGTGCGGATCGTCATCGGCCTCTCGATCCTGTACCTGGTCTACCTGGCCGCCGTCTTCTTCGGCCTCGACCTGCTGCGCCGGCTGATGGAGACGGCCGCGGTGGTCGGCCTCTTCGCGGTCGTGGTCGTGTTCCAGCCGGAGCTGCGACGGGCGCTCGAGCAGATCGGCCGCATCGGCTCCGTCAACCGCTTCTTCGTCAGCGCCGAGGTGGCCAGCGCCGAGCGGGTGGCGCGCGAGATCAGCCGGGCGGCACGGATCCTCGCCGGATCGCGACACGGGGCGCTGATCGTCCTCGAGCGCGAGACCGGCCTGCAGGACCTCGCGACGGAGTCCGGGGTGCCCGTTCACGCCGACCTGCGGGCCGAGCTGCTGGTCACCATCTTCTACCGCGGGACGGCGCTGCACGACGGCGCGGTCATCGTGGCGGGAGAGAAGATCACCTCGGCCGGCGTGCTGCTGCCGCTCAGCCAGAACGTGCTCGACTCGGAACGGTACGGCACCCGGCACCGGGCCGCCATCGGCATCAGCGAGCAGACCGATGCCGTCGTCATCGTGGTCAGCGAGGAGACCGGCTCGATCAGCGTGGTCGTGCGCGGCCGCATCGAGCGCAACCTGACCGAGGAGCAGCTGCGGCGGCGCATCTTCAACCTGATCCGTCCGCAGGCGCCGCGCCGCGCCGTTCCGTTCCTGCGGCGCACGCTGGAGGGGCGCTGGCAGGTGGGCCGGGGCGAGGAACCCGAGGCCGGTCCCATCGATCCCGACGCGCGGGTCGTGGGGGGCCGCACCGAGAGTCGGCCGGTGAGGCGCTGACGCATGGGCTGGATCTTCCGTAACTGGCACCTCAAGCTCTCGGCCGTCCTGCTGGCCACCGTGCTGTACACCGGGCTCGTCTTCTCCGGCTCATTCAGCGAGTCGACCATCCAGGTCCGGATCGGTCAGGAGAACGCCTCGAGCGACGTGTTCGTGCTGACCGGTGACCTGGGCCTGGTGGAGGTGACCTACCGCACGGCCCGCGACACCCAGCAGACGGTGGTGGCCGACTCGTTCAGCGCCCGCGTCGACCTGGCCGACTACGACATGGACCGCGCGCCCGAGCCGCAGGAGCTGCCGATCACGGTGACGGCAGCCGACGGCATCCAGATCCTCTCGATCGACCCCAAGTTCGTGCGCGTCTCGCTCGATCGGGTGGAGACGCGAACCGTGCCCGTGGTCGTTGACCCCGGCTCCGTCCCGGACGGGCTGCGGATCGGCGATCCGGCGGTCGACCCCACGGAGGTCCAGGTGCGTGGCCCCTCGTCGGTCGTCTCGCTGGTGGACCGCGTGGTCGCCTACGTCACGATTCCGGCGTCGGGCATCGACTTCAACGAGCCGGTCAACCCCAAGCCGGTCGACGTGGAGGGTCAGCCGGTCGGTGTCGGGTTGCTGGAGGTGCAGCCGGAGAGCGTCTCGGTCACGATCGACGTGTCGCAGGTGGAGACGACCGACACCATCACCGTGCGCCCGGTGATCGAGGGCACGCCCGCCCCGGGCTTCGCGCTGGAGGCGATCAGCGTCGATCCGTCGACCGTCACGCTGCGCGGCCTGCCGGAGGACCTCGAGCCCATCACGGAGGTGCTGACCGAGCCGATCAGCATCGCCGGCCTCTCGGCGGACGACACCATCGACGTCGACCTGGTCGTCCCCGAGACCGTCGAGCTCGTCGACGGCACGGCTGGCAGCGTCACGGTCAGCGTCACCATCGTCCCGTCGGTCTCCAGCCGGGTCTTCGTGCTGGGCGTCGTGTGCAGCGGCGCTGGCGCGAACGCCTGCCTGCCAGGGCTCGACCAGGTGTCCGTGACGGTCACCGGTCCGGGCCAGGTGCTGAGCGGGCTCACCGCCGCCCAGCTCACGCCGACGCTCAACGTGGCGGGCCTCGCCCCCGGCTCGTACACGATCAACCCGACCATCGCCGGGCTGCCGGAGGGCGTCGAGCTGCTCGGCATCTCCCCGCCGACGGTCCCGGTCCAGATCGTGGCGCCGGCCACGCCGACACCCGCGCCGACGCCGGCGCCGTGATGGGGAGTCGATTCGGGACCGACGGCATCCGCGGCGAGGTCGGCACGGAGATCACGGCCGATCTCGCCTTCCGGTTGGGCCATGCGGTCGGAACCAAGTTCGGCGGCGTCGGCCGCTCCGTCGTCCTGGGGCGCGACACGCGACGCTCGGGCGAGATGCTGAGCGCCGCGCTCGGCGCCGGGCTGAAGGCCACGGGCACCGACGTCACCGACCTGGGGATCGTCACGACCCCCTGCCTCGTGCATGCGTCCGCGGCGGGGCCGTTCGTGGCCGGCATCATGGTGTCCGCCTCCCACAACCCGGCGCCGGACAACGGGCTGAAGGTCGTCCTGGACGGAGTAAAGGCCGACGATGCGGCCGAGGAGGCGCTCGAGGGGCTGATCGACTCCGACGATGCGCGCGTCACCCTCCGCAACCACGAGCTCGGCCGCGTGCGCCCCGACCGCGGCTCGATCGAGGCCTACCGACGGCACCTGGCGGAGGCCGCCGGCGACGCGTTCTCAGGGCTGCGCGTCGGCATCGACTGCGCCAACGGCTCGGCCAGCGCAATCGCCCCGGACCTGTTCCGCGCGCTGGGCGCCCAGGTCACCGTGCTGTTCGATGCGCCCGACGGCGTGAACATCAACGACGGCTGCGGCTCGACCCACCCCGAGCGCCTGGCCGAGACCGTGGCCGCGGCCCGGCTCGATCTCGGCCTCGCATTCGACGGCGACGCGGATCGGCTGATCGCCATCGATGAGCGCGGCGAGGTGGTAGACGGCGACGCGATCATGGGGATCTGCGCCCTCGAACGCCTGGCGGAGGGAACGCTGCGCAACAGCGTCCTGGTGGCGACCGTCATGAGCAACGGCGGCCTGGAGCGCGCCGTCGCCGCAGCGGGAGGCAGGATGGTCCGGACACCGGTCGGGGATCGCCACGTCCTCGAGGCGATGCACCGCGAGGGCGGCATCCTGGGCGGGGAGCAGTCCGGCCACATCATCTTCCGCGACCGCGCCACCACGGGCGACGGGCTCCTCACCGCCATCGAGCTGGTGCGGTCCGTGCGCGCGGCCGATCGGCCGCTGTCCGAGCTGGCGGCCGCCATCCCGAGGCTGCCGCAGGTGGTGCTAAACTCGGCCGTCCGCCGCAAGGACGAGTGGGAGGCGGACGCCGTCTTCGCCGATGCCGTGCAGGCCGCCGTCCGGCAGCTGGCCGACCGGGGACGGATCCTCGTCCGCCCATCCGGCACCGAGCCCAAGATCAGGATCATGGTCGAGGGCGACGACGTCGACGAGATCGAAGGAATCGCCCGCGAGCTGGCCACGCTCGCCGAGGCACGACTCAACTAGCGCCGGCCGCCGGCGAGGAGGTTCCCCATGTGCGGCATCGTCGGGTACGTCGGACCGCGTGACGCTGCGCCGATCCTGCTGGAGGGCCTGCGTCGCCTCGAGTACCGCGGCTACGACTCCGCCGGCATCGCGATCCTCACCGAGTCGGGCAACGTCTTCGTCGAGAAGAAGGCCGGCAAGCTGGCCAACCTGACGGACCACCTCAACGGCGACGCTCCGGCCGGCCATCCCGGCATCGGTCACACGCGCTGGGCGACCCACGGGCCGCCGAACGACACCAACGCCCACCCCCACGTCGACTGCACCGGCAAGCTGGCCCTGATCCACAACGGGATCATCGAGAACTACAGCGAGATCAAGAAGCGCCTCGCGGCCGGCGGGCATCGGTTCACCTCCGACACGGACACCGAGGTCCTGGCCCACCTCATCGAGGAGAAGTACTCCGGCGACCTGGTGGAGGCCGTGCGCCTGGCCCTCGCCGATGTCCGCGGCGCGTACGCCATCGGCGTCATGCATACCGACCACCCGGACCGCATCGTCGGGGCGCGGATGAACGTGCCGCTCATCGTCGGCCTCGGGGACGGGGAAGGCTTCCTGGCCAGCGACGTTCCGGCGATCCTCGAGCACACCAAGAACGTGGTGATCCTGCACGAGGGCGACATCGCCGACGTGACGCCGGAGCGGACCCGGATCCTGGGCCTTGACGGGTCGGAGGTCGAGCGCGACGTCACGCAGATCCACTGGAACATCGAGGCGGCCGAAAAGGGCGGGTTCCCGCACTTCACGCTCAAGGAGATCTACGAGCAGCCGCACGCCATCCAGGAGTGCCTCCGCGGTCGCGTCAGTGGGAGTGGCGTCGTGCACCTCGAGGAGCTCGACCCGATCGCCGATCGGCTGCGCGAGATCGAGCGGATCTACGTGGTGGGCTGCGGGACGGCCAGCTATGCCGCCCAGGTCGGCGCGTACCTGCTGCAGGACTGGACGGGCATCCCGGCGGTGATGCAGGTCGGTTCCGAGATGCGCTACAGCCCTCCGCCCATCGACGAGCGCACGCTGGTCATCGGCGTCAGCCAGTCGGGAGAGACGGCGGACACGCTCGCGCCGCTGAAGATGGCATCCGAGAAGGGCGCCCTGATCGCCGTCGTCACCAACGTCGTCGGCAGCGCCATCACGCGCGGCGCCGATGCCGTCTGCTACCTGCAGGCGGGCCCGGAGATCGCCGTCGCCAGCACCAAGGCGTTCGTGACCCAGGTCCTGGTGCTGCAGATGATGGCCATGCAGGTCGCCGAGCTGCGCGGGCGAATGTCGGAGCACCGCGCGCGCATCCTGGGGCAGGCGCTGCGCACGCTGCCGCGGCTGGCGGCCGAGACGCTGAAGCTGGGCCCGCAGATCAAGAAGCTGGCTCGGCGCTATGCCAACGTGCGCGACTTCATCTATATCGGCCGTGGGCTCGGGTTCCCGATCGCCATGGAGGGGGCGCTGAAGCTCAAGGAGCTCAGCTACGTCCACGCCGAGGGCTACGCCGCCGGCGAGCTCAAGCACGGACCGATCGCGCTGCTCGATCCCGAGACACCGTTGGTCGCGATCGCCACCAAGGGCTCGCTGTACGAGAAGGTGGTGAGCAACGTGGCCGAGGCGCGCGCGCGCTCGGCCCCGATCATCGCCATCGCCACCGAGGGCGACGATCACATCGACCACTACGCCCACGACGTCCTGCACGTCCCCGAGACGCCCGAGGAGATCAACCCGGTCATCGCGGTGCTGCCGCTGCAGCTGCTCGCCTACGAGATCGCGGTTGCCCGCGGAACGGACGTGGACCAGCCGAGGAACCTCGCCAAGTCGGTCACGGTCGAGTAGGGAAGACGCCCGCCGTCGGGTACGCTGCACGGCGATGAGCCGGCACGACATCGGGATCGACCTGATCGACATCGACCGCATCGTCACGGTGCTGGGGCGATTCCCCGACCGCTTCCGGCTGCGCGTGCTCACCGAGTCCGAACAGCGGTACTGCGGGCGCAAGCCCCACCGCATCGCGGGGCGCTGGGCCGCGAAGGAGGCGATCAGCAAGGTGCTCGGCCTCGGCGTGCGGGGCGTCGGCTGGCGGGAGATCGAGATCCTGCCGAACCGCGCCGGCGCGCCGCAGGTCAGCCTCCACGGACGCGCGGCGCGGCGGGCCGTGGCCCTGGACCTGGACGAGGTCAGCGTCTCGATCTCGCACGAGCGGCACCTGGCCGTCGCGGTGGCCGTCGCCCACCGTCGCCACGACTGAGGCCGTCTGGCATGACCGCCACGACTCCGATCACCCCGCGCTGGGTCGCCGCGCGCCTTCCCGAGCGCCCGGACCGTGCCCACAAGGGCACGTTCGGCTCGGTGCTGGTGGTGGCCGGCTCGTTCCGCTACCCCGGCGCCGCGCTGCTCGCCGGACTGGGCGCCATGCGCGCCGGCGCCGGGCTGGTCCAGGTCGCGATCGGCGAGTCGATGGTCGGGCACCTGGCGGGCAGCGTTCCGGAGCTCACCTGGCTGCCGCTCGACGAAGAGGGCCCGGGGCTCGTCGCCCCGGCGGGATGGCGCACGATCACCGCGGCGGCCGCAGAGCGGGACGCGATCGTGGTCGGGCCGGGCCTCGGCCGGCAGCCAGCCGGTCAACGGCGGGCGCGCCAGCTGGTCGAGGCGATGGAACGGCCGTGCGTCGTCGACGCGGATGGCCTGAATGCGCTGTCGGCCGTCCCGCGCTGGTGGGAGGGTGTGCGCGGCGACCTGGTGCTGACGCCGCACCCCGGCGAGTTCGCGCGACTCACCGGGGCGGCCACCCTCGACGCCGATGACGACGACGCGCGGGCGTCGGCGGCGAGCCAGGCGGCGGCCCGGTTCCGGCAGGTGGTGGTGCTGAAGGGCGCCGCGACCGTGATCGCCGCGCCGGACGGTCGGATCATGGTGTCGACCGTCGCGACGCCGGCGCTCGCGACCGCCGGTAGCGGCGACGTGCTGGCGGGGGCGATCGGGGCGCTGCTGGCCGCCGGGGTCGCGCCGTTCGAGGCGGCGGTCTGCGGCGTCGCCCTCCACGGCACGGCCGGCACGCTGGCGGAGGCGAGGATCGGACGTGCCGGCGTGCTGGCCCGCGACATCGCCGCGCTCCTGCCGGCGGCGGCCACGCGCCTGCGCAACCCGGAGCCGGAGGATCGATGACGGAACCCGGCAGCCCGCACCGGGCGTGGATCGAGGTCGACCACGCCGCCATCCGTCAGAACCTGCGCGTGGTGCGCGACCTGAGCCCCGGCGCCTCGGTCATCGGCGTGGTCAAGGCGAACGCCTACGGCCACGGGGATGTCGAGGTGGCGCGCACGCTGGTGGCGGCGGGCGTCGAGCGATTGGCGGTCGCGACCGTCGACGAGGCGGCTGGGCTGCGGGACGCGCGGATCGAGGTCCCGCTGCTGGTCCTGTGGGGCATCGGTCCCACCGAGGCGGACGAGATCGTCGCCCATCGGCTCGAGCCGATCGTCTACGACGAGCGCACGATCGGCTGGTTGGAGGCGGCCGCCGAGCGTGCCGATGCGGCGGTGCGCGTGCACCTCAAGGTCGATACCGGGCTCGGACGCCAGGGGGCGATGCCCGAGGACGCGCTCTCGCTCGCCGCGCGCATCGCGGCGTCGCCGCGGCTGACGCTGGCTGGCACCATGAGCCACCTGGCCGTGCCCGGCGAGGACGACGCCTACACCGACGTGCAGCTGCTGCGGCTGGCCCGGACGCTCGACGCGATGCGCTCGGCCGGCATCGCTCCAGGGCTGGTCCACGTCAGCGCCACGGGCGACATCGTGGCCGAGGTCGTGCGCATGGTGGACGCGGTGCGCCCCGGCCTTGCCCTGTACGGGATGCTGCCGTCCTGGGTGACCGAGCGCGACATGGGGCTGCGCCCGGCCCTCAGCCTGAAGGCACGCCCCCTCCGCCTCTTCGACCTCGACGCTGGCGAGGCCATCGGCTACGGCCTTCGGTTCCGCGCGACGCGGCCGACGCGCATCGCCACCCTGGGCATTGGCTACGCCGATGGATGGCCGCGAGTGCACGCCAACAACGGCGCGGTGCTGGTGCGCGGCCAACGGGCGCCGATCGTCGGCGCGGTGAGCATGGACGGTCTGACCGTCGATATCGGCGGGGTGGCTGGTGTAACCTACGAGGACGAGTTCGTCCTCATCGGCGAGCAGGGGGGCGCACGGATCACGGCCGACGAGGTGGCCGGCGAGCGGCGGACCATCAACTACGAGGTCACCACCGCGCTGCGGCGGCGCCTACCACGGCTCCACCTCGGCGCCGGTTGACGGACGAAGCGAGGCACCGAGCGACACCGAGCGATGGCAGCACCGATCGAGATCGACGTGTGGCAGGGCGGGATCGCCGAGCTCGAGGTGGACGCCCTCGTCGTCGGCGCCACCGAGTCCCTCTTCATGAACGCCGGGGCGGCCGCAGCGGTGGCGCGGCATGGCGGCGTCGAGATCGAGCGCGCGGCCGTCGAGCAGGGCCCGATCGCGCCGGGTGCGGCGGTCGCGACGACGGCCGGCACGCTGGCCGCGGGGTACGTCATCCACGCCGTCGCCGTCGGACACGACCGGCGCGCGGACCCCGACCAGCTTCGCCGTGCCGTGCGGTCCGCCCTGGCCTTCGTGCCCCCGCTCCAGCTGCGCCGCGTGGCGTTCTCGCTGCTCGGCACGGAGCACGGCGCCTTCGATCCGGCGGAGGCCGCAGAGATCCTGGTCGTCACGCTCCACGAGTCGGCGATCGAACCGCTCGAGTCCGTCGTCGTCGCCACGGCCAACGTGGCGGAGACGCGCGCCGTCGCGGCCGTCCTGGCCGCCCATCGCGCCGGGATTCGATGACCGACGACGCGGCGGGGCGGCTGGCGCGCGCCCTCGATGACCGCGGGCTGACCGCGCCCGCGCGGCTGCTGGCCGAATCGCATCGTCCGATCGCGCCACTGCTCTCGGACCTGGGTGCCGCTGTCGGTCCGCTGCTTCGCGCGATCGGCGGCTCGCGCGTCGCAGGCATCAGTCGGCTCGTGGCCGAGGAGGATGCGGTTGATCGGTTGACCCGGAGCCTGGACGAGCTGGAGCCACCGCGTGCCAAGCCCCGCTGAGCTCGTCGGCGGGATCCTCGGCTTCATCAGCGAGGTGCTGAACGCCTCCTCGCTGCGCTTCGAGGTGGGGCCCACGCTCGTCGTGCTCGGCATCCTGCTGGTCCTGCTGCAGCTGGTCGCACGTCCGGTCACGCGCTGGACGTCGGGCGACGCCGGCGGGCTCGGCGCCATCGGTCGTGCCATGGCGCTTGCGGCGGAGTCCGGTACCGACGCCGTCGTCTCGGTGGGCGCCGCCGGGATCGCGCGCTCGACCGATGCGCTGGCGCGTCTCCAGACGCTCGCCGCCATGCCGGTGCTCGATCATGTGGCTCGGGCCGCGGCCCGCAGCGGCGTGCCGCTCCGGGTCCTGACCAACGACCCGCTGGCCGGGTTCGTGGCCGAGGCGACCATCGATGCCGCGCACCGGCGCACCTCGACCGAGGAGCGCGTGGGGCGCTCGCGCGTCGTGATGGTGGGCGAGGGACGCGAGGCCGCGGCCGGGCTGCCGTTGACCGCTCGGGCGCGTCCCGCTGCCGCCATCGCGGTCGGCAGTCTGCGCGAGGAGGCGCAGCTGCACCTGGCGGGACTGCGCGGAACGGCGGGCTCGCTCACCGTCGGCACCGCCGAGGCCTCGCAGGCCGGGACCGTGCTCCTCGCCTCGCACGATGGCCTCGTCGGCCCGGAGCCGTTCCAGGTGGCCGCCGACCTCGGCGCGGTGGTGGAGGAACGTACCGCCGTGACGGCGGCGAACCGGCTGATCGCGCTGGCCGTGCTGGTGGTGATCGTCGTGACCGCGCTCGCGCTCCTCGAGGTCGTTGACCTCGCCCCCTTCCTGCTCGGGACCACCGGCGCGTGAGACGCGCAACGATCCCGGCACTGGTCGTCGTCGTCGGCCTGCTCCTGCTCGTCGACTATCTGGTCGTCAACGCCTCGCTCGGCGAGCTCGCGGGGATCGTGGTGGACGCCGCGATCCTGGTGTCGGCCGGCGCCGCGCTGGCCGCGGTCGCCGCGCTGGCCATCCGGCGCGGCGGGGATCTGTGGCGCCGCCGCGGCGACCCGATTGGCGCGCTGCTGGTGCTGGTCGGCATGGCGGCGGTGCTCCTGGCCGGACTGCGCCCGGGCGCCACCGGCGCGAGCGACCCGGCCGTGCTGTGGTTGCTCAACGCGCTCCTCGTGCCGCTGGGGGCGTCGCTCTTCGGGCTGCTGTTCGTGAGCACGCTGCTCGCGTTCCAGCGATCGATCTCGGCACGGAGCCGGGAGGCCATCGTCATGGCCGTCGCTGCCCTGGCGGTCCTGGTCCTGCTGCTCCCCGTCGGTGGATCCGTCGGAAGCTGGCTCGACGGGGCCGCGGCGTGGGCGCTGGCCGTCCCGCTCGGCGGCGTCTTCCGCGGCCTGCTGCTGGGCATCGCGATCCTGGGCGCCGTGGTGGCCGCCCGCACGATGCTCGGGATCGGTGCCGGCGATGAGTGATCGGCTCCGGGCGGTTCGCCTCGCCCCGCTGCTGCTGGTCCTGCTGCTCGGCGCCGCCTGGCTGGCGCCGTCGGTCGGGTGGCTCCGCCTCGCCTCGTCGAGCACGGTGGACGCCGACCGCATGACGGGAGTGCTCGACGCCCTGCCTCCTCGCCCGATCGTCCTGGTCGGCTTCGACCCGGACCTGGGCACGTACGCCGAGATCCGGCCGACGGTCCGGGCGCTGCTGGCCGACCTGCTGTATCGCCAGGCGAGCGTGGCGATCGTCAGCGTGACGCCGGAAGGCCGGGCGCTGGCCCTGGCGGAGCTCGAGCGCCTGCGCCGTGGCACGGTGAACCAGCGCCGGATCCTCGACCTCGGCTTCGTCCCCGGCGCGGAGGCCGCGCTCGTGCGGCTGACGCGCGGCGGCCTGCCGATCGAGCCCGCCGGCGCCCTTGCCGCGGCACTCGCCAGCGAGGGCATCGCGGCCGTGCAGGCGATCGTGGTGGTCGGCGGGAACGACCTGGGACCCCGATCCTGGGTCGAGCAGGTCCAGCCCCGCCTGCCGGATCGGCCGCTCGTCGCCGTCGCCCCGACCGTCCTGCTGCCCGAGCTGCGCCCGTACCTGGGCACCGGCCAGCTCGACGCGCTGCTCGGGACGCCCCGCGACGGGGCGGCGTACCGGGCCACGCTCGACGTCGAGCGCCTGGACCGGTTCCTCGAGCCCCGGGAGCCGAGCCGCACGGGCCTGTTCGCCGGCCTGCTGGTCGCCATGGGCGTCCTGATCGCCGCGCTCTTGCGACGTGGCGGCCGACCCGACGCGGACCGGGCCGCACCCGCTCCGGGGACGGAGGCGGCATGAGCGGCCTGTTCGGTGCCACGCCGGCGGACACGGTGGCCACGTGGGTGGCGGCCGCGGCGACCCTCGTCGTCCTCGGCGGCATGCTCGGCGAGCGCCGGCTGTTCGCCTGGTCGCAGCACCTCCTCGCCGGGCTGGCCACCGGGTTCCTCGCGCTCGTCGTCATCACCGAGGTCCTCGTGCCGCGTGTCGTCGAGCCGTTGCTCGCCGACCCGGGCGGCCGCATCGAGCTGTGGCTGGCGCTGGCCCTCGTCGGCGCGGCGGCCGGAGCGCCGTGGCTGCCGCGCATCGTCGGCGCCGTTCCCGTCTCGATCGCCATCGGCGCGCTGGCCGCCTTCGCGCTCGGCGGCGCGGTGATCGGCACCCTGCTGCCGCAGCTCGTCGCGGTCAGCGTTCGCGGCGGTGGGGACGTGGCGACGACGGTGGCCGCCATCGGCGCCGGCGTCATCACCGTCCTGGTGCTCCTCAGCTTCCTGCGTGGCGTTCCCCGCGGCCGCCTGCTGCGGCCCGCGGCGAGCACCGGGCGCTGGCTGCTGCTGGCCGGCATCGGCGGCTGGTTTGGTTACCTGCTGTTCTCCCGGCTGATCCTGCTGCTCGACCGCATCGGCTTCCTGCTGGGTGAGTGGCTGAGGATCGGCGCATGACGAGCGTGGAGGCGGAGCTGGCCCTCTTGCTGGACGTGGGGTCGGCGTGGGCCAAGGCGTCGGCCATCGGGGTGGTGCGTGGGCGCTGGCGGCTGGTGGCCCACGCATCGCAGCCGACGGCCTGGGGCGCCGCCGAGCTTCGCCGCTCGCTGGTGGATCGGATGGCCGAGGCCGTCGACGCCCGGCTGGTGGACCGGCTCGACGAACTGGTCGCGCGCGCGCCGCGGATCGAGTGCCACACGGCGCGGGCGCCCCGGCGATTGGTGGTCGTGGCCGTCTCGCGCGAGCTGTCGGGTGGGGCGGCGCGCCGGGCGGCGGAGGCGGCCGGATGGAGCGTCTCGGACGTCGTGAGCCTGGACGATGGGCGCAGCCTCGCCGATCGGCTCTCACTGCTGCAGCAGGCCGAGGTGGACGCGTGGCTGCTGGCGGGCGGCTTCGACGGCACGCGCAGCCCGCGAGCGCTCGAGGCGGCGGCGCTGGCCGCCGCCGCCCGACGGCCCGACGGCGGACCCGTGGTGTGGGCCGGCGCGGCGGAGCTGACGGCAGAGGTCGAAGCGCTGTTCGAGCCGGGGGCGGTGACGAGCGTCGCCAATCCTCGGCCGGACGGGCGCCGGGAGACGCCGGACGCGCTGCGCGCCCACCTGCAGGACCTCATTGCCGCCGTCGGCGGCGGTGAGCCGGAGACGAACCTGGCGTCGATGAGCTTCCCACGGGCCGTTGGCGCGCTCGCGGCGCGCAGCCGGTTGCGGGTGCTGGCCGTCGACGTGGGTGCCCGCGCCGCGGTCCGGGCACTGGCCGAGCGGGACGGCACGGTGACCAGCCGGGTCCACGCCCAGGGCGGGCTCGCGGGCCTTGCCGCGGTTCCCGGCGCCGCCTCACGGGTGGCCCGGCTGGCCGGCGACGCGGGGGACGAGGCGGCCGTGGCCGACCTGCTCCAGACGCTTGCGGCCCGCGCGGCGACGCTGCCCGAGACGGCCGAGGAGCTGTCGGCCATGCACGTCGCTGCCCGGCTCCAGGCGGCAGCCCTGATCGAGGAGGGCGGCGTCGGGCCGCTGGACCTGCTCATCGGCGCGGGACGGACGATCGCCGCCGCGCCCCACCCCGCACAGGCGTTGCGCATCCTGCTCGACGGGGTCCGGCCGGTGGGCGTGACGCAGCTGGCCCTGGACGCGGCGGCGGCCCTCGGCCCGCTGGGCTCGCTGCCGGACGCAGAGATCGGGGAGGGGATCGGTCTGCTGGCTGACGACCTGCTGGTCCCGCTCGGCACGACGGTCGTCACGCGCGGCGGCGATCCCGGGCGCCTGGCGATGCGGGTGACGGTCCACCGCTCGGGGTGGCCGGCCTCCGCACCCATCGAGCTGCGCGTCGGGCAGCTGCAGGTCGTGCCCCTGCCGCCCGGCCAGGCCGCGGAGCTGAGCATCGAGGTGGGGGACGGCGTGAGCATCGGCGCACCGCGGCGGTCGCCGCGGATCACCGCTACGGCCACCGGCGGTACCGTTGGCCTGGTCCTGGACGCGCGCGGCGTGCCGGTGCAGCTGCCGCGTCGGGCCGACGACCGACGCGCGGTCCTTGCCGGCTGGCGCGACGCCCTCGGGCGCGAAACGTCGTCCACCGCGGAGCGCCTGGCATGAGCGCGGTCCATCGCGTGCGGCTGCCGGTCGGCGCCACGGTGTTGGTGGAGGCGGGTCACCGCGTCGAGCCGGCGGAGGTGCTGGCCACCCGACGACCGCCGGGCGCGGGCGTGACGATCCCGGTGGCCGTCCCCCTCCGCCGTTCGGCCGCGGACGCGCGGGAGGCGCTCGAGGTCACGCCCGGATCGGTCCTGGAGGCCGATGCGCTGCTTGCCCGCCAGGGCTCGCGCGAGGTTCGCGTGCCGGACGCCTGCCTCTTCCTCGCCTACGACGCCGATGACGGGACCGCGCTGATCGCGCCCCTCGGCGCGACGGAGCCGATCCTCGGCCACGTGCGCGGCGAGGTCGCGAGCGTCGCAGCGGACGCCATCGAGATCCGGGTCGACGGGGCGCTGGTCACCGGCATCGCGGGGAGCGGCGCCGCGGTGCACGGCGAGCTGCGCGTGGCGGTGCACGATCCCGGCGAGGAGCTGCGCGCCGGCGCCATCGACGTGGGTGCCACGGGCCGCATCCTGGTCGGTGGCTCCCGGGCGTCGGCGGAGACGCTGACGCGAGCGCGGGCCATGGGCGTCGCGGGCATCGTGCTCGCCGGCGCCCTGGACAAGGAGCTCCGCGACTTCGACGCAGCCCAGCGGCGTCGCCGGCAGATCGGCGGCGCGCGGGGCGCGTTCTCCATCCTGCTGCTCGAGGGCTACGGCAAGACGAGCTTCGACCCGGCCCTCTTCGCCTGGTTCCGCGCCCACGACGGACGGATGGCGAGCCTCTTCGGCGACGGCGCGCGGCTCTATGTCTACGATGCCGAGCCCGTTCCCGGGCGCCGCGCGCTGCCGAGGCCCGGCGACCGGGTCATCGCGCACCGCCGGCCGTCGGCCGGCGCGACCGGCGTCCTCGTGCGCGAGGTCCCGGCGTCGTACGCCGCCGCGTCCGGCGTGGCAGCCCGCTCGGCGCTGGTCCGCTTCGACGACGCGCGCACCGCAATCGTCCCGCTGGCCAACCTGGAGGCGGCCGAGCCGCGGTCGGAGGCCTGAGGCCGCGCTTCCTATACTGGCGCGCATGGACCCGGCGACCCTCACCCCGCACGCCAGCGGCACCCGCTCGACCCGCGCTCCCGAGGAGACGCGGGCACTCGGCCGTGCCATCGGCCAGGCGGCACCCGCCGGGACGGTGCTGGCGCTGATCGGCGAGCTGGGCGCGGGCAAGACGCAGCTCGCGAAGGGCGTCGCCGAGGGGCTTGGCGTTCGCAGCGTCGTCAACAGCCCGACCTTCGTGCTGATGAACGAGCATGCCGGCCGGCTGCGGCTGTACCACATCGACGCCTATCGGCTGGGCGATCCGGAGGAGGCCGTCGCTGCCGGCCTGCTCGACGAGCGACAGGCGGATGGCGTGGCCGTGGTCGAGTGGGCGGACCGGCTCGAGGGGTGGCTGCCGGACGATCGGCTCGAGATCGCGCTCGAGGGCGACGGGGTCGATGCCGACCATCGGCGGATCACCTGGCGGGCCTTCGGCGCGCAGCACCAGCGCCTGGCCGCGGAGGCGCTGCACGCGTGATCATCGCCATCGAGAGCGCGTCGACCGACCTGTCGCTCGCGCTGGCCGAACCTGACGGCACCCTGATCGCCGACGCGGCATGGACGAGCCGGCAGCGCCAATCGGCCGAGCTGCTCCCGCACCTGCTCCAGCTGCTCGATCAGAGCGGGCACCGCCTCGACCAGGCAACCGCGCTGGCGGTCGGCCTCGGGCCGGGCTCCTTCACCGGCCTGCGCGTGGCGATGAGCCTGGGCAAGGGGCTCGCCCTGTCCCTGGGTCGCCCCCTGGTCGGCGTGCCGAGCCTGGAGGCGTGGCTGGCGTCGGACGCTGCGGCCACGGCGGCCGTGGCGCGCGCGGGGGCGTCCGAGGCGTACGTGCTGCGTCCGGCCGACGCGGCGCCGCACATCGTGGAGCGCGATCGCCTGGCGGAGATCATCGGCGACCATCCGGTGGTCCCCGACGAGCTGGCCGCCGCCTTCGAGCTGGGGAGCTCCGCGTCGCCGCGCCGCGCCGCGGCGGCCCTCGCCCGCCTCGCGGCCGAACGGCTGGCCGCAGCGCCCGAGGGCGACGACCTGCGAACCATCGAGCCGATCTACCTGCGCGCGCCGCGAGGCGTGCACGACACCCCGAACGAGGGCCGGGTGACGTGGCTCTGACCGCCCGGGTCGTCGTCGACCCGATGCGCCTGGACGATGTTCGGGCCGTTCACGAGATCGAGCGGCTCAGCTTCGCCACGCCATGGCCGGCGTACGCCTTCGAGCAGGAGCTGAAGGGCAACCGGCTGGCACGTTACGTCGTCGCGCGGGCGGGGGAGCGCGTTGTCGGCTTCGCCGGCATCTGGCTGATGGTGGACGAGGCGCACGTGACGACCTTCGGCGTCCACCCCGACTGGCGTCGCCAGGGCATCGGCCGCCAGCTGATGCTCAACGTCGCCGAGCTGTCGCTGGCCATCGGCGCGCGGCGCATGACGCTGGAGGTGCGCGTCTCCAACGAGGCGGCCCAGGGACTGTACCGGTCGTTCGGCTTCGAGGTCGTCGGCAAGCGGCCGCACTACTACACCGACGATGGCGAGGACGCGCTGGTGATGACGACCCCGGCGCTGCGCGAGCCGCACATGCGCCAGATCGTCGCCGCGCAGCGCCAGCTGATCGGCACGTGAGCGCTCCCCGCATCCTCGCCATCGAATCCTCGTGCGACGAGACCGGCGTCGCGGTGGTCGTCGGTGGGCGTCGCATCGAGGCGAACCAGGTGGCGACGCAGGTCGCGCTGCA
>DASTYP010000051.1:0-6956 GCA_035764845.1 Candidatus Limnocylindria bacterium
CACTTCTTCTCGCCGGTGCCGGTCATGAAGCTGATCGAGATCATCCGCGGCCTCGAGACCGATGACGCGACGTACCAGGCCTGCAAGGGCTTCGCTGAGGACGTCGGCAAGACCGTCATCGAGTCGAAGGACATGCCGGGCTTCCTGGTCAACCGCATGCTCGGGCCGTTCATCAACGAGGCCGTCTTCGCGCTGATGGAGTCGACCGGCACGGCCGAGGACATCGACACCGGCGCGAAGCTCGGCCTGAATCACCCGATGGGCCCGCTGGAGCTGAGCGACTTCATCGGCAACGACGTGATGCTCAACGTCATGGACGTGCTGTACCGCGGCTTCGGCGACCCGAAGTTCCGCGCGGCACCGCTGCTGCGCCAGATAGTGACCGCCGGCCACCTGGGGCGCAAGACGGGCCGCGGGTTCTACCGCTACGACGAGCAGGGCACCAAGCTTCCGTCATGACCGATGCCGCTGCGACGCGCGACCCCCTGGCCCTGACCGAGGAGGAGCGCGCCGTCCGCGACACCGTCCGCGACTGGGCGACGAAGGAGGTCGCGCCGGGTGCCGCCGAGCGCGACGAGCAGGAGCGCTACGACCGCCACCTCTTCGAGCAGGCCGGTGAGCTGGGCCTCGCCGGCCTCCCGTATCCCGAGCGCTACGGCGGAGCTGGCATGGGCACGTTCGCCTGGGCGTTGGCCGTCGAGGAGATCGCGGCGGCCGACATGGCGCTCGCCGTCAGCCTCTCGGTCCACGTGCTGGCCCAGCTGTGCATCGTGGCGAACGGGACGGACGAGCAGAAGGACCGGTTCCTCCCGCCGATGACCGCCGGACGCGAGCTCGGCGCGTTTGCCCTGACCGAGCCGCAGGCGGGGTCGGATGCGGGCAGCATCGCGCTGGCCGCGCGTCGGGACGGGGACGCCTACATGCTCAGCGGCACGAAGATCTGGATCACCAACGCCGGCGAGGCGGATCGGTTCGTCGTCTTCGCGACCGTCGACCGATCTCGCGGCAAGAACGGCATCACCGCCTTCGTCGTCGACCGCGAGACGCCCGGATTCCGACTGGGGTCGAAGGAGAAGAAGATGGGCATCCGGGGCAGCAGCGCCCACGAGCTCGTCTTCGAGGACGCGCGCGTCCCGGCCGAGAACCGGCTCGGCGAGGAGGGGAAGGGGCTGCGGGTGGCGCTCAGCGCGCTGGGCGCCGGTCGCATCAGCATCGCGGCCGCCTGCGTCGGCCTCGCCCGCAACGCCATGGAGCTGGCGGCCGCCTACGCGCTGCAGCGTCGCCAGTTCGGCCGGGCCATCTCGGAGCAGGAGATGATCCAGGCCATGCTGGCCGAGATGGCCGTGCAGGTGGACGCGGCACGGCTGCTGACGTGGCGGGCCGCTCGACTGCGGGACGCTGGCCAGCCCATCAACGCGCCGTCGAGCATGGCCAAGTGGTACGCCTCGGACGTCGCCATGAAGGTGACGACGGACGCCGTCCAGGTGTACGGCGGTGCCGGGTACAGCCGCGACAATCCGGTCGAGCGCCTCATGCGCGACGCGAAGGGGGCGCAGATCTACGAGGGGACGAACCAGATCCACCGGCTGATCGTGGCCCAGCAGCTGCTGGACACGGTCGGCCACGACCGATGACGACCTGAGGAGGACCGATGACGCCCAGCCCGACCCAGGCCCCCCGCAAGACGATCAGCGACCCCGAGCCACTCGTCGTCCCGCCCGAGTACCAGGCGAACAACCTGATCGAGCTGGTGGCCCGCGCCGTCGACACGTACCCCAACAACGAGGCGATGCGCTGGAAGCCAACCAAGACGCAGCGCGCGGAGCCCGGCGCTGAGGCGACCGACAGCGGCGGCTGGGTGCATCGCACCTACCGCGAGATGTGGGACTGGGTCACGGAGCTGTCGCTCGGCCTCCGGCACCTGGGCCTGGGTGACGGGGATCGGTTCTGCATCATCAGCCGGACGCGTCCGGAATGGGTCATCGCCGACTTCGCCGGGCTCGCGCTCGGCGCGGTCTCGTGCCCCATCTACCCACAGTCGGAGGCGGGGCAGGCGGCGTTCGTCATCAACAACGTCGGCGCGAAGATCGTGGTGGTCGAGAACGCGCAGCAGGCCGCCAAGATCGCCAGCGTCCGCGCGCAGTGCCCGACGCTCGAACACGTCATCACCATCGACGCGCACGGCAAGTTCCCGGACGGGACGCTGACCTACGACGACGTCATGGCGCGTGCCGACACGGACCCGGCGGAGCGTCGGGTGTGGCGCGAGACCTTCCACGCCATCGAGCCCGATCACCTGGCGAGCGTCATCCACACCTCCGGCACGACGGCCAATCCGAAGGGCGTGATGATCACGCACGGTGGCCTGGTCTACCAGTACCAGGCCGCGCGCCAGCTGATCGACCTGCACCCCACCGACGTCTTCCTGTCCTGGCTGCCGCTGGCCCACAGTTTCGAGAAGATCACCGGCGAGGTGCTCCCCTTCGCCATCGGCGCCGCGGTGGCGTACGCGGAGCCGTTGATCGAGCGCCTCCCGGCGAACATGGTCGAGGTGCGGCCGACCGTCATGGCGGGCGTGCCACGGCTGTTCGAGCGCGTGTACGGCCGCGTCCGATCGACCATCGACACCGCGCCACCGCTGCGGCAGAAGATCTTCAACTGGGCCATCGGACTCGGCGCCAAGCGCTACGCCAACCACCTGGCCGGCCGGAAGGACTCGCCCTGGCTGGCCGCGCAGGTGAAGCTGGCCGATGCGCTCGTCTACAAGAAGGTCCGCGAGCGCACCGGGGGACGCGTCCGGTACTTCGTCTCCGGCGCCGCGCCGCTCTCACGGGAGGTCGGCGAGTTCTTCTACGCGCTGGGGATGCTGGTGCTCGAGGGCTACGGCATGACCGAGGCCTCTCCGCTCATCAGCGTCACGCGGCCCGCGGACATCGTGTTCGGCACCGTCGGCCAGCCCGCGCCGGGGACGCAGGTGAAGATCGACGAGTTCACCGGGGAGGTGTGCTCGCGCGGACCTGGCACGATGGTCGGGTACATCAACGAGCCCGAGGAGACCGCCAAGGCGGTCGACGCTGAGGGCTGGCTGCACACGGGTGACGTGGGCGAGCTCGACGAGGCCGGACGGCTGCGCATCACCGACCGGCTCAAGAACATCATCGTCCTGGCCAACGGCAAGAACGTCAGCCCCGGGCCGATGGAGGCGGCGCTGTCCACCAGCCGCCTCATCGGACAGGCCGTCATCCTCGGCGACAACCAGCCGTACACCGGCGTGCTGATCGCGCCCGACTTCGACGAGCTCGGCCGCTGGGCGGCCGGGAACGGACTGGCCGAGATGCCGCCGGAGCAGCTGGTCGAGGAGCGCTCGGTGCAGCGCCTGTACGACGGGGAGGTCAAGCGCCTTCTCGACGGGTTCGCCATCTTCGAGCGACCTCGACGCGTGGCGCTCCTGCCACGCCTCCTGTCCGAGGAGGAGGGTGAGCTCACGCCGACGCTGAAGACGAAGCTCCGCGTCGTCCAGGCCAAGTGGGCCGACAAGATCTCCTATCTCTTCGACGAAAAGGGCGGCGGATCCGACTGACGGCACGGTTGGTGCTGACAGGGAGGCCGATGACCACTGCCAGCACCACCCCCACCACCGACGGCGCCGGGCTGCTCGTGGGCGAGACGGTCCACTACCGCGACCACGATCGCTGCTGGGCGGCCGCCGTCGTCGGCGCCGCACCGGACGACGCGGCTCAGCTGTACGTCTTCCCGCTGCCACCGACCGTCCCGATGACCGCCAATCCCGGCACGTTCGTCGGACACGACGGCGGGACGACGAACGAGACGTGGCACCGCCTCGACGAGTGCGGGACGGCGACGGACCGACCGTCCCGCCGAACCCGCAGGCGACGCCGCACCTCGGAACGCTGACCGGGTCTCGCGACGGGGCATCGGGCCTCGCCGCGGTACCATGGCGTCCATGAGCGACGTCTTCATCCTGTCCGCCGCGCGAACGCCCATCGGCAAGTTCGGCGGTGGCCTCTCGACCACGCCCGCGACGCAGCTGGGCGGCATCGCCATCCGTGCCGCGGTCGAGCGCGCCGGCATCGCGCCGGAGCGCGTCGACGAGGTGATCATGGGCCAGGTCATCCAGGCCGGAGCCGGCCAGGCACCGGCGCGCCAGGCCGCGCTGAAGGCCGGCCTGCCCGATGGCGTGAGCGCGACCACCATCAACAAGGTGTGCGGATCCGGGTTGAAGGCGGTGATGCTCGGCGCATCGGCCATTCGCGCGGGAGATGCGGATCTCATCGTCGCCGGCGGGATGGAGAACATGAACCTCGGGCCGTACCTGCTGCCCGAGGCCCGCACGGGGTATCGGCTCGGCAACGGCAGCGTGGTGGATTCGACCGTGCACGACGGCCTGTGGTGCTCGAGCTGCGACGTCCACATGGGCATCCACGCCGAGCGCGTCGCGGCGAAGCACGGCGTGACGCGCGAGGCCCAGGACGAGTTCGCGCTGCGCTCGCATCAGCGAGCCATCGCGGCACAGGACGAAGGCCGCTTCGACGAGGAGATCGTGCCGGTCACCGTCCCCGGCAAGAAGGGGGACACCGTCGTCTCCACGGACGAGGCGCCCCGCTCCGACACGACGCTGGAGGCGCTCGCCAAGCTGCGCCCGGCGTTCCAGCCGGATGGGGGCAGCGTCACGGCCGGCAACGCGCCCGGCATTACCGACGGCGCGGCCGCCGTGGTCATCGCCTCCGGGGAGGCGCTTCCGGACGGCGCGCAACCGATGGCGCGCATCACCGGCTACGCCCAGGCCGACGTCGCCCCCGAGTGGCTGTTCGAGGCGCCGATCCTCGGCGTGCGGCGGCTGATCGAGAAGGTCGGCGGCACGCTCGACGACTTCGACCTGATCGAGATCAACGAGGCGTTCGCCGCGCAGGTCCTGGCCGACGGCAACGAGCTGGGCTTCGACTGGGATCGCGTCAACGTGAACGGCGGCGCCATCGCGCTCGGCCATCCCATCGGCGCGTCCGGCGCCCGCGTCCTGACCACGCTGCTGTACGAGCTGCGCCGCCGCGGCGGCGGCAAGGGCCTGGCGACCCTGTGCCTGGGCGGTGGGGGAGCGGTGGCCATGGCGGTCGAGACGCTCTAGCCGCCGGGTGCCGGACGCCATCTTCGACGACCCCCGCCTGGCGGCGATCTACGACGCGCTGGACCCGGACCGCTCGGACCTCGACGCGTACGTCGCCATCGTCGAGGAGATCGGCGCTCGCTCCGTCCTCGATCTGGGATGCGGCACGGGCGTCTTCGCGCTGATGCTCGCCGACCGCGGTGTCGACGTCATCGGCGTGGACCCGGCCGGCGCATCGCTGGACGTCGCTCGTGCCAAGGCCGGCGCCGAGCGCGTGCGGTGGATCCACGGCGACGCATCGGCCATTCCGGCGTCCGTCTCGGTCGACGCCGTCACGATGACCGCAAACGTCGCGCAGGTCTTCCTCACCGATGCGGACTGGCTCGCCACGCTGGCGGCCGTCCGTCGGGTCCTTCGAGCCGGCGGCTGCCTCGTGTTCGAGTCTCGCGACCCGGAGCGGCGGGCGTGGGAGGAGTGGACGGAGGAGCGGACCCGCTCGACGACGCAGATCCCGGGCGTGGGCGCGGTGACCGACTGGGTGGAGGTCACCGAGGTCGACGAGGAGCGCGGGCTGGTCAGCTTCGAGTCGCCCAACGTCTTCGAGGCCGATGGCGCGGTCATCACCGCGCGCTCGACCCTGCGGTTCCGTTCCCGCGAGCAGCTCGAGGCCTCGCTGCGCCAGTCGGGCTTCGAGGTGGTCGAGGTCCGTGACGCGCCGGATCGGCCCGGCCGGGAGCTGGTCTTCCTGGCCCGGCGCTGAGCCGACCCCGGCCACTCAGGCGGCGCCCAGCACCTCGGCCAGCGTCTCGACGATCAGCGCCGCCTGGTCTGCGGTGATACACAGCGGCGGCCGGATCTTCAGGGTATTGCCCGTCCGCCCGGTGGTCCCGATCAGCACCCCTCGTTCGCGCATCCCCTCCTTGACGCGGGCCGCCAGCTCGGCGTCGGGCTGCCGTGAAGCTCGGTCGGTGACGAGCTCCACTCCGGCCGTGAGGCCGCGCCCTCGTACGTCGCCGACGCGGTGGTCCCGCTCCGCCAGGGCGGCGATGCCCGCGCGGAGCGTCCGTCCGACCGCGGCGGCGCGGGCGACCAGGTCCCCCTCCTCGATCACGTCGAGGACGGCGAGCGCCGCGGCGCATGCCACGGGGTTGCCGCCGAACGTGCTGAAGAAGGTGGTCTGCGCGGCGAACCGGTCGACGATGTCGGAGCGAGTGACCACCGCCGCGATCGGATGGCCGTTGCCCATCGGCTTGCCGAGGGTGACGACGTCCGGCGTCACGCCCCAGGCACGGAAGCCCCAGAGGTCGTCGCCCGTCCGGCCGTGACCGGACTGCACCTCGTCCGCAACGAACAGCGCCCCGGCGTCCCGTGCGCCGGCGACGAAGGCGCGCACGACCTCCGCATCCGGGACGAAGATGCCGTCCGCGGTGAAGAGGGAGTCGATGAAGAGCGCCGCGGGCCGCCGGTCTCGGGCCTCCATGCGCTGCACGGCGGCCGCGATCTGCTCACGCGCGACGGCGACGGGATCGGCCGCGTCCGCGAAGGCACCGCGATACGTGTTCGGCGCGGGAACCGTCTCGACGCCGGCCGGCTGCTCGCCGCGCGGCCACTCCGATGGTGAGAAGTCGGCGATGGCGTGCGTCACGCCGTGGTACGCCCAGTCGGTGACCAGGCCGGTGTCGCCGCCGGTGACCGTCGTCGCCAGCCGCCACGCCAGGTCGTTCGCCTCGCTCCCGGAGTTGACGAACATCACCGTGTCCAGCCCGTCCGGCATGGACGATGTGATCCGCTCCGCCAGCTCGACGACGTGCTCGTGCAGGTACCGCGTGTTGGT
>DASTYP010000052.1:0-7501 GCA_035764845.1 Candidatus Limnocylindria bacterium
GTACCAGGAGGACGAGCGGGTCCGCTTCCAGATCGCGCCACTCCAGAACCTGCCGCTGCCGTCGGTGTGCGGGGAGCGGGTGGCGCCCACACCGGGCCCCGAACCCACTCCACCGCCGGAGGCGACGCCTCCCCCGGAGGCGACGCCACCACCGCCGGAGGGTCCTCCCGCCTCGCCGCCGGGCGGTGGCGGCGGAGGCGGTGGCGGCGGCGGGGGCGGCGGCGGCTGAGCCGCCGACCTAGAATCGGCCCGTGCCCGGCTCCGTCCTGACCCTGATCCTCGCCGGCGGCGCCGGCGAGCGGCTGAGCATCCTCTCGCAGGTGCGCGCGAAGCCCGGCGTGCCGTTCGGCGGCAAGTACCGGATCATCGACTTCGCCCTCAGCAACACGGTCAACTCGGGCCTCACCGACGTCGGGATCCTGACCCAGTACGCGCCCCGCTCGCTGATCGACCACATCGGCGTCGGACGGCCGTGGGACCTGGACCGCAGCCGCGGGGGCGTCGCGCTGCTGCAGCCGTACATCGGCCGCGGCCGATCGCGGGACTGGTACCGCGGAACCGCCGACGCGGTGCTGCAGAACCTCGAGTTCATCGCGGATCGAGACCCCGAGCTCGTGCTCGTCCTGGCCGGGGATCACGTCTACAAGATGGACTACCGTCCCTTCATCGCCCTGCACCGCGAGACCGGCGCCGACGCCACGTGCGCGGTGCGGACGGTCCCCATCGAGGAGGCGCATCGGTTCGGCATCCTGGACGTGGCGACGGATGGGCGGGTCACGGCGTTCATCGAGAAGCCGGCGAACCCGCCGTCGAACCTGGTGAGCATGGGCGTCTACGTGTTCAGCTGGCCACTGCTGCGCGACCTGCTCAGCCCCGACCGCGTCGATTTCGGGCGGGACATCCTGCCGTGGATGGTGGACGAGGGGCGAAGGGTCTTCGCGTACGAGTTCGGCGGCTACTGGCAGGACGTTGGCACCGTGGAGAGCTACTGGGCCACCAGCCTGGACCTGCTGAGCGACGACCCGGGCATCGAGCTGAACGACCTGGGCTGGCTCATCTACACCCGCAGCGAGGAGCGGCCGCCGGCCCGCATCGGCGCGGATGCGCGGATCGAGCGCTCCATGGTCAGCCACGGCTGTGTCGTCGACGGCACGGTCGAGCACAGCGTCCTCTCACCCGGCGTGCGCGTCGCGGCAGGCGCGACCGTGCGCGACTCGATCGTCATGTTCGACAGCGTCATCGAGGAAGGGGCCGTGCTGGATCGGGTCATCGTCGACAAGGAGGCGTCCATCGGTCCGCGCGCGCGCGTGGGCTGCGGGGACGACCTGCGGCCGAACCGGGACGAGCCGGAGCGCCTCTACGCCGGGATCACGCTGGTCGGGAAGCGCGCGCGGGTGCCCCGCGGGGTCGAGATCGGGCGCAACTGCCGGATCGATCCCGGCACGGTGGAGCGGGACTTCGCGCGGCGCCGCGTGATTCGCTCCGGGGAGACGGTCCGCGCCGGGTTCGCCGCCCCGTGACGGGCGAGGCGCCCCCACTCGACGCCTGGTTGGCGGAGCTCGGCGTCGAGGTCGTCGCCGCCTGGTCCGACCCGGCGGGCACCGCCATCAGCCGCGACGTGATGGTCGACGGGCATCGACGGTTCGACCTGCGGGTCACCGTGGCGTGGGTGGCCGGAATCGGCGCCTCCCTGTGGGCATACTATGGGCTGGAGGCGATGGAGATCCCGAAGCGCACCTTCGTGCGGATGCTCCGCGCCAATTTCGACTACCCGTACGTGAAGTTCGCGCTGACCGATGACGACCGGCCGATGCTGATGACGGAGCTGCCCACGACCGCGCTGACGCGCGACGAGCTGGGGCGAGGGCTGGCGCGGATGACGGTCGTGGCCGATCGGCTGCTCGAGGAGACGGCCCTCGCCGTCGCCGACCGCGGCGTCCTGCCCGATTGGACCGGCCGCACGCCCCGCAACCCTCGGCTGCTGGCCACCCACCGCCCCGAGGTCGAGGCGGCCATGCCGGTGTGGGAGCCGCCGGTCCCGAAGCGACGGAGGCGGGGGATCCTGTCCCGCCTGCTGGGGCGCGCGTAGATGCGGACCCGTCTCAGCGCGCGCATGGCGGTGCTCCTGTCGGTGGTCGCCATCGTGGTTGCGGCCCTGCCCGGTCGCGGCGTGGCGCCGGTGCGCGCGGCCGACGAGTACACCATGGAGACGGTCGCCGCGTACGACGTCCAGCCGGACGCGGGCGTCATCGACGTCTCGGTCCAGGTCAGCTTCACGAACACGACCCCCGACCCGGCGGGTCAGTTCTCGGTCTTCGACGCGGTGAAGCTGGCCATCCACGACCAGGCGACCGAGGTGGCGGCCACCGATGGCGAGGGCGATCTCGAGGTCGCGGCGGCCGTGGAGTCCGACGTGAACGTCGCGACGGTCCAGCTCCGCGAGGACCTGCGCTACGAGGAGACCGCCACCTTCACGCTGACGTACACGTTGCCCGATAGCGACGATCCGCACCTGCGCGTGCGGCCGTCGGTGGTGGTGTTCCCGGCGTGGAGCTTCGGCACCAGCGGCGAGGTCCGGGTGACCATCCCGGACGCCTACGAGGTGCGCGTCGATGGGGATCCGCTCACGCTCGACGGCGACACGCTGACCAGCGGCGACATCCCGGATCCGTCGAACTGGCTCGCGCTGGTGACGGGCGTGCGCGCCGCCGACTACACGACGCTCGAATCGGCCATTCCGCTGTCGGGTGGCACCGCCGACCTGCAGGTCCGTGCCTTCAGCGACGACGAGGCGTGGGGCACCGCGACGGTCGACCTGGTCGAGCGGGCGCTGCCCCTGATCGAGGAGGAGATCGGCCTCCCGTACCCGCGCCTCGGGCAGCTGGTGCTCACGGAGTCCGTCCCCGCGGACACCACCGGCTTCGCCGAGGCGGCCCCCGGCGGGACCGAGATCCTGGTGGCCTACGACCAGCCGCCGTTCACCGTCATCCACCAGCTCGTGCACGTGTGGGTCTCGCCCTCGTTCGTGGAGTCCCGCTGGATCCGCGAGGGCCTCGCCAGCTCGATCGCGGCGCGCGTCGCGGAGCAGCTCGGCATCGAGCGTCCCTATGACCCTGCGGCCGTCACAGCCGAACGGGCCGGCGCCGCGTTCCCGCTCGACGCCTGGTCGGCCAACGCCGGCCCGGACGGAGAGGCGTACGGCTACGCCGCCTCGTGGGACACGGTCGACCAGATCACCGGGCGCGTGGGCGTGACCGCGCTGCACACGGTGCTGGCTCGCGTCGCGGCTTCCATCGGTCCATACCAGCCGGCCGACGTCGAGCCCCAGCCGGACGCCGACGGGACCACCAACCCCGATGCGCCGCTGACGACGCGCGCGTTCCTGGACCACCTCGAGACGGTTGCCCAGACCGACCTGACCGATCTCTTCCGCGGGCGCGTGTTGACCGAGACGGATACGGCGCTCCTGGAAGCGCGCGGGGCTGCACGCGGGAGCTTCTCGGCGCTGGTGACGCGCGCCGGCTCCTGGGGTGCCCCCGACCCGGTCCGTGGCGCCATGACGGCGTGGAGCTTCGACGACGCGCAGCAGCAGATTGAGGCCGCGATGGCGTGGCTCGAGGATCGTGACGCGGTCCGGGAGCGCATGGAGGCGGCCGGCCTCGGGGCCCCCGACCGCTTGCAGCAGGCGTACCGGGCGCACGGCGGCGGGCCGGAGGCGCAGGCCGAGCTCGACGCCGAGCGCACGGTGGTGGACGCCTACGCGGAGACTGCCGCCGACGTGAACGCGCCGCGCTCCTTCCTGGAGCGCGTGGGTTTGCTGGGCGGAAGCGACCCCGCGAACCAGCTCGCCATGGCGAACGGCCAGTTCACCGATGGCGACCTGCAGGGAGCCGTCGACTCCATCGCGGAGGCCCAGCGCATCCTGGCGTCGGCGGAGGGCAGCGGCATCGTGCGTCTCGTGAGTGCCGGGCTGCTCGTCCTGATCCTGCTGGCCGTGGCCGTGATCCTGTTCCGCCGCCGCTCGTCGTACACTGCTGCGCCATGACGACCGAGGAAGCGCCTGCCCGGCACGTGCCGCACTTCCCGACGGCCGCCGACGTGCTGTCGGGCGAGACCGCCGACGTGTACTTCGACCGTGCCCGGACCATCCTCGCCGCGGAGCACCTCGACCCGGTCGTCACCATGGAGGTCTTCCCGCGGGGCGAGGGCGTCCTGTGCGGCGCCGAGGAGGCGCTGACCTATTTGCGGGAGGTCCTGGCCGACGCGACGGATCCGGAGCCGGTGGTCGAGACGATGCACGACGGCGACACCTTCCGGCCGAAGGAGATCGTGATGCGCATCACGGCCCGCTACTCGGCCTTCGGGCTGTACGAGACGGCCATCCTGGGCATCCTCGCCTCCGGCTCCGGCTGGGCCACGGCCGCGCGGCGGATCGTGGATGCCGCCGCGCCCATCCCGGTCATCGGATTCGGAGCGCGGCACGTGCATCCGAGCGTCGCCGATCAGCTCGACTACGCCTCCGTGGTGGGCGGCTGCGTCGGGGCGTCGACCCCGGCCGGGGCGCGACTCGCCGGGCTCAACCCCACGGGCACCATGCCCCACGCCCTGGTCCTGATCTTCGGTGACACCGTCCGTGCCGCCGAGGCGTTCGACCGCCACATCCCGACCGACGTGCCGCGCATCGTGCTGGTCGACACGTTCAAGGACGAGGCGGAGGAGTCGCTCCGCGTGGCCGAGGCCCTCGGTGACCGGCTGTGGGGCGTGCGCCTGGACACCCCATCGGAGCGCGGCCGAGTCACCCCCGAGCTGGTCAAGGAGGTCCGCGCCCGCCTGGACCTCGAGGGCTTCCAGCACGTCCGCATCGTCGTGTCCGGCGGTCTCGACGCCGACCGTATCGGCGTCTTCAAGGACAGCGGCGCGCCGGTCGACTCGTTCGCGGTGGGCAGCGCCATCAGCAAGGCCAGCCCCATCGACTTCACGGGCGACCTCAAGGAGATCGACGGCAAGCCGGTCGCCAAGCGCGGCCGTATCCCGGGCCGGACCGAGAACCCGCGGCTGGAGCGAATCGACCTGCGGGCGTAGGCTGTGCCGATGCGCCAGCCCTCCGACCGCTTCGACCCGCCCGCCGACCGCGATTCCGCCTACGAGCTCTTCCAGCGCGGCTCGCGCATGCTGGCCGACCGGCATCCGGGCGCCGCGGCGGTGCTGCTGGAGCGCGCGCTGGCGCTGGAACCGGGGAAGGCGTCCATCCTGGAGGCGCTCGGACAGGCCTACTTCAACGTCGGCAATCACGCCGCGGCCGCCGAACGGTTCGCCGCGATCGTCGAGGCCGATCCCATCGCGCACTACGCGCACTTCGGCCTGGGCCTCTCCAGCGAGCGCCTGGGCGACGAGGTCGCCGCGCGCCGTCACCTCCGGATGGCGGTCCGCCTGTCACCCGAGACCGAGGTCTACCGGCAGGCGCTGAGCCGGGTGACGCGCGCCGCCTGACGCATCGGTCCTAGGCGGCCTTCGGCCGGCGCCGCTGGCGGCGCTCCCGCCGCTCCGCGCGTCGCTCCTCCTCGCTCAGCCGCTGACGCAGGAGGGCGTACACGGCCGCCTCCTCGGCCGTGAGCTCGTCGAGGTCCTCCGTCAGCTTGCGGTCGGCTTCCTCGCGCGCCTCGCGCAGCAGGTCGCCCTCGAGGTAGGCGTCGATGACCTGTGGATGCACGTAGCTGGCTCGGCTCACGGCCGGGGTGTTGCCCAGCTTCTCCGCGACCGATTCGATGGCCCGCACCACGTTCTTCTTCGCCTCCGCCTCGGAGTCGAACTCGCGGAACTCCTGGAGCGCCATGGCGGCAAGCACCGTCCCGGCCCACGTCCGGAAGTCCTTCGCCGTGAAGCGCTCCCCGGCGATCTCGTGCAGGTAGGCGTTGACGTCGTCGCTCGCGATGCCGCGGCGCTCGCCGTCATCGCCGACGTACTGGAACAGCTGCTGGCCCGGGATGTCCTGGCAGCGCTCGACGATGCGCGCCAGCCGGCGGTCGGCGAGCTCGATGGCGTGCTCCTTGCCCGACTTCCCCTTGAACTGGAAGGTCACCCTGCCGCCCTTGATGCGCGCGTGCCGGTCACGCAGCGTGGTCAGGCCGAAGCTGCGGTTGTCGCGGGCGTACTCCTCGTTGCCGACCCGGATCCGCGTGCGCTCGAGCAGGGCGACGACCGCGGCCAGCACCTTCTCCCGCGGCAGCCCGGGCCTGGCGAGGTCCTCCTCGACGCGCTTCCGGATCATCGGCAGCGCCCGCGCGAAGGCGAGCATCCGGCCGTACTTGGCGTCCTCGCGGACCTCGCGCCAGCGCGGGTGGTATCGGTACACCTTGCGGCCCCTGGCGTCGCGGCCGGTCGCCTGGAGGTGCCCGCGCTTGTCCGGGCAGATCCAGACGTCGGTCCAGGCCGGCGGGATGGCGAGCCGCTTGAACCAGGCGATCCGCTTCTCGTCGGTGATGCGTCTCCCGTCGGCGTCGAAGAAGGCCCAGCCCATGCCGGCACGGCGTCGGCTGACGCCGCCGTCGGTATCGGTGACGTAGCGGAGGCCGGCCTCCTCAGCGGACTCCTCCGGGTCGGGGACCAGGGCGTCCTCGGGAGGGCTCGGTGCGGTGTTGGTGGTCACGGCGGCGCTCAAGGCAAGCCGCGTGCCGAGCGTCAGGTTGCGGCGCTGCGCTCGAGTCGCCGGGCGAGCCAGAGGACGGCGGCGACCGTCTTCGCGTCGCGGATGCTGCCGTCGTCGATGCCCGCCAGCGCCTCCGGCACGGTCAGCCACTCGACCTCGAGGTCCTCGTCGGGGTCGCTGAAGCCCGGCTCGTCCGACAGGTCGGTCGCCAGGTAGAGGTGCATCAGCTCGTTGCAGAAGCCCGGCGCCGTCCAGAACCGCGGGCCGGTCTCCCACACTCCGGCCTTCAGCGCGACCTCCTCGGCCAGCTCCCGACGGGCCGTCTCCGCCGGTGGCTCCGGCGGCTCCAGGGTGCCGGCCGGGATCTCGAGCACGATCTCGCCCGGCGCGTGGCGCCACTGCCGCACCATCGCCAGGCGCTCGCCGTCCCACGCGATGATGCCAACGGCTCCCGGGTGCTCGACCACCTCGCGCGTGGTGCGCCGGCCGTCTTCGGCCTCGACCTGGTCGACGCGCACCCCGATGCGGTGGCCCGTCCACGGCCGTTCGCTGCTGAGTGTTCTGAGTCTCATGGCGCCATTGTGCTGGGTGCGTACCCCGATCGGTGCGAGTGAGCCGCTCAGCAGTCTGCTCGTCCCCCGAAGGGTGCGGACCGGTGGCTGAGTGGCCAAGGCTGGAGTCTGGTGGGTGCGGAAGGACGTTGCGTGGCTCATACGCATCCGAGCGGGGCAACGCGCGGCACGCCGGGTTCAGAGGAGGACCAAGCCGTTCGCACCGGGGTCGAGCCCGGCACTGAGCGCCGCAAGCGTTGTTCGCGTATCAAGGGGAAAGCTCTGCCGCAGGGCGCCGATGTGA
>DASTYP010000053.1:0-4214 GCA_035764845.1 Candidatus Limnocylindria bacterium
GAGCACACCGCCCAGATCCAGAAGTTCGTGGACATGGGCTTCGACGAGATCTACCTGCACAACGTCGGGCGCGACCAGGCGGCGTTCATCGAGACCTTCGGCACCAGGGTGCTGCCGAACCTGAAGCTGAGCTGACGGCCGTCGGCGGCTGATCCGATGGGCCTCAGGATCGCCGTCGCCGGCGCGGGTGGCTTCGCCCGCGATTTCCTGCCGCTGTTCGCCGCCCACCCCGGCGTGGAGGAGGTCTCGCTCGCGGAGCTCCTCCCGGACCGACGGGCGCAGGTGGCGGCCGAATTCGGCATCCGCCGCACGTTCGCGTCGCACGAGGACGCCTGCGCCGCGGCGGACGTCGACGCGGTGGCGATCATGACCCAGCGCCACCTGCACGGTCCGCAGGCCATCGCGACCCTCGAGGCCGGCAAGCACGTCTGGTCGGCCGTCCCGATGGGCACCGATGCGACCGAGATCGGCCGCATCCTGGCCCTGGCGGCGGAGCATCGGCTGGTCTACATGAGCGCCGAGACCAGCTGGTACTACCCCGACGTCGTCTTCGCGCGTGCCCGGCACGCCGAGGGCGCCTTCGGCGAGATCGTGTACGCCGAGGGCAGTTACCTCCACGACATGAGCCAGGGCTTCTACGAGGCCTTCCAGCGGTCCGGCGGCACGGATTGGCGGCGCGTGGCCGGGGTCCCGCCGATGTACTACGCCACGCACTCGCTCAGCAGCGTCCTCTCGGTCACCGGAGGACGCCCGGTCAGCGTCTCGTGCCTTGGCTGGGCCGACCGGTCGGACGACCTGGTGTTCGGAGCCGGGCGCAACCTGTGGGACAACCCGTTCAGCAATCAGACGGCGCTCTTCCGTACCTCGGACGGCGCGAGCGTCCGCATCAACGAATTCCGCCGCGTGGGCTGGTCAGGCCGCATCAGCGAGCTGCCGATGGCGATCTACGGCACCCGCGCCGTCTTCGCCGAGCACGCCACCGGCCAGGTGTGGACCGATCTGGACGGTCACGTCGAGGATCTCACGGAGCGCCTGGCCTTCCCCATGGACATCGGGTATGCCCCAGCCGCTCGACCCGTTGACGAGACCGATGCGCCTCGCCGCTACGCGCCGGTGCAGCGCTGGCAGCGCCTGCCCCGGGCCTTCTGGTCGCAGCGCAACATGCACCTCGGCTCGCACCAGTTCCTGGTGGACGACTTCGTCAAGGCGGTCACGAGCGGACGGCTGCCGCCCGTCAGCGCCTGGGAGGCGGCGCGGTTCGCGCTGGCCGGGATCACCGCCCACGAGTCGGCGCTGCAGGACGGCGAGCGGCTGCAGGTGCCCGATCCGGGGGAGCCGCCGGCAGACTGGGCGCGCCTCGACCCTGAGGAGGCGACGCCCTGACGCTCGGCGCTCAGCGAATGCCGGTGTCGTAGACCAGGTCGACGGTCACCGTCTCCCCGGGCTCGACGCTGACCGTCACGGGCTCGGGTCGTCCCATCAGCCCTTCGACGTCGAGGCCGAACACGAAGTACTCGCCAGGCGGCAACGCGACCGAGCCGTGGCCGTCGGCATCGGTCGTTGCCTCGCCGACCACGATGTCCCGGCCGTCTCCGGGCTGCACGAGGATTCGCGCACCCTCCACGGGGCGCGGCGCGCAGGCGGGGTCGGGCGGTTGCCGCTCGACCGGGCACACCGGCCCGGCGACCGCACGCACGTCGATCGTGCCGGTCCCGGTCGCCGTCGGAGTCGGAAGGGACTGGCAGGCAGCAAGGATCATCGACAGGCAGCCGAGGAGGCCGAGCAGGAGGGCCGAACGGCGCTTCATGCGGTCAGGGACGCGGGCGATCCGGGTTCGGTTGCTCGCCCGATGGCCCGGAAGGGCGTCCGCGCGTCAGCGCTCGATGGAGAACCAGGCGCGGATGCGACGCGTGACGGTCAGGTCACCGGCGACGACCTCGGTCGACGCGTCGGCGTACTCCGCCGCGGCAGCCATCGCGCGGAACTTCGGCATCGGGCCGACGCCGGGCGTCGGCTCCTCCTCGACCCGGATGACGCGTCCGAGCGCCACGCCCGCCGCCTTCGCCAGCACCTCGGCCTTGGTCCGGGCCGCGGCCATCGCCGCCTCCAGCGCGGCATGCTCGGCTGCCGACGGGTCGGACGCGGTCATCTGTGCCCCGCCCACCTCGTTGGCGCCGGCGGCGACCACGCCGTCCAGCACCGGCCCCAGGCGGTCGAGGTCCCGGACCCGCACCGTCATGTTTCGGGCGACGCGGTAGCCGACCAGCCGCTGACCCTTGCGGTAGTCGTACTCGGGCTGGATCGACACGTCGGGCGCGCTGATGTCGCCGTCGGCGAGGCCCAGGTCACGCAGGGCCGCCAGCACCGCCGTGGAGCGCGTCAGCACCTCCTCCCGCACCGGGCCGAGCTCGCGACCGTTGCCGGTGACGGCAAAGGACACGAGCGCCAGGTCCGGAGCGACCGACGCCTCTCCCTCCCCGGTGACACTGATCGCACGCTTCTCGTCAGACATTCGATTTGCCTCCTAGGCGTCGACGAAGAGGGCATCGCGGATGGCGGCGGCGTCCGCCTCCGTCAGGCGAAACGACCACCGAGGCGCGACGACGACGTAGGGATTCCCGTTGGTCAGGTCGACGCGAAACGCGGAGGCGCTGCCCGCCGCGCCCGTCGAGGAGTGCCACTCGAGCATCGGGTCCGCCCAGATCTCGACGTAGAGGCGGTCGGGCGGTACCGGTGCGGCTGCCGGGGCGCCACCGGGACTGGTGATGGGCGAGTTGCGAACCTCCGGGCCGAGACGCGACAGCGCGACCATGAGGGCCTCGAGGGCGCGCTGGTTGCACTCGTCGCCATCGGCGCAGCGTACCCGCAGGCCGAACTGCTCGAGGCGAGCGCCCGAGGAGAGATCGGTCACTGCCACGTTCGCTACCGCCGTCGTTCCACACGAGGTGGCGAGGACGGTGACGAGACACGAGATGGTCAATCCCAGGGCGACGCATCGCGCCATCTCGACCTACTCGACTGCTTCGAAGACGGCGGCGATGCCCTGCCCAACACCGATGCACATGGTCGCGAGGCCGTACCGGGCGCCACGACGCCGCATCTCGTGCAGCAGCGTCGCCGCCAGGCGGGCGCCGGAGGCGCCGAGGGGATGGCCGATGGCGATCGCACCGCCGTTCACGTTGGTCTTCTCGGGATCCAGGCCGAGCTCACGCATGACGGGGACGGCCTGCGCGGCGAAGGCCTCGTTGAGCTCCACCAGATCCAGGTCGTCGACCGAGAGGCCAGCACGCTCGAGAGCCAGGCGCGTGGCGGGGACGGGGCCGAGACCCATGGTGGCCGGGTCGACGCCGGCCACCGCCGAGGCGACCATGCGGCCCAACGGGCGCAGGCCGAGCTCACGCGCTCGCGCCTCGGACATCACCAGCAGCGCGGCCGCGCCGTCGTTGATGCCGGACGAGTTGCCGGCCGTCACCGATCCCGACCCATCCCGCTTGAACGCCGGCTTCAGCCCGGCTAACGACTCGAGGGTGGCATCGGGCCGGGGGTGCTCATCGGTGTCGACGATGCGCGTGCCCTTGCCATCGGGTACCTCGATCGGGACCACCTCGTCCGCGAACCGTCCGGCGGCGTGCGCATGGGCCCAGCGCTGCTGCGAGGCCACGGCGAACGCGTCCTGCTCCTCGCGACTGACGCCGCAGCGCTCGACCACGTTCTCGGCCGTCTCGCCCATCGAGTAGGGGTAGTGCGCATCGGCCAGGCGCGGGTTCGTGAAGCGCCAGCCGAGCGTCGTGTCGTGCATCGTCTGCTCGCCGCGCGGGAACGCGGCCGACGGCTTGGCCATGACGAACGGCGCGCGGGTCATGGACTCCACGCCACCGGCCACGACGACCTCGCCGTCGCCGAAGGCGATGGCGTGTGCGGCGCTCACCACCGCCTGCAGCCCGGAGCCGCACAGGCGGTTGACGGTCTGCCCGGGAACGTCGACTGGCAGCCCGGCCAGCAGCGCGGCCATGCGCCCGACGTTGCGGTTGTCCTCGCCTGCCTGGTTGGCCGCGCCCAGGATGACGTCGTCGATCAACGACGGGTCCACCGCGGTCCGGTCGAGCAGGGCGCGGATGACGTGCGCCGCCATGTCGTCGGGTCGGATGTCCTTCAGCGCGCCGCCGTACCGGCCGAAGGGGGTTCGCAGGCCGTCGACGACGACCGGCGTGCGC
>DASTYP010000054.1:0-3667 GCA_035764845.1 Candidatus Limnocylindria bacterium
GCCGGTCGGGGAGCGCATCGGCTGCGGATGATACGCCCCGCCCCTAGACTGGCCGCCCATGCCATTCCGGACGCCGATGCCGCTGCTCATCGCGCTGGTCGGCGTCCTCGTCGTGATCCTGCTGGGCATCGGCGTCGCCACCAGCGCCACCGACCCGATCGACGCGCCGATCGTGGCGGCCGTCCGCGCGCTTCCCCTGGCCCCGCTGCGGGTGGCGACCGAGTTCGGATCGTGGTGGGGCGTGACGCTGGTCGCTCTGCTGGTGATCGCGGTCGCCACGCTGGTCGAGTCGTGGCGCGACGGGTTGGCGGGGGCGCTGACCATCGCGCTTGCGTCCATCGGCAACACGCTGTTGAAGGCCTCGTTCCACCGGGCACGTCCCGACGCCCTGGACGCGATCGTGGTCGAGCACGGCTACAGCTTCCCGTCCGGGCACTCCGCGCTCAGCATGGTCGCGTACGGGGTGCTCGCGGTGATCCTGTGGCGCTCGACGCTGCCGCGCGCAGCGCGCATCGGTCTGGTCGTCGCGCTGGGCCTGCTGGTCTTCGCGGTCGGCCTGTCGCGGATCTGGCTGGGGGTCCACTACCCGACCGACGTGCTCGCGGGGTGGACGGCCGGACTCGCGGTGGTGATGGTCTACGCGTGGCTCACCCGGAGGGAGCCGACGGAGCCAGCCGCGGCAACGGCTGTCGAGGGTCGAGCAGCGCCACGATCCGATCGACCTGCGGTTGAGTGAGCCGCTCCTCGGCACTGACGAGCGCCGCCAGGCGTTCCGGCTCGCGCTCGATGGTCAGGCCCAGCTCCTCGCCGGGCTCGCGGAGCACCGCCATCTCCGCGGGCGGCACCAGCAGTGGCTGCACCGCGCCGGGCAGCGACGCGCGTTCGAGGTAGAGCCCGAGGCGACGCGCGGACAGCCGCGCGGCGGTGATCGGGACGGCGTCCCACGGCACCCACGACTCGGTGGAGCGGTTCCATCGGTACCAGTGCCCGTTGCGGCGGGTGAAGCGGCCGCGCTCCCCGGCGGTGCTGATGGCCCACGTCCCGCCGGGCCCCACCAGCACGGCCTCGAGCGGCTCGATCCCGCCGGGCGCCACGTGCCGGAACCAGTGGTAGGCGTCGTCCAGCCGGCGGCCGATCGCGTCGGCCAGGCGGTCGCCGGAGGCCAGCCAGCCGAGGGAGAGGCGACCGGATCGGGCGGTGGTATGGGAGATCACGGCAGCCGGAACCCTCCTGACAGCTCGGGTGGTCGGATGGGCATCCGGAGTGTACCGTCCGCGGCCGGCCCGGCGCCACGGGTATCGGTCGGGAAGCCCGTATCATCGACGGGATGACCGATGAGAACGGGGCCTCCCTGGAGAAGGCCGTCCGCACGCTGCTGGCCGAGATCGGCGAGGACCCGGGGCGGGAGGGACTGGTCCGAACGCCCGAGCGCGTGCGGCGCATGTACGACGAGCTGACCGCCGGCTACCACATCGACCCTGACGCGCTGATCAACGGCGCGACCTTCAGCGTCGACTACGACGAGATGGTCGTCGTGCGCGACATCGAGTTCTTCAGCCTGTGCGAGCACCACCTGCTGCCGTTCATCGGCAAGGCGCACGTCGGCTACCTGCCGAAGGGCCGGGTCATCGGCCTCTCGAAGATCCCGCGCATCGTCGACATGTATGCCCAGCGGCTGCAGGTCCAGGAGCGGCTCACGGTCCAGGTCGCCGACTTCCTGATGGAGCGGCTGGAGCCCAAGGGCGTGGGTTGCGTGATCGAGGCGACGCACCTGTGCACGATCATGCGCGGCGTGAAGAAGCAGGAGGCGACGATGGTCACCTCCAGCATGGTCGGAACGTTCCGTCGCGACGCCAGGACCCGCGCCGAGTTCATGGGCCTGATCGGGAAGGGGAGCGCCGGGTAGCGTCGGCGGCCGCTGCCCGCCGGTAGAATCGGCGGCGCATGACGACCGATACGCCCCAGACGCCGATCCGCGTCCTGATCGCCAAGCCCGGCCTCGATGGCCACGATCGCGGTGCCAAGGTGCTCGCCCGCGGCCTGCGCGACGAGGGCTTCGAGGTGATCTACACCGGCCTGCGCCAGACGCCCGAGATGATCGCGGACGCCGCCGAGCAGGAGGACGTCGACGTGGTCGGCCTCTCGATCCTGTCCGGAGCCCACATGACCCTCCTGCCACGCACGGTGCAGCTGCTGCGGGAGCGCGGCATGGACGACGTGCTGGTCGCCGCCGGCGGGATCATTCCCGACGCGGACGTGGTGAAGCTCAAGGACGCGGGCGTGGCCGAGGTCTTCGGTCCCGGCACCAGCATCGGGCAGATCGCGCGGTACTTCCGCGAGCACGTTCGGCGCTCGTGACCGCGCCGCGTATATCGCGATATACGCTGGCGGCCGATGGTCGATGAGCTCGCGTCAGGAGGCCGTCGTCCACTCGCGCGCCTCCTGACCCGCATCGAGAACGGCGATCCATCGGTCCGAGCCCTCCTGCCCGACCTCTTCGCCGCGGGCCGCGGCGCGCATCTGGTCGGCATCACCGGGCCGCCGGGCAGCGGCAAGTCGACGCTCGTCAGCGCGCTCATCGGGGAGTGGCGCCGGCGCGGACGCCGGGTCGGCGTGCTGGCCGTGGATCCCAGCTCGCCGTACACGCGGGGCGCCATCCTGGGCGATCGGATTCGGATGATGGAGCACGCGGCCGACCGCGACGTGTTCATGCGCTCGATGGCGTCGCGCGGTGAGCTCGGCGGACTCGCGGCGACCACGTGGATCGCGGCGGCGGCGCTGGACGCGGCGGGCTTCGACCCGATCCTGGTCGAGACCGTGGGGGCGGGCCAGTCCGAGGTGGAGGTGGCCCGACTGGCGGAGACGACGATCGTGGTCGAGGTGCCCGAGATGGGCGACGAGGTGCAGGCCATCAAGGCCGGCCTCCTCGAGGTCGCCGACATCATCGCCGTGAACAAGGGCGACCGGCCCGGGGCCGATCGCGCCGCGCGACAGCTGCGCGCGATGCTCTCCACGGCAGGTGGTCGGATCGAGCGCCGGCCGCCGCCGGTCCTGCTGACGACGGCAACCACCGCCGAAGGGGTGGCCGCCCTGGCCGACGCCGTCGACGCCCACCGGGAGCACGCGCGGTCGCCGATCGCGGCCCGAGACCGCGCGGCCAACCAGGTGCGCCGGGCGCTGGCGGACCTCGCGGCGCGCCGTGCACAGGATCACCACCAGTGGGACCCGATCGTCCGGGCGGTGGCCGATCGAGAGCTGGACCCGATGACGGCCGCGGAACGGCTCCTGGGGGAGTGACCTAGATCGCGGCCAGGGCCTGCACCTCGAGGAGCAGGTCGTCGTTGGCCAGCGCGCTGACGACGAGCAGCGTGTTCGGCGGGTAGCGCCCGTCCGGGAAGAAGCGCGGGAACTCGCGCTCGCGCCAGGCGCGCAGGCGAGCGATGTCCTCGCGACGGGTGAGGAAGGTCATCATCTGCATCACGTTGGTCCAGTCGCCGCCGGCCGCCTCCAGCGCCGCGCCGATGTTCGCGTACACCTGTTCGCACTGCGCCTCGAAGTCGCCCGTTCCCACGAACGTGCCATCGGCGGCCACGGAGATCTGGCCGGCGATGGCGACCAGCGTCGCGCCGGCCGGAACGCGCGCGACGTGCGAGTAGGCGCCGCCGGG
>DASTYP010000055.1:0-7010 GCA_035764845.1 Candidatus Limnocylindria bacterium
TCCGGCCGCCGGCTGCGCGGCATTCGCCGCGGCCTGGGCCTCGCCGATGACGGTGACGCGTCACCGGACGGCAGCATTCGCCTCCATCTCCTGTCCGCTCCCGTGACCTTCGAGGGCGGGCAGCAGGCCTTCGACGCCATCAGGAGCGTCAACCCGAAGCCGACGGCGGTCCTCGCGACATCCGACGTCACCGCCATCGGCATCCTGCGCGCGGCGACCGACGCCGGCAACCGCGTGCCGCACGACCTGTCCATCGTCGGCTTCGACGACATCCCCGCGGCGTCGTGGACGACGCCGCGGCTGACCACGGTTCACCAGCCGATCCGCGAGAAGGGTCGCCGTGCGGCCCAACGCCTGATCGCCGCGATCCGGGCCGGTGCGGAGCACCAACCCGCCATCGAGGTCCTGCCGACCCACCTGGTCGTGCGGGACTCGACCGGACCGGCGCGAGGGGGAGGAGGTGAGCCCGCGAGCCGAGGATGACCCTGCGCCACCACGATCACCACGGAATGGAGAGAGCTGAACCCATGAGTCACCGAATCCTTCGCAGCATGCTGCCGCTCGGCGTGATCCTCACGCTCGTGCTGGCCGCTTGCGGCGGCGGCGGCACTTCGCCGAGCGCCGGCGAGAGCACGGCCGAGAGCACCGCGCCGTCGGCGAGCACGGCCGAGAGCCAGGCGCCGGCGTCGCAGGACGCGACCGCCGCCTGCCAGGACGTCGATTCCCTCACCTTCACCCACACCATGAACGACCAGGAGTCGCCGGTGATCAAGGAGATCGCCGAGGGCTTCACGGGCACGACCGTCGAGGTCACCCAGATTCCGTTCGAGGGCGCGCAGCAGGCCTACGACCAGCAGGCCGCCGGCGGCGAGGCACCGGACGTGTTCCGCGCCGAGATCGCCTGGATCGCCGACTACGCCGACAAGGGCTACCTGGTCGACCTGACGGACCTGATCCCGCAGGCCGAGTGGGATGACTTCCTCCCCGGCCCGCTCGCCTACGGCCAGTGGCAGGGCGGCACCTACGCGCTGCCGCAGGTCACCGACGCGCTGGCGCTCCTCTACAACAAGTCGATGTTCGACGAGGCCAGCGTCGAGGTCCCGACCACCATGGACGAGTTCGTGACCGCGGGGCAGACGCTCCAGGAGCAGCTCGGCCTGGACAACGCGTTCTACATGCGCGGTGATGCCTACTGGCTGCAGCCGTTCCTGTGGGCGTTCGGCGGCGGCCTGTTCGACGTGAACGACCAGGGCCAGGTCACGGACATCCTCGTCAACAACGAGGGGTCGGTCGCTGGTCTCGAGTTCCTCCTCAACGAGGTCCTCGGCGTCATCGCTCCGGCGGACGTCGACTTCGCCAACGACTACGGCAACGCCATGACCGCCTTCAAGGAGGGCGACGTGGCGATGATCTTCAACGGCCCCTGGGCCACCACCGACATCCTGTCCGGCACCGAGTTCAGCGATTCCGAGAACCTCGGCATCGCGGTCATCCCGGCCGGCCCGGATGGCGACAAGGGCTCGCCGATCGGCGGCCACAGCTACGTCATGTACGCGGGCATGGACGAGGCGAAGCAGGAATGCGCCGCCGCCTTCATGCTCTACCTGGATTCGGCCGAGAACCAGGCACGCCTGGCCAGTGAGCTGAACCTGCTCCCGACCCGCACGAGCGCCTACGAGCTCGAGGACGTCGCGAGCAACCCGCTCATCGCCGACTTCCAGACGGTCATCGAGAACGCCACCGCCCGGCCCGTCGTGCCGGAGGGTGGCCAGATCTACACCGACTTCGGTCCGCACTTCCAGGCGGCCTGGACCGGTGACGAGACCCCGCAGGAGGCGCTCGACGCCGTCGCATCGGCCTGGGAGACCCTTCTCTCCAGCCGGATGGCGCAGTAGAGTCGCCGTCATCAGGCCTCGGGCCGGTCGCTCAGGCGGCCGGCTCGGGGCACGTCAACAGGCCCGACCGCACCTGAGCAACTCGACGTTCGAGGAGACGCAAGCCGATGCGTGAACGGATGTGGGTGGCCTACGCCTTCCTGGCGCCGGTCGCGCTCGTCATGGCCGTCATCGTTCTGTATCCGCTGGTGGGATCGGTGTGGTCCAGCTTCACCGACCTGAACCGCAGCAACGCCGCGACCGTCTTTCGGCCGAGCTCCGAGCAGTTCGTCGGCCTGCAGAACTACATCACCATCCTGGGCAGCGATGAGTTTCGCGGACGGTTGGTGTGGACCATCGTCTGGACCGCGGTCAATGTCTTCTTCCACTTCACCCTGGGCTTGGGGCTGGCGCTCCTGCTCAACCAGAAGTTCCGCGGTCGCACCGTCTACCGGCTCATCCTCATGCTGCCGTGGGCCGTGCCGGCCTTCATCAGCGCGGTGAGCTGGCGCTACATCTTCAACGGCGAGTACGGCGTCCTGAACCTCTTCCTCGCCGGCTTCGGGGTCGACGGCCCGAACTGGCTGTCCGATCCGTTCTGGGCCTACGTCGCACCCATCATCGTCAACGTCTGGCTCGGCGTGCCGTTCATGATGGTCGCCCTCCTGGGCGGCATGCAGTCGATCCCATCCGACCTCTACGAGGCGGCCCGCGTCGACGGCGCCAACCGGCGGCAGCAGTTCTGGAACGTGACGCTGCCGCAGCTGAAGTCCGTTTCCGTCGCGGTGACCATGCTCGGCATCATCTGGACCTTCAACCTGTTCGTCGTCATCTTCCTGACGACCGGCGGCGGGCCGGGCGGTCGCACCGACATCCTGGTCACCGAGTCGTTCAACCTGTTCCAGGCCGGCCAGTACGCTGCCGCGGCGACCTACTCGGTCATCATCCTGTCCCTGCTGCTCGTGTTCGTCACGATCTACCAGCGCGTCTTCAAGGTTGAGGAGGTCACGGGGTGAAGCAGCCGCTGTGGGAGAAGATCGCCACCCACGCGATCCTCATCTTCGCCTGCCTGATCGCGATCTTCCCGATCCTGTGGGTCATCTCCACCTCCTTCAAGAACCAGTACGACGTGCTCTCGACCGAGATCCACCTCATCCCGGTCGAGCCGACCCTCGAGAACTATCGCTCGCTGTTCGATCCCAACAGCGCGACGGGCGGCTACTTCTGGAGCTGGTTCGGCAACTCGCTGCTCATCGCGGTGCTGACCACGATCCTGTCGGTCTTCCTGGCCTCGACGGCCGCCTACTCGCTGAGCCGATACCGGTTCTGGGGGAAGGCGCCGATCACGAGCTTCTTCCTGACCAGCCAGATGTTCCCGGCGGTCATCCTGCTGGTCCCGCTGTTCCAGCTGCTGGCCGTGCAGTTCCGACTGCTGAACACGCCATGGGCGCTCGTCCTGGCCTATGCGACGACGGCGATCCCCTTCTGCGTGCTGATGCTGAAGAGCTACTTCGACACGCTCCCGATCGAGCTCGAGGAGGCGGCGAAGATCGATGGCCTCGGCCCGTTCGGTGCCTTCTGGCAGATCGTCGTGCCGCTTTCGACGCCGGGCATCGCGGTGACGGCGTTCTACGCCTTCATCACCGCGTGGAACGAGTTCCTCTACGCCCTGGTCTTCCTCACCAAGCCGGAGGCGTTCACCCTGCCGATCGGCGTGCGGCTGTTCATCAACCAGTTCACGCAGAACTGGGGTGGCACGATGGCCCTCTCGGTCATCGTCACCATCCCAGTCATGATCTTCTTCTACGTCGCCCAGCGCTACCTGATCAGCGGCCTCTCGACGGGAGGCGTGAAGGGCTAGCGGTCGGCGGGCGGCTCCGGCTCCGGCTCTTGGTCGAGATCATCGACCGCCTCCGGCGCCGCCTCGCGCTGCGGGGCGTCTCGATCGGTGGGCACCACCCCGCGTGGCTGTCCCTCGGGCAGCGGCAGCGCGCCGGCGCCGCCGAGCGCGTCGGCGGGGTCGACGTCGTCGCGGTCGTATCGGTCATCGAGTTCCATGCGGGCAGAGGCATGCAAGCGCCGGGCCGCCCCGTACGATGGTGAGCATGGGTCCGCTGGCCGAGCTGTTCGAGACAAACCGGATCATCGTCCTGTCCATCTACGGGCAGGTCTTCTTTGTGCTCGGCCTGGCCGTCGCGCTCCAGAGCCGCCGCCGATCCGAGCTGTCGCTCGCCCGCTCGCTCGGCTGGCTGGCCGCCTTCGGCCTGCTCCACGGCCTGATGGAGTGGGGCTACCTCTTCATCCCGATCCAGGCCGGCTTCCTGCCACGACCGATCATCGAGGCGCTGCTGGTCCTGCAGCTGGCGATGAAGCCGGTGAGCTTCGCGCTCCTCTTCCAGTTCGGCGCCGAGCTGCTCATCGCCATCGGCGTGCCGAGCGGTGGCCCCCGACCGTTCGGCCAGCCGTGGCCGCGCCTGGTGCCGGCCGCGACGCTGTTCGCCTGGCTGCTGCTCACCGTGCTGCTCTCGGTCGCCGTCCCCGATGCCTTCGCTCCGGCGCCCGGTCCCTGGCTGCCCTCGGACGAGCTCGCGGCCGCGTTCGCCGACGTCGGCGCCCCGCTGGTGGTCGGCGACGTCGTCGCGCGCCTGCTCATCGGCCTGCCGGGGGCGCTGCTGGTCGCGTACGGCCTGCGGGTCACCGCCCGGCGCATCGAGCCGGTCGGCGGGCCGCGCGTCGTGTCGGCGCTGCGGGTGGCCGCCATCGCCTTCGCCGCGTACGCGGTGGTGGCCGGGTTGATCGGCCTGCCGGCGCCATTCCCGCCCGCCTCGATCCTCAACGACCGGCTGGTGCTCGCCACGCTCGGCGTGCCCATCGAGGTCTTCCGTTCGCTTGCCGGGTTGGCGGTGGCGCTGGCCGTCATCCGCAGCCTGGAGCTGTTCGAGCTGGAGACGGATCGCGCGCTCGCCGAGGCCCGTCGCCGCGAGCTGCTGCTGCGGGAGCGCGAGCGGATCGGGCGCGACCTGCACGACGGCATCATCCAGTCGATCTACGCCGCGGGGCTGCACCTGGAACAGGCGTCGACCGAGATCGGCGAGGGGGAGCGGGCGCGCGAGCGCATCGGCACCGTCATGGCCGAGCTGAACCGCATCACCAACGACATCCGGAGCACCATCTTCGACCTGCGCTCCGGCGAGCTCGAGTCGCGCGACGCGGAGGCCATCGTCCTGGCCGTTGCCGACGAGCTCCAGGCGCACACCCTGGTCGGTCTCGAGATCAGCATGGAGGGGCTCTTCCGTCCCCGGCTGCGTCCCGAGCAGGCCGAGCACCTGCGCCACCTGGTGACGGAGGCCTTCAGCAACATCCTGCGCCATGCCCGTGCCACGAACGTCGCCGTGCGGATGGCGTGCACGCGACGGCGCTTCACGCTCGAGATCCAGGACGACGGCACCGGCTTCGACCCGGGGGCCGATGCCGGCCGCGGCCGCCGCGGCCGGGCCCAGGGCGTGGCGAACATGCGGCGTCGTGCCGAGCTTCTGGAGGGAGACCTGTCCATCGAGAGCGAGCCCGGGCGCGGGACCTTGCTCTCGCTTACGATGCCGGTAGCGACCGTCCGCCGGCCCACCTGAGCAACGACGAGAACGATGACCACCGCGCCGACACCGCCAGCCAGCCCGATCCGCATCCTGATCGCAGACGACCACGAGGTCGTCCGCATCGGTCTCGCCTCGCTGCTCGAGGCCCAGGAAGGGTTCACGGTGGTGGCGCAGGCCGAGTCCGGTGCCGAGGCGGTGCGGCTGACGCGCCGGTTCCGTCCCGACGTCGTGGTGATGGACATCCGGATGCCCGGCGGCTCTGGCGTCGAGGCGTGTCGCACCATCACGACCGAGATGGAGGACATCCCGGTCATCATGCTGACCAGCCACGCCGACTCCGATGCGCTGTTCGACGCCATCGACGCGGGAGCGTCGGGCTACGTCCTCAAGCGCGTCGGCTCGGGCGACCTCATCGAGGCGGTCCGCACCGTGGCCGCCGGCGGCTCCATGCTCGATCCCGCCATCACCAAGCCGGTGCTCGACCGGCTCCGCAACGCCAGCCGTCTCGAGGAGGCCGGTGCCTTCAGCGACCTGACCGAGCAGGAGCGCCGCGTGCTGGCGAACGTCGCCGATGGCGCCTCCAACCGGGAGATCGCCGAGCGCATGGGCCTCGCGGAGAAGACGGTGCGCAACTACGTCTCCAGCATCCTCGCCAAGCTCGGGCTCGACAGCCGCGCCCAGGCGGCCGGATACGCCATCCGGAACCGCCTCCCCGAGCTCGACGAGGACCGTTCGTGACCTTCGCCCGCGCAGACCGGCGGACCATCCTGCCGCTCGTGGCCGCGGTCCTGGTGGCCGGGTGCGTCGCGCAGCCGACACCCACGCCCGTGCCGACCGCATCGGCCACGCCGAGCCTCACGCCGTCCGCGTCGGCCGCGCCGACCGAAACCCCCACGGTCTCCGCCGCGCCTTCCGAGACCCCCGAACCCTCCCTCTCGCTGGACCTGCCCGACGGTCGCGACGACCGGATCGTGGCGGTCTCCGTCCGGGTCGACGTCCCGCCGGACGCCGACGGCACCATCACCGTGGCGGTGACCAGCCGCGTGGAGGCGATGATCGACGAGCTGGTGCTGCGCTGGCCGACCGAGCTCGACGCCACGCTGTTCCTCGCTCCGTTCACGCCGTCCGACGAGCGGATCCGCGACGGCGGACCGCCGCTGGTGCAGCCCTGGACGAAGTGGGTGGTCGGGCCGGGTGAGCAGGGGGAGCCGGACGGCACGACGTCGCTGGGTTGGGGTCCGCTGCCGGGGAACGGAACCCTCACCATCCCGATCGTCGTGAACCGCGTCGCGCCCGGTCCTGTCGCGTTCGACCTCCAGGTCCTGGCCCGCAACGATCTGCTGGCGCTGGAGGATGGCTCGCCGGCGGAGCTGCGGGTCGAGGTGCCCTAGGCGTGCGACCCATCCTTCCGGCCTGGTCCGATGCCGACGCCGATCTCCACGCCCGGCTGGGCGACGCGATCGACCCCGATCGCAAGGTGCTCGCCGCGCTGGAGCGGATCATGCCGCTCAGCGGGAAGCGCATCGCCGACGTCGGGACCGGC
>DASTYP010000056.1:0-2058 GCA_035764845.1 Candidatus Limnocylindria bacterium
ACCAGGATGCCGCGCTTGGTGCGCTGCAGCCGCGACTCGGCGGCGGCGCGGCGAGGATCAGCGGGTGCGGGACGAGACGAGGCGAACGACGGCATGCCACCACGGTGCGCCGCCAGGATGGGAATCGCATGGGAGCGCCATCGGCGCGCCCCTCGCGCGATGCGTGCGGTGCGACCGGCGCTCGGCGGCGCCGGCGCATCGGTCTACTCGATGTCGATGCGCTCGTGCGGCCGACCGGCGACCGCCTCGGCCTCCTCGCGGTCCAGGCGCTCGATCCACTTGTCGAGGTACACCCGGGCGGCCAGGAGCTGCTCGCGCGTGGCGGCCTTCAGGTGCTTGCGCGCGTCCTCCGGGAAGAGCGTGCGGACCATGGCCCAGAAGGCGGTCTCCATGCCGGAGCGACCCTCGTCCACGGTCGAGCGCCACGAGGAGCGGCGCTCGAGCTCCGCGATGCGGGCTTCCAGGTCAGCGTTGCGGTCGCCGGGGGGCTGATCGGTCATCGGTTCATCTCCTGTCAACGGGCCGGGGCGCCGAAGCGAATCTTGAGGGTTCCGTTGTCGAAGCGCGCGCCCTGCGTGGGCGCGTCGACCAGGATGCGAGGCAGGACCAGCGTGCGGCGCCACGTTCCGAGATCGATCACGAGCTCGTCGCCATGGCGCGACAGGTCGATCTGCTCCTTCTCGGTGAACGGCAGGTCGACGGCCAGCAGGAATCCGTCGGCGTCGCGGGCCACCTCGTACGGGCGGCCGCGGTAGAAGAAGGTCGTCGGGTCGTCACCGTCGTACAGCTCGGCCGCGAGGCGCCGCAGGAGCGGGATGCCGACCATCTCGTTGGGGAAGTACGGCGCCTGCCGAACGGGGATCGGGTGGAAGGTCTTCTCGACCAGCGGGCCGTAGCGCTGCTGCGCCTCGTACCAGTCGCGGAAGTAGTGCCAGTCCTGGTCGTCGGGGAGGACGCGGTTCGCGACCACCAGATCGGTCGGGTAGTTGTAGAGGTGGAAGTAGGTGAAGGAGCGTTGCGCCTCCTTGATCACCACCTGCTCCAGCGTCAGCACGACGCGCACGCTGGTCTTGGTGTGGTCCGTCAGCAGGTCGTGCATGTGCTCCAGCCGGCCGAACAGCTCCTCCCCCGCGTTGAACACCTCGTCGCCGGGCATCGGCATGCCGACGACGCGCTGGATGAGGGGCCCGGTGAGCTTGGTGATCTTGCGGCCGATGGGCTCGATCTTCTCCATCCACCAGCGTGCCGCCTCCGGGAGGCTCAGGAGCCGCAGCGTCTCGCCGGTGGGGGCCGCATCCACGACCACGACGTCGTAGTTGCCCGAGTCGTGGTGGTCGGCGATCCACAGCAGCGAGCCGACCTCGTCCATGCCGGGGAGCACCGTCATCTCCTCGGCCATCACCTCGTCGAGGCCCCGCCAGCGCAGGACCGATGCGGCGTACGCCTGGATCTTGCCCCAGTAGCGCGCGACGTTGAAGAAGACGTCCGATTCCTGCGCCCACAGGTTCGGCGCGATCTCCTTCGGCGTCGGCCCGAGCTCGACGTTGAAGGCATCGCCCAGCGAGTGCGCGATGTCGGTCGACATCACGATCGTGCGGTATCCCCGGTCGGCGCAGGCCAGCGCGGTGGCGGCGGCCACGCTCGTCTTGCCGACGCCGCCCTTGCCCGTGTAGACCAGAATGCGCGCGCTCACCGATGCCCCCTGCGGGTAGGTTGGAGAGGCGGATTCTACGCGGCCGCGCGCGCCGCCGATGCGTCGCTGGGCGCTGCCGACGCGGTGCCGGCTGGGACCGAAGCCACGCGCCGTGGGGGATGGGCCACTCGGCCCTCGGAAGCGGTGCATCGGCGGCTGATAATCCGGTCATGAGAAGGTTCCTGCTCGGGTTGGTTGCCACCCTGGTCGTCGCGTTCGTCGTCATCCAGCTGGTGCCGTACGGGCGCGCGCACGACAACCCGCCGGTCGCCTCGGAGCCGAACTGGGACTCGCCGCGGACGCGCGAGATGGCCGTGACCGCCTGCTTCGACTGCCACAGCAACGAGACGAGCTGGCCGTGGTAC
>DASTYP010000057.1:0-13882 GCA_035764845.1 Candidatus Limnocylindria bacterium
TGATCGGCCTGCTGATCACGGCGAGCATCGGCGCCTTCAACGTGAGCTGGGCGGTCGGGCTCATTCCCCGTGCGTGGCGCGAGGCCCCGTTCCTCGTGGTGCTCGTCACCCGCAGCCTCGTGTGGCTTGCGCTCATCGCGATCGGGGTCAGCCTGCCGCTCCTCACCATCGCGGGGGTCTCGTTCGCGGACCTCGTGGACCAGCAGTTCGTGATCTCCGTTGCCGCGAGCTTCGCCGCCGCCTTGCTGGCCAACTTCCTGGGCCAGGTGAACGGCCTCCTCGGCCGCGGCGTGCTGCTGGGCCTCATCCTCGGCCGCTAGCACCGGCCTCGCGAGGAAGTGCGCGTCTTCCTGCTCATCGACCTGCGCGAATCCACGCAGATCGCCGCGCGACTCGGCAACCTGCGCTACCACGCCTTCTTCAGCCGATTCATCAGCGACGTTTCCGCCAGCGTTGTGCGCTACCGCGGAGAGGTGCACCGCTACGTGGGTGACGAGGTCATCCTGACCTGGACCGCGAAGGACGGTCTGCGGGGCGCCGCCTGCGTCCGCGCGGCCTTCGCCATCGCCGACTCCCTCGAGGCGGCCCGCACGGCGTACGAAGCCGACTTCGGCGTGATCCCGGGTTGACGCAACGGAGGAGCGGCCGGAGGCTTGGCTTCATGACTGCGAGACATCTGTGGGCCGCTTGGCGTCCAAATACCATGCTCAGGCGAGCTTCGGCCGCGGTCCTTGTGGCGGCTGCACTGGTGTTGCTCGTCCCTGCGGTCATCCTGCCAGTTGTCGCTCCGGACGCAGAGGCGGTCCCTGCCGTCGAACGTCTGCTTCCCGATGCCAAGCCGTACTTAGCGCGACAACTGGACCTCGGCCTGGCACATGTGCGCTATTCGGGCGCCGAACTGCGAGCCCGTGATCATCTAGTGATCCTTGAATTCGAAATCCGGCCGTTCCCATACGTCGCCTCTGAGGGCGCGTATCTCGTTTCTCGATGCACTCCACTGGAGCAGCTTGACCCGAACACGATGGGTGGCGGGAGAGGCGTCACCGACTTCGCTACAGATGCCGAACTCGCGTACGTCCGATCTGACGCCCAACCTCCGTGCGAGTAAGCGTCGCTCGCGAGGCGGCACTCGGCAAGAGGTCGATCTGCAGAGGTTGTGATCTGGCGTGCACGCCGCGGGCGCGATCCGAGTCGTGCGAGTGGCGCATGCTCGCTTCGCTGGGCTGAAGACGACGCGCTCGCGGCTCAGACTCCCTTTGCGGCAAGATTCGAATCAGCCGGTTCGAAGGTGCAGCTCGGCCTCAGACTCACGCGCTACAGGAGGACACCAGGCGAGCCGAGCCTAGTAGTTCGAGCCCGCTCGCGCGGCACCGAAAGGGGTACGAATGAGGGTACGGCCGCAACGAGGGAGCCCCGATCCGTGCTCAGAATCGGGGCTGGACGAAGGAAGTGGTACCGCATACCGGATTCGAACCGGTGATCTCCGCCTTGAGAGGGCGGTGTCCTAGGCCTCTAGACGAATGCGGCACGTCCGGATGACGGGCCAGAGTCTACCAAGGGCTCAGAGTCCGAGCAAACCACTGACCGGTCAGACGACCCCCGTTCGGCTACCCATTCCGTGCCCTCACCGGACAGGTCACTGATGATATGACCGCTGATAGCCGAGGACGGGCGGCTCGATCGGGCGCGCCCTGCCCCGGGGCTACCGGCGGCCGGCGACCAGCTCCCCCGCGGCCGCCGCCATCGCGTGACGCCGCTCCTCGAGCCAGCCATGGACCGACTGCGCCACCTCCGGCCAGGACCGCTCCCCCATCACCAGGCCGAAGTGGCTGGCCGAGGGGAAGAACTCGTAGGTGGCACCCAGCAGGTCGGCGGTGCGCCGCGCCTCGGTGGGGTGGACGTTCTCGTCCAGGCCCGCCCCGATCACCAGGCTCGGCGTCCCGGCCAGGCGCGCCATGTCGACCGCCACGCCCTGCATCCGCTCGCGGCGCGCGATCCCCGACTCACGGGCACCGGCCATCAGCTCGGTCATCTTCTCGAGATCCTCGTCGTCCATGTCCGGCATCCGCTCGCGCAGCTCGTCCGGGCTGCCCGCCCAACCGAACCAGGCGGCGTCGTAGACGGCGGGCACGCTGCGCAGCTCGTGCTGGGTCGGGCGGCGCGGGAGGGCGCCGGCGGGCGGCGACGGTGCCAGCAGGATCAGCCCCAGGACGGGGTGCCGCTCGGCGTGCATGAGGGCCGCCAGCGCCCCGATCCCCCAGCCGACCAGCACGCAGGGTCGCCCGATCTGCCGCGCCGCCACGCCAACGTCGTGCGCGTAGTCGCGCATGTGCGTCTCGTCGAGGTCGGCCACGTCGCTGGTGAAGTGGCCGCGCAGGTTCATGGCGTGAGCCTCCCAGCCGCGCTCGGCCAGGTAGATCGCCATCTCGGTCCACAGCCACGAGCCGGTGAGGACGCCGTGCACCAGGAGCAGCGGCGGCTTGCGCGATCGGCGCTCGGGTTGGTGGGTCTCCACGTGGATGCCCTCGGGCTCGATGAAGACCTCGTCGCGCTTGATCGCCTGCACCATCGGGGCTCGTCAGTCCTCCGGGATGTCGGATAGGGGGTTGAAGACCATGCCGGTCAGCAGCTTGGGGTAGAAGTAGGTCGACTTCTGCGGCATCACGTCGCCGGCGCTCGCCACCGCGGCCATCTGGTCGAGTCGGGTGGGCCGGACGAGAATGGCGGCCGCCGCCTCGCCGCGCGCGACGCGCTCGCGCGCATCGGCCTCGTCCCTAGTGTAGGCGAGGTGCCGCCCGGCGGCGACGTCGGCCGGGGTGATGCCCAGCCGATCCTCCAGCACGGCCACGTGCAGCGCGCTGAGGTCCAGGGCACGCACCGCGGAGCTCATGAGCTCCCGTCGCAGCCGATCCGCCAGGCCATCGGGATCCCCGACCAGCAGGAAGCCGTCGCCCCCCGGGAGCACCAGGCCGAAGGCGGGCGTCTCGTCATCCGCGCGCTCGGTCAACGCCCCCTCCAGCTCCGCGGGGTCGAGCGGGATCGCCTCGAACAGGGCGTCGCCATCGGCCAGGGAGCGGAGGGCATCGGCGTCCGCGTCCAGGATGAGCCGATGGGTGGGCCGGATCTCGAGCTCGGCGAGCTCGGCATTCACGAGCATCATCATGATCCAGTCGGCCGCCAGCTCCCCCGGCGCAGCCGATGCGAAGGCGGGATCGGCACGAACCTCCGCCTGGTACGCGAGGGCGGTCTCGTACCGATGGTGTCCATCGGCGATGAACAGGGTCTGGCGACCCAGGTGATTGAGCAGCCGCTCGTCCGGCTCGATGGCCGCCAGCTGGTGGAGGATCCCGTCGTGGTCGCGCGCGCGCCACTCGTCCGACCAGGGGCGACTCATCAGGTGGTGATAGCGCTCGCTGCGGTCGAAATGGACCGCCACGATCGGGCTGAGCTGGGTCCTGGTGGCGTGCAGCAGCGCCAGCCGATCCGCCTTGGGGCCGGGCATGGTGTGCTCGTGCGGTCGGATGCCGCCGCCCCACGGCTCGAGGAGCACCCGCACCACCACCCCCTCGACGGTGAGCTCGTTCGGCGCCGATGCGGTCCCGTGCCGGTAGTAGTAGGCGGCCGGCTCTTCGCGTCGTTCGAGGATGCCCTCGTCGCACCAGCGGCTGAGCGCCTCGGCCGCCGCGGCGTGCGGATCGTCCGACGCGTTGAGCTCCAGCCGAACCGCGTTGTGCGGGTCCTGCGCCATGAGCGCCCGCTGCCGCTCGGCGTCGATCACGTCGTACGGCGGGCAGGCGACGTCCGTCAGGTCGGCCAGGCGGACGGGCGGCGCATCGGCATCCTCGGGCAGCGCGACACGCGGCGGCACGGTCGGGGCGCCGTAGCGGTCGAGCGCGTAGTGCAGGCCGCGGAAGGCGGCGACCCGGGGCATGCGGGCTAGGATACCGGCGATCCCCGACCCTCGGGCACGGCCCGATCGTGCCGCAGCAGCGCCCGGCGTGCCTGCTCCCGCACCTCGGGGCGACGGTCGTCCAGCGCTCGACGGAGCAACGCCTCCACCGGCGGCTCCATCGGTCCATTCGCCAGCACCGCGATCGCGTTCCGGAGCAGCCGATGCCGTCCAGCGCGGCGCAGGGCCGTGTGACCCAGCGCCCGCTCGAAGGCGCGCGTGCCGGTGCCCAGCAGCCACGCGACCAGGGGTAGCAGCGGAACCAGGAGTGGACCATCGTCGGCCGCGTCGGCGTTGACCGGGCAGACCTCCTGGCACACGTCGCAGCCGAAGACCCAGTCGCCGAGGGCCGAGGCCTCCCAGCCGTCCAGCACGCCGGGGTGCTCGATCGTCAGGTAGCTGATGCACCGTCGCGCATCCATGGTGCGGGGCGCCACCAGCGCGCCCGTGGGACAGCCCGTGAGACACCGGGTGCAGGAGCCGCAGCTCGTCCGCACCGGTTCGTCGGCCGGGAGGTCGGCGCTGGTCAGGAGCGCGCCAAGGAACACCCACGACCCGGCCCGAGCGTGCGTCAGCAGGTTGGTGTTCTTGCCGATCCACCCGAGCCCGCCTCGCTCCGCGAAGGCGCGCTCCGCCAGCGGCCGGTCGTCGACGTAGGCGACCTCACCGGCCGGCAGCCCGGACGCCCGCAGCTCGGCCGCCAGCAACCGCAGCCGATCCCGCAGTGCGTGGTGGTAGTCAGTGCCCACCGCGTACCGCGCCACGCGCCCACGCGGCCCCGGCCCGTCCAGCGACCCGAGCGCCTCCAGCAGGGCCGACCGCACGGCGTCCGGTTCCGGATCCCACGCTCCCCGCTCCTCGCCGACGTACGGCGCCGCCACCACGATCACCGACCGCGCCTCAGGGTCCAGCCGGCGCGGATCGGTGGCCACCTCCGGCCGGGTGCCGCCCATCCAGCCCATGCGCGCCATCCGGCCCTCGGCCACCGCGCGCTCCATGCGACCGCGGTCGTCCGACAGCGGATCGGCGGCGCTCACGCCCACCAGCTCCAACCCGTGGGCGGCGGCCATCGCGGCAAGCTGCTGGCGATCCAGGCCTGGCGCATCGGTCATGTCGTCCAGCCTAGCCATGCCGGCTGACCGGAATGGACCGATCTCGCCGGGCCATCCGGCACTGGACCGCCAGCGGTCGCTCCCGATCCTCGGAGGGAGGCCGCGCACGCAAGCGTCGGCCACCATCGGCGAACAGGAGACGCGCGTGACCGCTTCGCTGACTCCTCCGCCGGCGCGCCTCCATGCGCCGAGCGACTTCCTGACCCTGGACGCGTTCGAGCCCGATGCGCTCCGCGCCCTGCTGGACCTCTCGGAGGCCATGAAGACCGATCCGAAGCTGCACACCGGTGCGCTGGCCGGCGGCAAGGTCGGCATGATCTTCCACAAGCCGTCGACGCGGACGCGGGTCAGCTTCGAGGCCGCAGCGTGGCGGCTTGGGATGCTGCCGATCGCGCTCCGGCCGGACGAGCTGCAGCTGGGCCGCGGCGAGACGATCGGCGACACCGCCCGGACGCTGTCGCGCTACCTGGACGCCATCACCATCCGCACCTTCAGCCAGGCATCGGTCGAGGAGCTGGCCGCGTTCGCCAGCATCCCGGTCATCAACGCGCTCACCGATGAGCACCACCCCTGCCAGGTCCTGGCCGACCTGCTGACGCTGCGCGAGGAGTTCGGCACGCTCGACGGCCTGCGCGTCGCGTTCGTCGGCGACGGCGACAACGTGTGCGCCTCGCTGATCCAGGGCGCGGCCCTGTCCGGCTTCGAGCTGCGCGTCGCGACGCCCGCCGGCTACGCACCCGACCCGGAGATCGTCGAGCGGGCGCGCGCGGCCGCCGCGGCGACCGGCGGCTCGATCATCCTGACCGGCGATCCCGCCGCGGCCGCCGATGGCGCCGATGCGATCTACGCCGACGTCTGGACCTCGATGGGCCACGAAGCCGAACAGGAGGCCCGACGCGCCGCCTTCGCCGGCTTCACCATCGACGACGCGCTCATGGCGCGGGCCCGCCCTGGGGCGATCTTCCTGCACTGCCTGCCCGCCCACCGCAACGAGGAGGTCACCGATGCGGTGATCGACGGCCCCGCGTCCCGCGTCTGGCCGCAGGCCGAGAACCGCATGCACACCGAGGCGGCGCTGCTCTACGCCCTGATCACCGGGACGCTGGAGTCGTCTCGCCCGGGCTGAGCCTCAGGCGCCGCCATCACCGTCGCGGTGACGCAGGACGAACGCCGGCGGCTCCCCGGTCGGCGCGATGCCCGGGGTGACCGGCTCCATCGCGATCCGCGGCATGCGGAATCCGAACACGGAGCCGGGTCCGTCGGGGTTGGCCGCCGCCCAGATGCGGCCGCCGTGCGCGTCGACGATGGCCCGCGTGATGTACAGCCCGAGGCCCAGGCCGCCGAACCGGCGACCGCCCGCGCCGCCATCGGCCTGGTAGAAGCGCTCGAAGACGTGGTCGCGGTGCTCGGGCGGGATGCCGATCCCCTCGTCCGTCACGCGAACCTCGACTTCGCCGCCGCGCCGCTCACACTCGACGCGGATCGGTCCGCCGTCCGGCGAGTACTTCACCGCGTTCTCGATCAGGTTTCCCAGCACCTGGTCGATCCGATCGCGATCCGCGTGAACCGGCAGGACATCCGGGGCCGTGACGTCGATCGACTGGTCGGGGTGCTCGCGGCGTGCCCGCGCGACCGCGTCCCGGACCTCCTCAGCCAGGTCGAAGTCGGCCGTCTCGATGCTCACGCCACCGCGCCGATCGATCCGGCTGACGTCCAGGAGGTCGTCCACCAGGCGGCGCATGCGGCTGACCTGGGATCGGATGACGCGGAGGTGCGCGAGCTCCTTGGCGCTCGCGTCGCGCTCGCCGCTCAGGCGGCCCTCCAGCAGCTGCGAGTAGCCCTGGATGCTCGTGAGCGGCGTCCGCAGCTCGTGGCTGACGATCGAGAGGAAGTCGTCCTTCACCCGCTGGGCGGCCTGCTCCGCCGCCATGCGACGCTGGAGATCCGCCCACAGCTCGGCGTTCTGCACCGCCGGTCCGGCACGCTCGGCCACCATGTCGGCGAGCCGCGTGATACGGCCGTCCTCGGGCGCCGCTCGCCGGGCCGTGGCCAGCACGCCCAGCAGCCGTCCGCCCGCCAGGATGGGCGTGGCGTACATCCAGGCCGCACCGGCGGCCCGCAGCGCGTCCGGATCGCCGGTACTCTCCTCCACGGCGCCCTCCCGGCTCGCGGCCGTCGCGGCCACCGCCCCGGCGATGCCCTCCCCGACGCGGGGACGCCGGACCTCGAGCCCCTGCCGCCAGGCGGCCACCAGGTCCGGATCCGGCCCGTCGGCCGCCTCGACGGTCAGCCGACGCGTCGCGTCGTCAACGGCCAGCAGCAGCGTGGCGTCGCCCAGAACCGGGGCGGCGCCCTCCACCAGCGCCCGGTGCGTCGCCCCGCGGTCGAGGGATGCGGCGGCGTCACGCCCGATCCGCGCCAGCAGCTCCGCCTCGGCCCGACGCTCGCGGTCCCGCTCCTCCTCCGCCAGGCGCTGCTGCAGGCGCGCGTTCTCGGTCGCACGGCCGATGAGGATGCGGCTGAAGAGGCCGGCCACCAGGCCGAAGCCCAGCAGAAATGCGACGCGCGTCGGCAAGAGGTCGCGGACCATCGCGTCCGGGTCGCTGCCGACCACGACGACCACCGCGTACAGCGCGCTCATGATGACGGCCGACCAGACGGCGGCACCGAATCCGAAGCGCAGGGCCGTGCCCAGGATGACGAGGCCGTAGAAGAGGTAGATGTCGAGCGCGTTCGACGCGGCGTACGCGGCCACGGTGACCGCCGCCATGTCGATCGCCGTGCTGACGATCCCCACCTCTCGCGCCGGGAAGCGCGCCACCAGGAACGGGACCAGCGAGGTGTAGACCGCTTCCGCGGCGAGCACCCCGAGCAGCACCGGGACGGCGGGGAGGTCGCGCGCCAGCAGGAGCAGCGCGATCCCGGCGGCCACGAGGGTCCCGAACCTGGCCCAGACCAGCTGGCGCTCCTGGGCGCGCATCTGGCGCTCCAGGTGGAGGCCGAGCTCGGACGGGGCGGTGGGATCGGTCATGCGCAGCGCGTGCACTCTAGCACCCGGCCGATCGGCTCCCGTACACTCGAGCGACCGAGCAAGCCGTGCAACTCCGGCACGGCCCGGCGCGTCTACCGGGGAACCCACCTCGACCAGGGGAGACCGCAACCAGGGCCGATGTCTGACCTGCCCACCGTCCGTTCCGATCGGCGCCGTCCGCGCGCCAGCGTGGCCGCCACCGTGCTCACCGTGCTGACGCTGCTGCTCGCTGCCTTCCCGATGCCGGTCCTCGCGGCCAGCTCGGTGTCCATCGAGGCGCGCCCGCTGCTGGGTGGACGCTACGAGGTCGGCGGGTGGGCCGCCGTGGCCGTGTCCCTGGTCAACGAGGGCGAGCCGACGGAGGGATACCTGGAGGCGGACGGCGAGGACTCCGTGGTGCGCCGCTTCGTCGAGATGCCGGCCGGCGCGCGCAAGGAGGTCACGCTGTACGTCGCCCCCGAGGCCTTCCAGCGGCGGATCACGGTCCGCTACGAGGAGCCGAACGGTACGGTGGAGGCCACCGTCGAGGTGCGCGTCTTCGAGCAGACCGGCGACCAGGTCGCGATCGTGGGCGAGGGCGCCGGCACGCTGCGGCCCCAGCTGCCCACGGCGACGGGGCCAGGTTCACCGGAGCCCATCAGCATCGGGGTCGCCGACCTGCCCGACCGCCTGGAGCCGCTGCGCGGCCTGTCGGGAATCGTCTGGGCCGGCGACAGCAGCGCGCTGACGGAGGACCAGCGCCGCAGCCTGGCAAGCTGGGTCGCCGAGGGTGGCCAGCTCGTGGTCGTCGGGGGGCCGGACTGGCAGGCACGGACCGATGCGTTCGCGGACCTGCTCCCCCTCGAGTCCCTCACCGCCGTGGATGGCGTCGCCCTCGCCAGCCTGGCGGACTGGGCCGGCGGCAGCGAGCCACCGGTCGCGACCGCCACCGTCTCGTCCGGCACATTGCGGCCCGACGCCAGGCAGCTCGTCCTGGACGGCCAGGGCAACACGCTGGTCTCCATGCGGGACGTCGGCGCCGGACGCGTGATCCTGCTGGGCCCCGACCTGGCCAGCGAGCCATTCCGCGGCTGGACCGACGGGCCGGCGCTGTGGGGCCGGCTGATCCCCTCCAACGCGCTCTGGGAGCAGTACTTCGGCAGTGGCATGCCGCCGCGCGAGGAGATGGCCAACTCGATGAGCCAGGCCCTGGGCAACCTGCCCTCGCTCGAGGTGCCCCCGGTCGAGCTGCTGCTCCTCGTCGTGGTCGCCTACATCCTGCTCATCGGGCCCGTGAACTACCTCGTCCTGCGACGGCTCGACCGCCGCGAGCTGGCGTGGGTGACGGCGCCGGTGCTGGTCGTCCTGTTCAGTGCGACCTCGTACGGCATCGGCTCGGCCATGAAGGGCAGCTCGGTCATCGTCAACCAGGTTGCGGTCATCCGCGCCTCGACCGCCGGAACCGCGGCGAACGTGGAGACGTACGCCGGCGTCTTCTCGCCCGACCGCGCCACCTATGACGTGCGCGTCGACGCCGATGCCCTGCTGGGCCTGCTCAACACCTCGAACTTCCAGCCGACGCCGCAGAACCGGGCCGACGTCGTGGTCGAGCAGGGCGACCCGGCGCGCATGCGCGAGCTGGCGGTCGGCGTCTTCGGCTTCGAGTCCGTCCGCGCCGACGCGGTCACCGAGCACGCGGCGGCCCTGGCCATCGAGTGGGAGCGCGACGGCGAGGACCTGCTCGGCGTCGTCACCAATGTCGGCGACAAGCCGCTGGAGGACGTCGCCTACATCTCGCGCAGCGGCGGCGAGATGGTCGGCGACCTCGCCCCCGGCGAGGCCGGACGCTTCGAGGTGACCGGATCGAACTTCAACGCGTCGTCGGCATCCGACCAGGTGTACGGCTTCGGCGGCTTCGACCCGGCGAACCCCGATCAGCGGGAGATCGCCGCGCGGCGCAGCATCATCGACGCGCTGGTCGGCTACGGCTCGTTCATGCCGCCCGGCACGGACCTGCCGAGCACCGGCCGAGGACCGTACGTGATCGGCTGGAGCGCGTCGCCGGGGCCGCTGCCGGTCACGGTCGAGGGCGTCGAGGCCCAGCAGTACGCGCAGTCGGTCGAGGTGATCACTGTTCGCCCGACGCTCGGTACCGGTGAGCTGACCATCGGTCCCGGAATGATGACGGTCTCGCTGGTGGAGACCGAGGGCGACGCGTCGGTGCCGAGCCCCGGGAGCATCATGATCGGGCAGGGATCGGCGGTCGTCGACGTCAGCCTGCCGCTCGAGGCGTCCGGCATGGCCGTCGAGCAGGTGGAGGTCATCGCGGCGCCCGACCCCGGCATGATGGTCCAGGACGGCGGTGGCTTCGGCGGCTTCTGGCCCGCCGGCTACACGTTCGAGGTGCTCGACCCATCGACCGGCACGTGGACGCTGCTCGGCAACCTCGACCAGCAGAGCCGGTACACCATCGACGATCCGGCGACGGTCATCACCGATGCGGGTCGCATCCGCCTGCGCATCACCGGCACCGCCGATCAGGCCTTCGGCCAGAACAGCTTCTTCGTCTCGGCCGAGGTATCCGGGGTGCTGGACCAGTGACCCCCGTCGTCGAGACGCGCGGCCTCGTGAAGCGCTACGGCGACCAGCTCGCCCTGGCCGGCGTCGACCTGGTGGTCGGCCCGGGCGAGATCTACGGCCTGGTCGGCCCGAACGGCGCCGGCAAGACGACCACCATGAAGATCCTCGCCACGCTGCTGGCGCCGACGGCCGGCGAGGCCTACGTGACCGGCATCCCGGTCGACGCGGATCCGCTTGAGGTCCGGCGGCGCATCGGCTACATGCCCGACTTCTACGGCGTCTACGACGACCTGCGCGTCTGGGAGTACCTGGACTTCTTCGCACGCTGCTACGGCGTGCCGGCCAACCGTCGCGTGACGATGATCGGCGAACTGCTCGAGATCGTCGGCCTCACCGACAAGCGCGATGCGTACGTCGAGAGCCTGTCGCGCGGCATGCGCCAGCGCCTGTGCCTGGCCCACACGCTGGTCCACGACCCGGCGCTGCTCATCCTGGACGAGCCCGCGTCGGGCCTCGACCCGCGTGCCCGGGTCGAGATGCGCGAGATCCTCCGTGAGCTGCGGGCCATGGGCAAGACGATCCTGGTCAGCAGCCACATCCTCCCCGAGCTCGGTGAGATGTGCACCGGCGTCGCGATCATCGATCACGGCCGGCTGCTGCGGTCCGGGCGCATCGACGAGATCGAGCGGTCGCTGCGCGCGACGGCGCTGCTGCGCATCGACCTCCTGGCCGACGAATCCGGCGTGACGGCCGCGCGCGAGTGGCTGGGAACCGATCCGCGCGTCGGCGACGTCCTGCACGTGGAGAGCGAGGCGGGCGGCCCCGTACGGCTGGAGGTCGCCTTCGATGGCGGCCCCGAGGCGCAGGGTGACCTGCTCGGGGCGATGGTGGCGGCGGGGCACCGTGTGATCGCCTTCGCACCGGCGACGAGCGACCTGGAGGAGATCTTCCTGAAAGTGACCGGACAGGACGAACCGGAGGTGGCAGCATGACGGCGACGGCGGTTCCGGCTCGACCGTCGCGGCGCTCGGCGCTGCGCGAGTTCGGAGGCTCCGTGGCGACCATCGCGGTCAAGGAGCTGCGGTCGCGCATGCGCGGCCGGCGCGCCTTCATCGTCCTGACCATCTACCTGGGCCTGCTCGCGCTGCTGACCTACGGCATCTACGTCATCGTCGCGCCCAACGCGCGGTCGATGGGCGTGTTCGGCGGCTCGACGCCGAACGCATCGGCCCTCATCGGCCAGTCGATCTTCACCTTCATGTCGATCTTCCAGCTGATCCTGGTCGCCTTCATCGCGCCGGCGTTCACGGCCGGGCAGATCAGCCTGGAGCGCGAGAAGCAGACGCTGGACCTGCTGGTCAGCACGCCGATGCGTCCGGCGGCGATCGTGCTCGGCAAGCTCGCGGCCGCCCTCGCCTTCGTGGTGCTGATGATCGTGGCCGCCATCCCGATCACGGCGATCGTGCTGATGTACGGCGGCGCGTCGATCGACGACATCGTGCGGCAGCAGCTCGTGCTGCTGGCCAGCGCCACCGCCCTGGGGTCCGTCGGGCTCTTCTTCTCGGCGCTCCTCAAGCGGACGCAGGCGGCGACGGTGCTGACCTACATCACCATGCTCTTCCTGACCCTCGGCACGGCGCTGCTGTTCGCCTTCTGGACGATCGTCCTGATCCAGTCGAACGCCGGAAACCCGCTGGCCGGATCCCAGCGCGCGCCGGAGCAGGTGCTCTGGGTCAACCCCGGGGTGGCCATGCTCGACGTCGTGGCCAACACGGAGCCCGGCGGCGGCGCCGGCGTCGCCTCGTTCCTGAACCAGCTGCGTGGCGAGTCGCCATCGTTCACGGGTGGCCGGGTCGACTGCATCGGCCCCGACTGCGTCGCGGTCGACGACTTCGGGAATCCGGTCGGGCAGCCCTTCGACATCGCCTCGACCGGGTACTGGTGGCCGCGCATCGCGATCACCATGCTGGTCCTCTCCGCCATCCTGACCTTCGCGGCGACGCGCCTGGTGGTGCCGGCGGGCATGCGCTGGGCGTTCCGCCGGCGCGCGCCCCGGCGGGCCGCGGCGCCGGTCGGCACCCAGGCCACCACCGACGAGATCGAGGAGGCCCACCCGTGACCGACCGCCTCATCGCGCAGGCCGTCACGGAGCGCCTCGGCCCCGAGAGCCTGGCCCGGCTGCGACAGCTCCGACGCCGGCTGTGGTGGCGACGGTCGGCCCGGATCGGGCTGGTGATCGCGGCCGGCACGGTACTCGGTGTCGCGCTCGTCCAGCTCGCGTCGCGGGCATTCCCCTTCGAGTGGGCACCGCTGGTCCAGCTGGCGATCGGCCTTGTGGGGTTGCTGACGTGGGTCGCCGCGTCCATCGGTCGCCGCCCGACGCTCGTCCAGACCGCGTGGCTGGCCGACGAGGAGCTGGGTCTGCGGCAGCGCCTGGGGACGGCGCTCGAGCTGGCGGCGCACGAGGACCAGGACGTGCTCCAGGAGCGGCAGCTGGCCGACGCCCGAGCCCGGCTGGCGGCCGTCGAGGTGCGGCGCGCCTTCCGACCACGTGTTGCTCGACGACCGGCCGTGGTGGCCGGGGTGGGGCTGGCCATGACGCTGCTGCTGGTCGCATGGCCGAACCCGCAGGACGCGGTGATCGAGCAGCGACGGGCGTCACGCGAGGCCGCGGAGCAGGTGGCGGAACGGGTCGAGGAGGTCGCCGACGAGGTCGGCGAGGAGAACGTCGAGAACCCTGACCCACGCCGCGAGGAGCTCGAGCGCCAGCTGCGCGAGCTCGCGCGACAGCTGCGCGAGGGCGGTGACGATCGCGAGGAGACCCTGGCGCGCATCGGTTCGGTGCAGGAGGAGCTGTCGAGGCAGACCGATCCGCGTGCCGCGGAGCGGGACGCCGGCTTGAGCCAGCTCGCTCGGGCGGCTTCACGGGCGGCCACGGGTGACGAGGAGGCGAACCCGGAGGGTGACCCCGAGCAGGCGGCCACCGACCTCGAGGAGCTCGCCGACCGCGCCGCCGACCTTCCCGAGAACGAGATGGGGCAACGGGCCGATGCGCTGCGCCAGGCGGCCCAGAGCGGCGCCGCCTCTCAGCCCGCTGCGGCGGCCGCCCTGACCGAGGCCGCGGACGCGCTCGACGAGGCGGCGCGGACCGGCAACGAGCAGGACCGCCAGGCGGCCGAGGAGGCGCTCCGGCGCGCGGCCGATGCGCTGCGACGTGCCGAATCCGACCGT
>DASTYP010000058.1:0-6430 GCA_035764845.1 Candidatus Limnocylindria bacterium
CGGCGGGCCTCGGTGCATCGGCTCAGTGGTGGGTCAGGCGGGCGATGGGGCCGTGCCCGGCCGCGGACGCTTGCCCTCGACCTCGGGCTCGACGTCCTCCGTGACGCCCTCGCCGCCGGTCGCCTCGACGCCGATCTTCCGCGGCGTCGGGGTCCCGGTGCGCGGTGGCAGGACGCCGTCGAAGAGCGCCTCGAACTCCTCGTGCTCGATCGTCTCCTTCTCGACCAGGAGCGACGCCAGCCGATCCAGCACCTCGCGGTGGGACGTCAGCGCCTCCTTGGCCCGGGCGAAGGCGTTGTCGATGATCGAGCGCACCTCGGCGTCGATCTTGGCGGCGACCTCGTCCGAGTAGTTGCGCTGCTCGCTGATCTCGCGACCGAGGAAGACCATCTCGTCCTTCTTGCCGAAGGCGAGCGGCCCGAGCTTCTCGCTCATGCCGTACTGGGTGACCATCGCGCGCGCCAGGCCGGTGGCCTTCTCGATGTCGTTCGAGCTGCCGGTCGTCGTGTCGCCGAAGACGATCGTCTCCGCCACATTGCCGCCCAGCATGCCGGCGATCTTGTCCTCGAACTCCGACTTGGAGTGGAGGTATCGGTCCTCGGACGGCAGGCTCATGGTGTACCCGAGCGCCATGCCGCGGCTGACGATCGTGACCTTCGTCACCGGATCGCACTTGGGGAGCACGCGCTGCACGACGGCGTGACCGCCCTCGTGGTAGGCGATGATCTCCTTCTCCTCCTCGGTGATGATCCGGCTGCGCCGCTCGGGCCCGGCGACGACGCGATCGATCGCCTCGTTGAACTCCGCCATGCCCACCGACTTCTTGTTGCGGCGAGCGGCCAGGATCGCCGCCTCGTTGACGAGGTTCGCCAGGTCGGCTCCGCTGAAGCCCGGCGACCGGCGCGCGAGCGCCTCGATATCGACCGTCTTGTCGAGCGGCTTGCCCTTGATGTGGACGTTGAGGATCTCCTTGCGGCCCTTGATGTCGGGCCGGTCGAGGACCACCTGGCGGTCGAATCGGCCCGGGCGCAGGAGCGCCGGGTCGAGGACGTCCGGGCGGTTGGTGGCGGCCACCACGATCACGTTCGTGTTCGTGTCGAAGCCGTCCATCTCGACCAGGATCTGGTTGAGCGTCTGCTCGCGCTCGTCGTGCGAGCCGCCCAGGCCGGCACCGCGCTGGCGGCCGACCGCGTCGATCTCGTCGACGAAGACGATGCACGGCGAGTTGCGCTTGGCCTGCTCGAAGAGGTCGCGCACGCGGGATGCGCCCACGCCGACGAACATCTCGACGAACTCGGAGCCGGAGATGCTGAAGAACGGCACCCCCGCCTCGCCGGCGACGGCGCGGGCCAGCAGCGTCTTGCCGGTACCGGGCGGGCCGACCAGCAGCACGCCGCGCGGGATCCGCGCGCCGAGCGAGTTGAACTTCTCGGGGTACTTGAGGAACTCGACCACCTCGGTCAGCTCCTGCTTGGCCTCGTCGACCCCGGCCACGTCGTTGAACGTGACGACGGTCTTGTTGCCCAGGAACATGCGCGCGCGGCTCTTGCCGAAGCTCATGGCCTGGTTGTTGGTGCCCTGGGCCTGCCGCATCATGAAGAAGATGAAGCCGCCGATCAGGAGCACCGGGAGAAGCGCGGTGATGAGGAGCGTGAGGATCCCGCCGGCGGCGCTCTCCTCCTGGACGGTGAACGTCTCGCAGTTGAAGTCACCCGAGGCGGCGTCCGCGCAGCCGAGATCGGCATACACGTTCGTCAGCTCCGATGGGGCAACCGCCGTTCGCTCCTGGCCGCTGTTCAGGACCGCGTTCAGCCGCTGGCCCTGCTGGGTGATGGACTTGATGTTTCCGTCGCGGGCATCGGCGAGCATCTCGCCGTAGCCATAGTCGGCGCTCTGGCTGCCGTCGCCCATGAACGTCCATAGCACGGCCAGTCCGAAGACGGCCAGGACGACGAGCACGACGCTGTTGCGAACGATGCGGCTGGTCAAGGTGGGTCTACTTTCGCCTCCGTGGTGACGACGCCGGCCAGCGGCCGCCGCCGACCCTCGATATGCACATCGTGGGCCGAATCAGTATACGGTGCGCTCCGGGACCCGAACAAACGTCCGAATCCCCACCGCACCACTCATACGCGTGGCGTGTCCGGCTGGCTCACCGGTCGTCGAGCACGGTGATCCGCCGCTGCCTGACCGATGCGCGCCGTCCACCGCCCAGCTCGATCGTGAGGCCGCCGCGGGGCCCGGTCGCCGCCTCCAGCAGCGCCTCGACCCGCTCGGCCGACGCCGCGGGATCGCCGATGGCGAGGCGCAGCACGCGGCGTCCCAGGGCCGCGGGCGGGGGGTCGCGCCAGTCGATGGATCCGTCCGCCGCGCGCCGCCGATCCAGCTCGGCCGCCGCGACCTCGTCGAGCAGGGCGTCGTCGTCCGCCGCCAGGCGCGCGAACTGACCGATGCGATCCACCGCGCCCGGGCGCAGCTCCTCGAGGAGCGGCAGCAGCTCGGCGCGCACCCGGTTGCGCAGGTACCGGGCCTCGTCGTTCGAGGGATCGACCCGGTACGTGATCCCGGCGCCGTCCAGCAACTGCCGGAGCGTCGCGCGACGCTGGTCCAGCAACGGCCGAACGATGCGTCCGCGCCTCGCCGGCATGCCGCGGGCACCCGCCAGCCCGGAGCCCCGAAGCAGGTTCAGGAGGACAGTCTCGGTGGCATCGTCGGCGGTGTGTGCGGTCGCGATCCAGGCGTAGTCGCCGGCCAGCCGCGCCAGAAACCGATATCGCGCCTCGCGCCCCGCGTCCTCGACCGAGCGGCCCTCGGCGGCCGCGAGGCGCGCGACGTCCACCCGGCGCGCCTCGGAGCGAAGTCCCAGGTCGGCGGCGGCATCGTTCACGAACGTGGCGTCGTCGGCGCTCGCGGGGCGCAGCGCATGGTCGAGGTGCGCAACCGTGAGGCGCCAGGCGACCGCTTCGGTCCGACATGCGTGGGTGGCGCCATGGAGCAGGGCCATCGAGTCGGAACCGCCGGAGACGGCGAGGATCAGGTGGGCGTCCGCGGGGACGCCGAGGGCCCGGGCGCCGCGCACGACGGCACCGGCCAGGGCGTCGAGGGGCGTGGGATTGGTAGCGGAGGGCGGATTCGAACCACCGACCAAGGGCTTATGAGTCCCCTGCTCTACCACTGAGCTACTCCGCCACGCGGTCCGACGATTCTAGCGTGAGCCTCCGAATCGCTCCAGTTCGCCACGCGCCACCGTGGTCGAGGTCGTCCCCCGCGGACAGGTACGCACTATCTGCCACGCAGGAACAGCACCTCCGCGCCGATGGGCACGAAGCCGGCCGCCAGGAAGGCCCGCAGCGACGCGGCGTTCCCGGGCGCGGCCTGCGCGAAGACGCGTTCGCCGGACGGCACCAGGGCGAGCGCGGCAGCGATCATCCGACGACCGATGCCGCGGCCGCGGGCCGAAGGATCCAGCTCGACCGAGACCTCGAGGCGACCAGCAAGGCCGCGCCCGAGGGTGACGACACCGCGCTCCTCCGCATCGGTCCAGGCCCGCACCTCCGATCGGTAGCGCTCCGCACGGGCCACCCGGGCGTGGTCGGCGGCCGAGACCGACCGCAGCTCCACCGACGGCGATCCGCGGCCCGCCGCGACGAGCACGACGTCGAGGCTCCCTGGCTCCGCCCGCAGCTGCTCGCCCAACCAGGCCAGGAACGACGCCCCCATCGGCGCACCGAGGTCGGCGCCGCCGAGCCGCTGACGGACCGCCTCTGGGTCGACGGCGGCGGCCACCACGTGGTGCGCGGTGAAGGCCACGACCGCATCGGCGTGACCGGGCGGCGACGGGAGGACGGCCACCGACCCGTCCGCCGGAGGCGGATGGCCCCGTGCTGCGCGCTCGAGCAGGTCGCGAAGCGGGTGCCGCGCATGCATCGGCTCCATGGAGGTGGAGCCTACGCGCGAACCTCCTGTCGCAGGAAGACGATGTAGCTCGCCACGAAGCACAGGACCATCGCGGCCAGCAGCCCGACGACCTGGGGCCACACGATGAGCAGGCTCTGCTGCAGCGACAGCTGCGTCGGGATCTGCTGGCTCAGCTGAATCGCCTCCGCGAGCCCGGGCACGACCACCGCGGTGGCGCCGGGGTTCAGCAGCGCCAGCGTCGCCTGCGCGTAGACCGTCCCGGGGTTCACGATGCTCAACTGCTGCTGCAGCTGCGCGTGGCGCAGCGCCGCCTCGGTGCCGACCGAGCCGCTGATCGGGTCGAGGAAGCCCGCGATGAGCTGGGCCAGCAGCACGCCGAAGAGGCTCAGCGCCAGCCAGAGTCCGATCGCGATCAGCGCCGATGTCGCCGCTCGCCGGCTGAGCACGGAGCAGAGCATGGCGATCGCCAGCCACAGGCCGATGTAGAGGATGGTCACGACGACCCAGGCCAGCATGCGCGCGACCTCGCCCACGCTCGGCACGATCCCGAGCCGCACGATGCCGAGGCCCGCGACCAGGAGCGCCATGCTCACGACGGCGAAGGCGATGGCGGCCAGGCCAGCGGCGAACTTGCCGTTGATCAGGTCGTCGCGGTGGATCGGGTGCGAGAGCAGGCGCGCCAGCGTGCCCTGCGCCCGCTCGCCGTTGATCGCGTCGAAGCCGAAGGCGATGCCGAGCAGTGGCGCCACGAACCCGACCAGGCCGACGAACGAGGGCACCGGGTCCGCGCCGAGCGTGAAGAGCGCGAGGAACAGGGCCGCCGCGCCGCTCGCCTGCTCCGCCGCGTCGCGGATGGCGCCGGAGGTGGCGTACACCGGGGCGAGCGCGGCCAGTCCCAGGATGACCAGCAGGACGGCGAAGCGGAGGCTGGTCAGCGTCTCGGCGAGCTCCTTGCCGGCGACGACGAGCCAGCCGGGGCCACGACGCCGCAGCCACTCGGTGTCGGCAGCTGCGGCAACGCGAACGGCGTCAGGCTGCGCGGCCATCGGTCGTTTCCGCAGCGCCGGCGCGGCGCACGATGCGCCCGTACGCCTCGTCCAAATCGATCCCCGGCTCCCCGGCCTGCGCCGCGACCTCGGCCACGGTGCCCTCCGCAAGCAGCCGTCCGCGCCAGAAGATGCCGACCCGGTCGCACAGCCGCTCCACCTGCGCGAGCAGGTGGCTCGACAGGAGCACGCCCACGCCACGGTCCGCCACCAACCCGCGGATGAGCGCCAGGAGCTCGGTGACGCCGGCCGGGTCGATCGAGGTGGTCGGCTCGTCCAGGATCAGGATGGCGGGGTCCTTGAGCAGCGCATCCGCGATGCCCAGGCGTTGCAGCATGCCGCGCGAGTACCCGCCGGTCGGCCGGTCAGCGGCGTCGGCCAGCCCGACGTGCTCCAGTGCCTCCTCGATGAGGTCCTCGGTGTCATCCGGGGGCAGGCCGTTGAGCGCCGCGGTGTAGCGAAGGTTCTCGCGCCCGGTGAGCCGTCCGTAGAAGCCGACAGCATCGGGCAGGTAGCCGACCCGGCGCTTCACGTCGAGGGCGCGCCGCGCCGGATCCAGGCCCAGGACCCGGGCGGTGCCCTCGCTCGGCTCGGTGAGGCCCAGGAGCATCATGATCGTCGTCGTCTTGCCCGCCCCGTTCGGACCCAGCAGGCCGTAGACCTCGCCGGCGCGGACCGTCAGGTCGAGGTGATCGACCGCGACGAGGTCGCCGTAGCGCTTGGTCAGCCCGGCGGTCTCGACCAGGGCCGGCACCGCGCTGGGCGAGAGGGCGTCCGTGGCCATGGGCTCACCGCCGACCATAACGGCGGAACACCCAGACCAGGCCGCCCAGCGTGAGCACGATCAGCGCGATCCCCACGATGGTCCAGATGGGCGGCGTCTCGACGGTCACGCGGATGTCCATCGATTCGTTCGCGCCCTCCGCCCCGGCCTTGAGCGTCACGACGTAATCGCCGGCCACCGCGTTCTGCGACGGCACGATGTGCGCGGTGGCGGTCGCGGTCTCGCCGGGCGCGATCTCGTCGATCGACTCCGGGTCGAAGGTGACCTCCCAGTCCGACGGCCCGCTGCCGCTCAGCGTGATGGCGGTGATGGGCGACGTCCCGGTGTTGGCGACCACGACGTCGACGTCCTGGGTGCCGCCGGCCGTCGCGGTGGTGTTGAGCCGCTGATCCGCCGTCGTGAACTGCATCTCCACCTTGCCGGTGACCTCCGCCGCCAGGTCCAGGGTGGCGCCGAGGTCGCCCGAGACGGCGTCGACGCGCAGCGGGTACTGGCCGGAGGCCACGTCGGCGGGCGGCGTGGCCTGCACCGTCAGCCGCTTCGACCCCCGCGCGTCGATGGTCACGCTGGCGGCACGCGCCTCGCCCTCCGGCCGGACCTCGACCGTCCAGCCCTGCGGCGCGGTGGCGTTGAGGGCCAGGGTCAGCTGCTGCGGCGTCTGGTTCTCGAGGTTGACGCTGAA
>DASTYP010000059.1:0-5503 GCA_035764845.1 Candidatus Limnocylindria bacterium
CTGGAGCAGATGAGTACCGATGCGGACGGGCGCGTCCGCATGGAGTTCATCGTGCCCACGCGGGGACTCATCGGGTACCGCGGGCAGCTGTTGAGCGACACGCGGGGGACGGCGCTGATGCACCAGATCGGTGAGGGCTACGGGCCGTGGGCGGGTGAGGTCACGCATCGGACCACCGGCGTGCTGGTGGCCGACCGCCCGGGCGAGTCGCGCGCGTACGCGCTGTCGTCGCTGGTGGAGCGTTCGGAGCTGTTCATCGGTCCGTCCACCGAGGTGTACGAGGGGATGATCATCGGCGAGAACAGCCGCCCCGGCGACATGGACGTCAACCCGACCAAGTCCAAGAAGCTCTCGGCCATGCGCACCCAGGCGACCGATGGCGACTACCGCATCTTCACCCCGCCGCGCGTCCTCACGCTCGAGGCGGCCATCGAGTTCATTGCGGCCGATGAGCTGGTCGAGGTGACGCCGTCGGCCATCCGGCTGCGGAAGCGGATCCTCTCCGCGCACGACCGCAAGCGGGCGCTCGGAGCGGCGTTCAAGGCGGCGCAGGGGGTTGGCGACTGACTGACGCTCCGGCTGCGTCGTGGGTGGTTGCGTGTCGCGCAACTATCCGGGGCGCGCGTGACGACTCAGTCGTTGAGCGGCGCCGCGTTGCGTGTCGCGCAACTATCCGGGACGCGCGTGACGATTCGGTGCGTTCGGCGGCCCTGCGTTGCGTGTGGCACAAATCCAGGGCGACGGAGCCAGCATGCGCGGGGGCTCCGTCTCGGGTAGTCGCGCCCCACGCAACCGCCGGCAGGTGCGCGCGCGGCAAGCAGAGGCAGACGACCCGCGACCCGAGCCGCCCGCTTGCCCACCCCGCAAGCAACGCCCGAGTTGCGGCCCTCGCGGCGCTCCCGACGGCCGTGGCTTGCGCCACCGGCAACTCACCGCCAGGTTGGCGGCCAACTCGGCAGTTACTTGCCGCTGCCGCAAGCAGGACGCCGCGCGCGCGGCGGCCGTCGGCGCACCCGCGTCACCCCGGCTTGACCACCATGAGCCACAGGATGAGGAGCAGCCCGGTACCGCCGATGGCGGCGAGCATCTCCGGCCGCCGCGAGTCGAGCACGGCCGCAAAGTCCGGGTCGCCCTCGGGAACGCCTCCCTCCACGGCCAACCGCTGCCGGAGCGCGACGTAGTAGCGCGTCCCGACCGCGTACATCGCGGCGGCCACGCCGATCAGCAGCCCCAACGCCGCCCATACCCACCAGTGGCCCCACAGGTCGCCGGCGAACGCGGCCCAAATGCCGCCGACGAGCAGGAGCAGCAGCGACGGGTACATGACCGTCAGGGCGCCACCGGAGAGAGCGAGCATCGAGGCGACCGACTCGGGTCGAGGATCGGTGCGGATGCGGAAGGCCGCAAAGGCCGACGCACCGTGGGCGAAGACGAAGCCGAAGGCGCCGATGACATGGAGCAGCACGATCCACGGATACCACTCGATCACGGTCGCACCCCCAGGCGCTCGGCGGCAGCCGGTGCCTCCGCAGCGTTGCGCACCAGCGACAGCGCCCCGCGCGCGACGTGCTGTGCGACCCAGAAGATGGCCAGCGCGTTGACCGGGTGCAGGGCGGCGACGGCCGGCAGGGTGTCCCGCACCCCGACGAACACGGACTGCAGCGCGAACAGGAAGATCAGCAGGGCGGAGAACCAGATCCATCGGCGACCCAGGCGGCCCACACCTGCGGCAATGAGCATGCCGACGGTCAGGAAGCCGAAGGTGTAGCCGAAGTCGCGATGCGTGGCGAAGTTCTGCGACCCGGCGAACACGCCGAGCCCGGCGAGGAACACCTGCACGGCGACGCAGGCGAGGAAGAGCCAGGCGAGGGTGACGTAGGCGTATCGGGCGACCATGGACGCGACTCCTGAGCTGAGCGATGGCCGCAATCTGCGCCGGACGCTGTCCCGGGCGCATCGGTCAAGCGTCCCGGACAGCCGGGAGGCGCGCCTCAGGGCCGTGGACCTTCGGCGCCCATGCCGGCCTCGCGCGCCTTGACGATGGCCTCCGGCCGGCCGAGGACCTCGAGCTTGGAGAAGATGACGCTGACCTGGTTGCGCACCGTCTTCTCGCTCAGTCCCAGCCGCTGCGCGATGTCGGCGTTGAGGCGCCCCTGGGCCATCAGCTCCAGGACGTCCCGCTCGCGCGGGGTCAGCTCGGGGAACGGCGGTGGTGCCGGGCTCGCGCCCACCAGCGAGGTGAGCCGATGCGCCACCGAGGCGCTGAAGATCGCCTGGCCGCTGGCCGCAGCGGCAACGGCCCGGCGCAGCTCCTCGCGCCCGGCATCCTTCAGCAGGTAGCCGCGGGCTCCGGCGCGCATCGCGGCCGCGACGAGCTCGTCGTCCTCGAACATCGTCAGCACCACGATCGCGACGCCCGGGTCGCGCGCCACGATCTCGCGGGTCGCGTCGACGCCGGACCGCCCGGGCATCTGCACGTCCATCAGGATCACGTTCGGGCGCAGCCGGGCCGCCGCCTCGATGGCCGCGTCACCGTCACCGGCCTCGCCGATCACCTCGACCTCCTCCCAACCCTCGAGGTTGAGTCGGACACCGTCGCGGTAGACGGGATGGTCGTCGACGAGCAGGACGCGGATCACGCCGCGCCCCCGCTCGGCGCGGTCAGCGGGAGTCGGGCGAGGACCAGGGTGCCGGCGTCGTGGCCGCGCCCGATGGTGACCGACCCGCCGACCTCGGCCGCCCGTTCGCGCATCGAGGCCAGCCCGACGCCGGGCTCCGGCTCCGCGGCCAGGCCAGCCCCGTCGTCCTCGATCTCCAGCTCGAGGGCATCGGCCAGGCGGACCCGGACGCGGCAGTGGACGGCGCCGCTGTGGCGCCGAACGTTGGTCAGGGCCTCCATGGCGATCAGGTAGGCGGCCGACTCGACGGCGGCCGGCAGGGCGGGGAGGTCGCCGGGACCATCGACCTGCACGGTCAGCTCACCGTCGACCGCGAAGCGCGCCGCGTGGGCGCGCAGCGCCGGCATGAGCCCAAGCTCGTCGAGCGCCGGCGGACGCAGCTCGCGAGAGATGCGACGGACGTCGCCCAGGACGCCGGCGAGCTCGCCGTCCAGCTGGTCCAGCACGGACGGATCGGCGGCCCCCGCGCGCACCGCCTGGACCTTGAGCCGCGCGGCCGCCAGCGTCGGCCCGAGTCCGTCGTGCAGGTCGCGGCGCAGCCGGCGACGCTCCTCCTCGCGCGCCGCGACGAGCTGCCGCCGAGAGCGGTCGAGCTCGGCCGCCAGGCGGACCGATCGCGCCGCCCGCCCCGCCTCCTGCGCCAGGCCGGCCAGCAGGGCGTGGTCGGCGCGGGAGAAGCGCTCGCCCGGGCCTCGGGCTGCGACCGCCAGGTCGCCGATCGTCTCCCCGCGATCGACGAGCGGCAGCCGCGTGATCGCATCCGCATCGGCGGGCGGACTTCCGGTCGACGCCGCCACGCTCACGACATCGCCCTGGCGCAGCTCGATGGCCACGTACGGCAGGCGCAGGGCGGTGGCGACGGTGGCGACGACAGTGGGCAGCACCTCCTCGGTGGTCAGCGACGATCCGAGCCGCTCACCCAGCCGCGTGATCGCGCGGTACGGATCATCCCGATCGCCGTACATCAGGCGGTTGACGCCCCGCTGCAGCGCGTCCCGGATCGGCAGGGCGAGGAGGGCGGCCGCTCCCGTGGCGAGCAGCGACACGGCGAAGTTCGCATCGGTGCCCATGACGGAACGAAGGACCAGCACGCCAACGAAGTAGGTGGCCGCCACCGATGCCGTCAGCGTTCCGTACACCAGCGTGCGGTTGATGACGACGTCGATGTCGAACAGCCGATGCCGCAGAACCGCGACGGCGATTGCGCCCGTGAACAACAGTCCCGGCAGGCCGACCGCGCTCCACGGCAGGGTGGGCCGGCCGGTGACGAGCTCCGGGCCGAACCAGAACGCGACCACCAGCACGGTGGCCGAGATGCCGCCCCAGGCCAGCCATCGAGTCTGCTCGCGCGCCGATCCCTCGCCCGCGGTGCGGTACTGGACCACCTGGGCGGCCACGAGGCTCACGCACGTGCCGAGCACCATAAGCAGCTGGAGGCCGGTCATGCTGCCCAGCGTCGCCATCGCGCTGCCGCTGGCCGCAACGCCGACGAGCGCCCACGCCAGGAGCAGCGCCAAAGGCACCGCGTACACCAGCCACGTCACCGCTGGGATCCGCCGCACCAGGCCGATCCGGCGCGGGAACACCAGGCTGAAGTGCAGCGAGGCGCTCCAGAAGACGCTGTACACGACGAAGGAGCCGATGAACCAGACCCACAAGCCGGTGCCCGTGACCAGATCCAACGGCTGGAGGCCGAGCATCCAGGGGATCGTGCTGCCCACCAGCCCGGTGCCGAGCAGGAGCAGCGGTCGCGTCGCCGGCTCCGATGGACGGCGGACGAAGACGTAGGCCGTCACCCCGAGCGTCACGAGCAGGAAGATCACGGTTCCCCAGGAGTCCAGGAGGACGCGCCCCAGCGGGTACTGACCGATGCGGACCGCCACCTGTGCAGCCCGGCCGTCGCGCGCGACGTCGTACGTTGCCCGGTCGCCACGGTCGACGCTCGGCCGGTCCGACGGCCCTCGCCTGAGCCACGACTCCAGCGGTACGCCATCGATGGCCTCGACCCGGTCCCCGTCCTCGAGGGCCGTCGGCTGGCCGGGCAGGCGCGTGACCTCGACACCGTCCCGCGTCACGGCGCTCGTCACGTAGCCGGCGTGGGAGCCATCGGACGGCCCGGCCGCCCGGTAGGCCAGGGACGCCCCGGCGACGGCCAGCATCGCCACGCCCGAGAACGCCACGAGCGAGGTGCGCAGGTCGAGGCGCCACGGCCGACCCATGGCAGCGCAGCCTACGAGGCGGGCGCCGCGTTGGGAAGGGCGGGCCGCCGCGGATGAGGCGTCGGGCACGTTGACCGCCGTCCCGCGCGCAGCCGATACTCCGCAACGCCACGAAGGAGAGCCGATGGAGTGCCGGGCATGCGGGACGCCGAACGAGGCCGACCGCAAGTTCTGCGGCGAATGCGGAGCCGCTCTCGCGGCCGCGTGCCCCAGCTGCGGCGCGTCGAACGCGCCCGGCGTCAAGTTCTGCGGCCAATGCGGGACTGATCTCCGGCTCTCCGCCTCCTCGGCTCCCGCGGCCGAGTCGACGGCCGCCGTGCCCCAGCCCAGCGCGGAGCGGCGTCTCGTCTCGGTGCTCTTCGCGGACCTCGTCGGCTTCACGCCCCTCGCGGAGTCCCGCGACGCGGAAGCGGTCCGCGAGCTGCTGAGCCGCTACTTCGACACGGCCACGCAGATCATCGGCTCGTACGGCGGGACGGTGGAGAAGTTCATCGGTGATGCCGTGATGGCCGTGTGGGGCGCGCCAACGGCCCACGAGGACGACGCGGAGCGAGCGGTGCGGAGCGCGCTCGACCTCGTCTCCGCCGTGCAGTCCATGGGGGCGGA
>DASTYP010000060.1:0-6006 GCA_035764845.1 Candidatus Limnocylindria bacterium
CGACGGAGGTCCCGGCCCGACAGCCCGCCGACCTCCTGCCCGTCGAGCATCACGCGCCCGCCGGTCGGCGCCAGCAGACCGAGGAGCAGGTTGCCCGTGGTCGTCTTGCCGCACCCCGACTCGCCGACGAGCGCGAGGACCTCGCCGCGCCGCAGCTCGAAGTCGATGCCGTCCACGGCACGTACCGGCGGTGCCGGGCGGCGCGCCAGCCAGTCCCCGATGGACCGGCGCCCCGGGAACTCCTTCACCAGGCCCTCGACCCGCAGCAGCGCCTCGTCGCGTGGCGCCCCGGTCACCGGTCCACCCCGGGGTCCAGGAGGAAGCAGGCGGCCCGACCACCATCCGTGCCGTACTCCGGGGGGCGCTCCAGGACGCATCGGTCGAAAGCGTGCGGACAGCGCGGGGCGAACCGGCAGCCGGGTGGCATGGCGTCCAGGCGTGGCGGCGATCCCGGGATGCCGCGCAGCGGCCGATCGGGATGGGCCAGGTCCGGGAAGGAGGCCAGCAGCTGCTGGGTGTAGGGATGGCGCGGCGCGCGGTACAGCGCCGCCGCCTCGTTCTCCTCAGCCACCTCGCCGCCGTACATGACCACCACCCGGTCGCAGACCTGGGCCACGACGCCGAGATCGTGGGTCACCAGGATGATCCCCATCCCCAGGTCCCGCGAGAGGCCGGCGAGGAGCTCGAGGATCTGGGCCTGGATCATCACGTCCAGCGCGGTGGTCGGCTCGTCCGCCACGATGACGTCGGGGTCGCAGGCGAGCGCCAGCGCGATCATGGCGCGCTGGCGCATGCCACCGGAGTACGTGTGCGGATACTCGTTCGCGCGGCGCCGGCCGATGCCCACGCGTTCGAGCAGATCCTCGGCACGCCTCCGCGCCTCGGCCTTCGTGGTGGTCGGCGCATGCAGCCGCACGGCCTCCGCGATCTGGTCGCCGATGGTCCGGACGGGGTTGAGCGCGTTCATCGCCCCCTGGAAGACGAGCGACAGGCGCGTCCAGCGGAAGGCGCGCAGGGCGTCGCCGTCCAGCCCCAGCAGATCCTCGCCGTCGAACCACACCGAACCGTTCACGACGCGCCCGCCCGGCGGCAGGAGCCGCAGCAGGCCGAGCACGGTCGTCGTCTTCCCGCACCCGGACTCGCCGACCAGGCCCAGGGTCTCGCCGCGTCGGAGGTCGAAGCTGACGCCGTCGACGGCGCGCAGCGGACCGGCCGGGGTGTCGAACTCGATCGTCAGGTCACGGACGCGCAGGATCGGATCGTCCGGCAGCGTTCGCAGCGGCGTCGGGCGGCGGTCCCGCGCCACGTCGGAGCCGGGCGCCTCCAGGTGATGCCGCTCGAGCCGAGGGTTCAGCGCGTTCTCGAGCGCCGTGCCCAGCAGCGTGGTCGCCAGCACCACCCACACGATGGCAAAGCCCGGCGGCAGCAGCGCCCACCACGCGCCGGCCGAGACGGCACCGCGGTCGAAGGCGAAGTTGAGCATCTGCCCCCAGCTGATGACCGTCGGGTCGCCAAGGCCCAGGAAGGCGAGGGTGGACTCCGACAGGATCGCCAGGCTGATGACCAGGACCATGTTGGCGAGCATCAGCGGCAGGACGGCGGGCAGGATGTGCTCACGCAGGATGTGAAGGTCACCGGCCCCGACCGCCCGGGCCCGCATCACGTACTTGCGCTCGCGCACGGTGAGCGTCTGCGACCGCACGATCCGGGCGGTCGTCGTCCAGCCCAGCGCACCGATGACCAGGATGATCGTCCCCAGTGACGGACCGATGATCGCCACCAGCACGATCTGCAGCGCCAGGTCCGGGATGACCAGGAAGAAGTCGGTGATCCGCATGAGCAGCGAGCCGATCCAGCCGCCGCGGTAGCCGGCCACGATCCCGACCAGGCCACCGATCACCAGCGCGATGGCCGCGGCCGAGAAGCCGACCACGAGCGATACCCGCGCCCCGAAGATCAGCGAGCTGAGGACGTCCTTGCCGCCGTCGTCGGTGCCGAGCAGGTGCGTGGTGGACGGCGCCTGGTAGATGTCCAGGATGTTGACTCGGACGTTGGCGTATGGGTCGTAGGGCGCCAGCAGCGGGGCCGCGATGGCGACGACGACGGCCAGCAACAGCATGACGGCGCCGATGACGCCCATCCGCTGCCGCAGCAGGAGGCGCCACGCCCCCCGTTGCGGTGCGACGACCGTCGGCGACGCGGTCGCCTCGAGCAGGGCGCTCATCGGCTCATCCCTCGCTCACCCGCGGGTCCAGCCAACCGTAGACGAGCTCCGCGACCAGGTTGGCGACGACCACCGAGACGGCGATCAGGAGGAAGGCGCCCTGCAGGACCGGGTAGTCGCGGTCGGCGACGGCGTTGACGGTCAGCAGGCCGATGCCCGGCCAGGAGTACACCGACTCGACCTGGATGGCGCCGGAGACGGTGAAGCCCAGGTTGAGGGCGATCAGCGTGACCATCGGCAGCATCGCGTTGCGCAGGGCGTGGTCACGGATGACGCGGAAGGTGGAGAGGCCCTTGGCGCGCGCGGTGAGGATGTAGTCCTCGCTGAACACGTCCAGCACGCTGCTGCGCATGATCAGCATGTACTCGCCGAGGACCACCAGGGTCAGCGTCAGCGTCGGCAGCAGCAGGTGCCGCCCGACGTCCCACGCCAGCTCCCAGGCGTTGGCGTAGTCGGCACCGATGGTGATGCGCCCCGCGGTCGGCAGCCCGAACCAGTTCGCGCCGACGACCAGCAGGATGATCCCCAGGAAGAAGGTCGGCAGCGACCACATGAAGAGGCTGAACGACAGCGCGCCGACGTCCAGTGCGCGGCCGCGCCGCCACGCGGCCACCAAGCCCAGCAGGGCGCCGAGCAGGATGGACAGGAACTGGCTCGGGACCACCAGCCACAGGGTGTTGCCCAGCGCCTGGCCGATGAGATCGGCCACCGACTGGTCGCGGAACGCGTAGCTCTGCCCCAGGTCGCCGCGGGAGAGCGCGCCGAGGTACGCCGTGAACTGGGTGTCGAGCGGGTTGCCGCCGTCCAGGTTGAGGAAGACCGGCTTGTCGAGCCCGAACCGCTCGCGCAGCGCTTCGACGGCCGCCGGGTTGAGCCGCGGGTCCCGCAACCCGGACTTGGCCGGGTCACCCGGCAGCACCCGGAAGAGCAGGAAGTTGAAGGTGATGACGACGAACAGCGTCAGGAGGGCCCAGCCCACCTTGCGCAGGGCGTAGCCGCCGCGGCCGCTCACCGGGGAGCCTCGGGCCGGTCGGCCGTGGGTACGAAGCGCACGACGCGGGTCACGCGGGTCGGACCGGCCGGGCGCCGCGATGGACGCCCGGCCGCGATCGGTCTACTCGCTCGGTCGAAGCGACAGGAGCGACGATGGATCGTCGAGCCCGAGGGTCGGGTCCTCGGCCAGCCAGCCCGTGAACCGATCCTCGCGCCACGCCTCGAGCTCCTGCTGGTAGTACGGGATGATGTACGGCACGTCCTCCACCAGGATCCGCTGCATGTCGTGGATCATCCCGACCCGCGTATCGTGGTCCTGCTCGGTGGACTGGGCCGTGTACAGGTCGTCGTACTCCGGGTTGCAGTAGCCGGTCTCGCTGAACCCCGACGGGATCTCGTCGCACAGCGCGACGCCCATCAGGAACGCCGGATCCGGATCCGAGCCCCAGCCCCACAGCATGACGTCGTAGTCGAAGCTCGGGCAGCAGACGCTCGTCAGCGTGTCCGGGTCCAGGCCCTGGATCTCGATCGCCACCCCGATCTCCGACCACATGCCCTGGAGCAGTTCCGCCTCGCGCGGCGCGGTGTCGATGTCATCGGCGTAGTTGAAGCGGAACGTCAGGTCGTCGCAGCCCTGGTCCGGGAGGCACTCCCGAATGCCGTCGCCATCGGTGTCCTCGTAGCCGGCCTGGTCCAGCAGCTCGTTGGCCGCATCCGTGTCGAAGGCGTAGTCCTCGACGTCGTCGGCGTAGTAGTCGCCGAGGCCGGGCGGCACCAGTGACAGGCCGGGCGAGCTGGTGCCCAGCGTGGCCACGTCGATGATCTGCTGCTTGTCGGTGGCCATGGCGAGCGCCTGACGGACGTTGATGTCCTTCAGAGCCGGGTGCCCGCTGCACACGCCGGTCTCGTCGGCGTCGGTGGTCTCCGGGTCGTCCTGCGGACAGTCCTCGTCCGACACCACGTTGAAGAAGACGTCCCGGAAGGCGCCGCCGGCAGCCACGTCGGCGATGTGCACCGTCACGCCCTCCGCGTTCTGCAGCGCCGACGCGGCGGTCGCGGGGAACTCGGTGATGGCGTCGACCTCGCCGGTGGTCAGCGCGGTGACGCGCGCATCGGCGTTGTCGATGGTCTGGAAGATGACGCCGTCGACGTTGGGCGGCGTGTTCCAGTAGTCCGCGTTCGCCTCCAGCTCGACGAACTCGCCCTGCGACGCCTCGACGAGCTTGAACGGGCCGGAGCCGATCATCTCGGCGTTCTCGAAGCCCACCGGGTCGGACTCGTTCTCCCAGATGTGCTTGGGCAGGACGTACATGAACGCCATGTTGGCCTCGAAGGCCGCCATCGGCTCCTCGGTGGTGAGCACGACCGTCGTGTCGTCGGTGGCCTCGATGCTCGTGAAGTCCGCCACGTACGAGGGCAGGAACGGGAAGTCCTCGGTGTCGCGGTACAGGTTCATGCTGTAGGCGACGTCCTCCGCGGTGAGGGGCTCGCCGTCGTGGAAGGCGACCCCGTCGCGGATGGTCATCGTCCAGGTCAGGCCGTCATCGGAGACCGACCACTCACTCGCCAGCTCGGGGACGAACTCACCCGCCGAGTTCACGGAGATCGGCGTGTCGTACATGAGCTCGTAGAAGGTGTAGGCCTCCGACAGCACCCCGTTCCCGGGGTTCAGGGAGTCCGGATAGCCGCCCATGGCGATGCGGACCGTCCCGCCGCTCGCCGTCCCGCCGGTCGGCGCGGCGCTCTCTCCCCCGCTGCTGTCTCCGGCGCTCGGGCTCTCCTGCTGCACCGCGGTGCAGGCGGCACCGACCAGCGCGAGGATGCCGAGCAGGCTGATCAAGGTTGCGTGGCGACGCACGGTTCGATTCCTCCGACTCTGCGTGGCGTCGCGGCGAGGCCCGGGGCGGGATCCGGCCGCTTCGAAGGCCGGAGGATGGCACATTCCACCGAATCTGACGACCCTTTCCTGCACGCCCACGGATTCCGCCATGCGGCGATGTGCCGACCGCGCGTGCCGCATACTCCCCAGCCATGACCGATGCGACCCCGAGTGCTCTCGTGCGCGCCCAGGTGGCGCTCGAATCGTTCGACCTCGCGCCCGACGCGAGCTTCGTCGTGTACGGGCTGCGTCGCGTCGTGCGCGGCGAGTACGAGTCGCAGCTCTGGATGCGCCCGCTGCGTGGCGGCCGCGCGCGGCAGCTGACCCGCGGACGCGTCCGGGACACCGGTCCCGCCGTCTCCCCCGATGGCCGGCAGCTGGCCTTCGTTCGCTCCAAGGTCGGCTCCGCCGATCCGGGCCAGGCGTGGATCCTCCCCCTCGATGGCGGCGAGCCATGGCAGCTGACCCGACTGAAGCACGGCGTCGGCTCGGTCCTGTGGAGCCCCGACGGCGAACGCCTGGCGCTCGTGGCCCAGGCGGGCGATCACCGCTTCGTCGTCGGCGAGGAGAAGCCGGGCCGGACGCCGATCGCGCGCCGCATCACGCGGCTCGACTTCCGCGACGACGAGAGCGGTCACGTCGTGCGCCGATCGCACCTCTGGATCGTCCCGGCGCGCGAGGGAGCGCAGCCTCGCCAGCTGACCAGCGGCGACTTCGACGTGGCGCACCCGGCGTGGCACCCCGACGGCCGCTCGATCGCCTTCGCCGCCGATACCGGCCCCGACGCGACGATCAATCCGCGGCTGCAGATCCGGACCGTGTCGCTCGCCGACGCGCCGCCGGGCAACGCGAAGGTGCGCGAGCTCGCCTCGCTCGCCGGGGACGCGGACTACCCGGCCTGGTCGCCGGA
>DASTYP010000061.1:0-6195 GCA_035764845.1 Candidatus Limnocylindria bacterium
ACGCTCGACGCGACGTGGCGCCTGGCCGGGGAGCTGAACGCCTTCGACGCCGGCTGGCTGAGCGACCACCTCTCCGACGCCGGCCGGCCGCGCGGTGGTCCGGCCTTCGAGGCCTTCACGACGGCCGCCGCCCTGGCGCACCGGGTCCCGGGACGGTGGATCGGCATCGCGGTGGCCTCGGCGACGTTCCGCCACCCCGCGGTCGTGGCCAAGGCGGCAACGGTCCTGGACAACGCGACTGGCGGCCGATTCATCCTGGGGATGGGCGCCGGCTGGCACGCCGGAGAGCACGACGCCTACGGGATCGACCTGCCCCCGCTGCCGGAGCGCTTCGATCGTTTCGAGTCCGCGGTCCGCGCGGTCCGCGCGCTCTTCTCTGACGCGGCGGCCACCGAGGAGGGCGTGACGCTGGACGACCCCATCCACCCGCTGCGCGGCGCCACCAACCTGCCGTCCCCGGTCCGTGCGGGCGGCCCGCAGCTGTGGCTCGGGGGTCAGAAGCGGCGGGGGATCGCCATGGCGGCGCGCTGGGCCGACGGATGGCCGATGCCCGGGAATCGGCCCGGCGACCTCGACTACTTCGTGTCGCGCCGGGACGCCCTTCGCGCGGCGCTGCTCGAAGCCGGTCGAGACCCCGACGCCTTCTCGTTCGCCGCCCAGGTCGTGTGCGATGTCGACGCGGCCGGCCTGCGGGCGGCGCGCGCATCGGCCGTCGCCTTCCGGAAGGCCGGCGCGACCCACGTCATCCTCGGCATCCGGGCGGCCGATGCGCCGGACGGCCTGCGCGCCATCGCGCGCGAGGTCGCCGACGCCATCCGGGATGCCGGGTGAGCGCTGGCGTATATACGATATATACCCCAGCGCCACACCGCCCCTAGCTCTCGATCGGCTCGCCGTCGGCGCCGAACACCCACCAGATCCCGCCGACTCCCTGGCCGTTGGTGTCGCCGGCGGCCTGGTCGCCCGCGAAGTAGTACGCGGGATAGCCGTTCACCGTGAGCTGCGTCGAGCCGTCGTTGCCGTCGATCGTGCCGAGCTCGGCGGAGACGCCATCACCCGCGCTCGGATCACCGGAGACGGGCACCGGGGGCCAGTTCGAGAGGCAGTCGCCCTCGCAGTTGCTGACGCCCTCCTCGTCGTTGGCGAAGTAGTAGATGACGTTGCCGTCGGCATCCGTGAGGATCTGGCCGAGGTCGGAGTCGGCGACCACGACGGTGGCATCGCCCGCCGCGGCGGACGCTGGTGCGCTCGACGGCGGGGCCGCGGAGGCCGCCGCGGAGGCCGACGAGGAGGACCCGCTGGAGGCGCTGCATGCGACGAGCAGCAGCGCCATGGAGGCGACGCCCCCGGCGCGGAGAACGAACGAACGAACTGGCATGGTGAGGCTCCCGGCATGTGGACTGTGCCGGGAACTACGGCCGAGGTTACGTGCGGCGGGCGGAGCTCAGCGGACGCCGGCGTCGCGCAGCAGCTGCGGGATGTGCGAAGGGGAGTCGGCCACGCGGATGCCCGCCTCCTCCAGCGCGCGGCGCTTCGACTCGGCCGTGCCCTCGCCACCGGACGAGATGATCGCCCCGGCGTGGCCCATGCGCCGCCCCGGCGGGGCGGTGCGACCGGCGATGAAGGCCGCCATCGGCTTGCGCACCTCGCGCGCGCAGAACGCCGCCGCCTTCTCCTCCTCCTCGCCGCCGATCTCGCCGATCATGACGATCGCCTCGGTCTCAGGATCCTGGTTGAACAGGTCCAGGACCTCGATGAAGTTCGTCCCGATGACCGGGTCGCCGCCGATGCCGACGCAGGTCGTCTGACCCATGCCGGCATCGGTCATGGCCTGCACCACCTCGTAGGTCAGGGTGCCCGACCGCGAGACGAGGCCCACGGGACCGCGGGCGTGGATGTTGCCCGGGATGATTCCGACCTTGGCCTCGTCGACGGTGGTGAGGCCCGGGCAGTTCGGCCCGATCAGCCGGGTGCCGCGCTCGCGGAGCACGTGGTAGACGCGCAGCATGTCGAGCGCGGGAACGCCCTCCGTGATGCAGATGACCAGCGGCACGCCGGCCGCGGAGGCCTCCAGCATGGCGTCGGGGGCGAAGGCCGCCGGCACGAAGATGCACGAGGCGTTGGCGCCGGTCTGCTCGACCGCCTCGGCGACGGTGTCGTAGACGGGGACGCGGCCGTCCAGGGCCGACTGACCGCCCTTGCCCGGCGTGACGCCGGCCACGATGGTCGTGCCGTACTCGAGCATCGCGGTGGAGTGGAACTCGCCCTCCCGCCCGGTAATGCCCTGCACCAGCAGGCGCGTGTCGCGGTTGACCAGGATGCTCACGCCGCCGCTCCCTTCGCGGCCTGGACCGCCTTGGCCGCCGCGTCGTCCAGCGAATCGGCCGTGATGAGGTTCGCCTGCGCCAGGATCGGCTTGGCCTCCTCGGCGTTGGTGCCGACGATGCGCACCACCATCGGCACGTCCCGCGTCAGCGTCTGGCGTGCCTCCACGATGCCGCGGGCGACCTCGTCGCCGCGGGTGATGCCGCCGAAGATGTTGATCAGGATGGCCTGCACGTTCGGGTCGTCCAGGATGATCCTGAACGCCGCCGCGACCTTGTCCGCCTTGGCGCCGCCGCCGATGTCCAGGAAGTTCGCCGGCTCGCCACCGGCGAGCTTGACGAGGTCCATGGTCGTCATCGCCAGGCCGGCCCCATTGACCATGCAGCCGATGTTGCCGTCGAGCTTGATGAAGCTGATGCCGGCCTCGCGCGCCGCGATCTCCGATGGCTCCTCCTCGTTGAGGTCACGCATCGCCTCCAGGTCCGCGTGGCGCGGGAGGGCTGAGTCGTCCAGCACGATCTTCGCGTCGAGGGCCAGCAGCCGTCCGTCATCGGTCACGACCAGCGGGTTGATCTCGGCGAGGTCCGCGTCCGACTCGACGAAGGCCGCGTACAGGCCACGCATGACCTTCGCGAACTCCTTGCGGAGGTCGGCCGGGATGCCGAGGAAGAAGGCGACGCGGCTGACCTCGAAGGCCTGCAGCCCGATGAGCGGGTGGAGCGGCAGCCGCAGGATGGCGCCCGGATTCGTCTTCGCCGTCTCCTCGATCTCGACGCCACCCTCGGCCGAGGCGATGACCGTGATGGCCTTGGCCGCGCGGTCCAGGATGAGCCCGAGGTAGTACTCGTGCGCGATGTCCGCGGCGGGAGCGACGAGCACGGTCTTGACGATCGTGCCCTTGATGTCGAGCCCGAGGATCTCCTCGGCCCGCTGCGCCGCCTCGTCCGGATCCGCCGCCAGCTTGACGCCGCCGGCCTTGCCGCGACCGCCGACCAGGACCTGCGCCTTGACCACCACCTGGCCGCCGATGTCCTGGGCGGCCGCCCGCGCCTGCTCCGGCGTGGTCGCGATCTCCCCGGCGAGGAGCGGGACCCCGTGGCGCGCGAGGATCTCCTTGGACCGATACTCCTGGAGCTTCACTCACATCTCCTGCTTGCGTGGCGTCGGCGCACGCGCTCACGGCGCTGGGCCAACGCGGGGATGTCACCGATTGTAGCCGCGGCCCCCGGCGGTCGCCCGGGCGGTCCGGGCTAGACTCTGGCTCGGCACGCCGGCGCGTTGACCGGCCGCACGAGACGAGGAATCCGTTGAGCTACAGCGTCACCCTGATCCCCGGCGACGGCATCGGTCCGGAGCTGGCCGCCGCGACCCGGACCGTCCTGGAGGCCACCGGCATCGGCTTCGACTGGGACGTGCAGGAGGCCGGGGAGGCCACCATCGCCACCGAGGGCACGCCGCTGCCCGACCGGGTCATCGCGTCCATCCGCGCCAACGGCGTGGGCCTCAAGGGACCGATCACGACGCCTGTTGGCTCCGGCTTCCGGTCGGTGAACGTGGCGTTGCGCAAGGAGCTGGAGCTGTACGCCAACGTCCGTCCCGCGCGGAGCATGAAGGGCGTCGAGTCGCGCTACACCGACGTCGACCTGATCGTGGTGCGCGAGAACACCGAGGACCTGTACGCGGGCGTCGAGCACATGGTCGGCGCCGATGCCGCGGAGAGCATCAAGATCATCACCCGCGCCGCCAGCCAGCGGATCGCGCGCTACGCGTTCGAGTACGCGGTGGCGAACGGCCGGAAGAAGGTCACCGCCGTCCACAAGGCGAACATCATGAAGCTGTCCGACGGCCTCTTCCTGGAGTCGGCGCAGCAGGTCGCGGCCGAGTACGAGGGCCGCGTGGCCTTCGAGGATCGCATCGTCGACAACATGTGCATGCAGCTGGTCCAGAAGCCCGAGCTGTACGACGTGCTGGTGCTGCCGAACCTGTACGGCGACATCGTCAGCGACCTGGCCGCGGGGCTGGTCGGCGGCCTCGGCGTCGCCCCGGGTGCCAACATCGGCGAGAAGGCGGCCGTCTTCGAGCCGGTCCACGGCTCCGCCCCGAAGTACGCCGGCCAGAACAAGGCCAACCCGACCGCGCTGATCCTCTCCGCCGCCCTCATGCTGCGGCACCTGGGCGAGACGGCCGCCGCCGATGTCGTCGAGACGGCGGTCCGTGACGTGGTCGCGGAGGGCGCGACGGTCACCTACGACCTGGGCGGCTCGGCCGGGACCCGGGAGTTCGGCGACGCGGTGGCGGCACGAGTCCGTGCCGCGGCCTGACCCGCGTCGCTAGAATCGGACTCGCCGCTACTCCGCGCCGTCCCGCTGCGGACGGTCGCCCGTCGAGGAGACGCACACCGATCGTGGTCAAGCTGTTCGGATACGAGATGACCTGGTCCGAGCTGGCGTGGTTCGGACACCGGGCCAGCGGCCTCGGCGTGCTCCTGTACCTCTTCATGCACATCATTGAGACGTCGACCGTGCTCTTCGGGCCGGACGTCTACAACGCCGCGGTGGGGATCTTCAAGAACCTGCCGGCGCGCGCCGGCGAGGTGGTGCTGATGGCCGCGGTCGTCTACCACGCCCTCAACGGCCTGCGGGTGATCGCCATGGACTTCTGGCCGCGGCTGACGGTCTACTACCGGCCGCTCACCTACGGCGTCATCGCGGCGACCGTCATCAGCATGATCCCGCTGGGGCTGATCATGCTGCGGCCCTTCATGCCGTGGGGCGCCTGAGCCGATGACCGCGCAGACGCGCCGCGCCCGGACGATCTACGCCAACCCCTCGCGCGCCGCGCGTCCGAAGCCCGAGGCGAGCGGCCGGGATCGGTTCTGGTGGTACTTCATGCGGCTGTCCGGCCTGGCGCTCGTGCTCCTCGCGCTGGGCCACATGCTGATCATGCACGTGCTGGTGGAGCTGTCCGGCGGCGAGATCGACTTCGCCTTCGTGCAGAGCCGGTGGGGGACGCCGTTCTGGCGCGTCTACGACTTCCTGCTCCTGCTGCTCGCCTTCATCCACGGCGCGCGCGGCGCTCGGACCGTGATCACCGACTACGTGACGCATCGGACGGCGCGCAGCCTGCTGATCGGGATCCTCATCGCGCTGGCCGTGATCTGGATGGTGCTGGGCATGGCGGTCATCGTCTTCTTCGACCCGAACACCGCGCCGCCGACGGGGCCGTTCTCGTGACCCTGGCCACCGTCGGTCGCCCGGTCGTCCCGCCCATGCGCGTCCACGAGCTGGACGCGCTGGTCGTGGGCGCCGGCGGAGCCGGACTGTATGCCGCGCTCGAGCTGAAGCAGGAGCTCGGGCCGGAGGCCCGCATCGGCGTCATCAGCAAGCTGTACCCCTCGCGGTCGCACACCGGCGCGGCCCAGGGCGGCGTGTGCGCCGCGCTGGCCAACACCGAGGAGGACCACTGGGAGTGGCACTGGTTCGACACGGTGAAGGGCGGGGACTACCTGGTCGACCAGGACGCGGCCGAGGTCATGTGCCGCGACGCGATCGAGACCATCATCAACCTCGAGCACCTCGGTCTGCCGTTCAACCGCACGCCCGAGGGCCTGATCGACCAGCGCCGCTTCGGCGGCCACACCCGCAACTACGGTGAGGGCCCGGTCCGTCGCAGCTGCTTCGCCGCGGACCGCACCGGGCACGCCATCCTCCAGACCCTGTTCCAGCAGTGCATCAAGCACGAGGTGCAGTTCTTCGACGAGTACCAGGTGCTCGACCTCGCCATGCCCGACGGTCCCGCGGGCGCGGTCACCGGCGTCCTGGCGCTGGAGCTGGCGACCACCGAGCTGCACGCGTTCCGTGCCAAGGCCGT
>DASTYP010000062.1:0-5539 GCA_035764845.1 Candidatus Limnocylindria bacterium
GTGATCGGCAGCCTCACGGTCACCGAGGTGTGCTTCACCTCGGCGTAGCCCTCGGCCGCCTCCATGTTGCTGATGCCGGTGCCGCAGCGCGGACACCACGGCATCACGTCGTGGCCGCGGTACAGCAGCCCCTCGCGCTGGCAGTGCGCGAGGAAGGCCCAGATGGTGTAGTTGTTCTCGTCCGAGTTCGTGTAGTACGAGTGGTCCCAGTCCATCCAGTAGCCGAGGCGCTTGCTCTGCTCGGTCTGGATGGCGGCGTACTTGTCGACGCGGGCCTTGCACAGCTCCACGAAGCGGCCGATGCCGAACTCCTCGATCTGGCGCTTGTTGTTGAAGCCCAGCTCGCGCTCGACGTTGACCTCGATCCACAGCCCCTGGCAGTCGAAGCCGTTCTGGTAGCGCTGCCGCTCGCCGAGCATGGTGTGGAAGCGCTGGAAGAGGTCCTTGTAGGTCCGCCCCCAGGCGTGGTGCACGCCCATCGGATTGTTGGCCGTGATCGGGCCGTCCAGGAAGCTGTAGCGCCGCTCCGACCCCTCGTTGCGGGCCAGGTAGCGCGCCATCGTGTTGCGCTCGCGCCAGCGCGCGATGACCTCCTGCTCCAGGGCAGGCATCTCCAGCTTGCTCGATACCGGCTTGAACACAGCTCGCGTCTTCGCTCGACTCTCCGATGAACACAGAACCCGCCCCGGAACTCCGGGACGGGAACACTCCCGCGGTACCACCCGCGCTTGACCGATGCGCCCGTCGGGCGCCGACTCGGTCCACTCGTGGCCGATGCTATCGGGTGGGCCGCACCCGGGAGACGTTACCCACGAGGCCGCGCTGCATCCGCGCGGTCGCTTGGCGCCTCCGGCTCGGGAGGGATGACCCACCGTCGCCGTGCCGCCTGCTCACACCGTCCAGGCTCGCTCGTGGTCGTGCTGACGGCCGCCGTGGCTCCGTCGTCGCCGTCTTCGGTTGGGCGGCGATCGTCGCAGCGCACCGGGACGCTGTCAATTCGCGTCGGGGCTCAGCCCCCCAGCAGCGCCCGACCGATGAAGACCGATGCGGCCAGGCCGCCGGCGACCACGACACCGATGATGCGCGGCCACCAGGCCCTCGCCATGATCGCGGCGATGGAGGTCGCGGGGCCCGCGAGCACCAGCGCGAGGGAGGTGAGACGCCCGAGGTCCGTCCCCGGCTCGGGCATGCGGCCGGATGCCACACCGATCCCCCACGCCACGCCGGCTCCGAGGAGCGGCAGCAGGATGAACGCCATGGTCGCGCGCGGCCGCTCCATGCGGGTGCCGATCCGCGGCCGCCACCGACGGGCGCGGGGTCGCGCTTCGGCGGTGGCCGTCGCCGCAGCCGTCGAGGCCGGCACGCCCGCCTCGTCGGCGAGCCGCTGCTCCTCCTGCCTCGCAGCCTCCGCCTCGGCGGCAGCGAGGGCGGCGACCGCGGCCGCGTCGCGTTCCTCCGCCAGCCGCCGCTCGTAGGCGGCCCGCTCGATGCCGGTCATGAACCGCGGATCGAGCGTGACCGGTTCCGGCTCGGGCTCGGGCGCCTCCGGCTCGGGCTCGGGCTCGGCCGGCTGCGGTGCAACAGCCTCACTGCGCTGACGCGCTCGCGCGGCCTCCGTGAGCGCCTGGAGGAGCTGTTCCTCGTCGGCCGCGGCAATGGCCAGCCGGCCGTCCTCGGTCGGCACCAGGATCGCCGTCGCGGTCGGCGCCAGACGGATGATCTGGATGTCCTCCTCGTCGCGCAGTCGGGCGGCGCCGAGCTGCCCGCCGAGCCACGAGCTGCGGGCACGCACCGCCGACGAGTTCTCGCCGCGGAAGCGCACCCGCGTGACGGGTCCGGGCGTCAGGACGTACCGGCGCTCGCCGCCCAGCCAGTGGATGTGCACGGCGGACTCCTCGACGTCGAGCCGAACGCTCAGCATCCGCCCCGCCCACCACAGCGCGACCACCACCAGCACGGCAGCGGCGACGGGCGCTACGGCACCGGCCGGCATCGGAAGCAGCAACAGCCCGGCGACCGCGACCGCCGCGGCGACCACGACGAGGAGGACGGGCAGCGCCAGGAGACGCGGCAGTGAGCGGGCGAGCCGCACGCGCGCGATGCGCGAGGCGGAATCGGTCATGGCATCAGGCCTTCTCGGTGACCCGGTACTCGAGGTACCGCCCGGTCAGCAGCCGGGTCTGGGCGTCCAGGGCTGGGAGGTTGCTGAAGAAGATGCCGACGAACGGCAGGCCCAGCCACTGCACGTAGCTGATGAACCGCTGGACGGGGCCCCAGTCGGCCGGGCGTGGCGGCACGATCCGGTGCTCGACGATGATCAACACCACCAGGCTGACGAGTGCGATGGTCAGCATCACGCTCGCGAACAGCGGCAGGTTCTGCCCCAGGGTCGTCTCGCCGAACGCCGGGTTGATGAGCAGCGGCACGGTGGCGCCGAACATCACCACGAACGGTGCGATCGCCCAGTTGATGTGCTCCCCGAAGAGGTTCAGTACCCGCCAGAAGCGCGACCAGAACGGGATCTCGGGGTGGTTCAGCGCGTTCTCGATGACATACGGGATGTCAGTCACACCCCAGGCCCAGCGCCGCGCCTGCAGATACTGCTCCGCCATGCTGCGCCAGTAGCCCCGGGCGCGAACCGCGTCGCCGTAGATCGGCATGAACAGCGGGACCGCGCGGAACCGGTCGCCGTAGCGGAAGTAGCTCTTCCAGTAGAAGCGGCTGTCCTCCGGGATCGCATCGGTCGCCCAGTAGCCGACGTCGTGGACGAGGTGCAGCGTCGTCGAGTAGGACCCGAAGCTCTGGAGCTTCTCGGGCAGGACGCTGCGCCACATCTGGAGCTGGGTGAGCACCGCGGCGAAGAGCCGCTGGAGGAACGGCGCCTCCCACAGGTTGTTGTGGAAGTACGGGATCGGCTGGTAGAGCTGCGTCTCCCGGTTCGGATCGGTCAGGTGCACCCAGGTCAGGTAGGCGAAGTACTGGGGATGGACGCGGTAGTCCGCATCCAGGTCGGTGACCAGGATGCGGCGCGGGTCCATCCCCCGCTCCCGCACCAGCAGCCGATACAGGTAGCGGCCGCCCCACGCCATGGCGCTGGACTTGCCGACCACGATGCCCGGCTCCAGCGGGTCGAGGATATGGAGGAACTCGGCGAATGCGTCGCCGAACTCGTCGCGGAGCCGTGCGACGTTCTCGCGGCCGCCGGTATCGGTCTCGCGGGTGATGATCGCGCAGATCTTCCGCTCTTTCGGCCACTCGGCCTCTGCGAGCGCGCGGACGGTGTGCCGCAGCTTCTCCAGCGACTCGGTGTAGGTCGGGATGAGGGCGAGGTGGGTGATCTCGTCGAGCGGCGGCGGATCCGCCGGCAGCGCGTCGACCAGGCGCCGATCCTCCAGGTCCTGCCGCGCCCGTCGTCGCTCGGCGGAGCTCACGCGGCCGGTGAGCGAGATGCCCAGGGCCGCCGGCGACCGCTGCTCGGACGCCGGGGACAGCACCGAGCGCTGCTCCGCAAGCAGCCGCTCGAGGTGGCCCAGCCGATCCATCCAATCGACCGCCAGCACCCGACGGATGCGGCGGTAGGCGACGATCACGGCGCCGCTGAACCAGAGCGCCCGGCACAGCCAGTAGAAGTCGAAGCTCAGGACGAAGTACGCCACCAGCCACGGGTAGCTGAAGCTCAGCCAGATGGGCAGGATGAGGACGGCCCAGGAGATGGTGCCGGGCACCATCTCGAGCAGCCGTCCGAGCGCGTGGTATCGATCGCGGGGTTCGGCGTTCGTCATCCTCACCTGGCCGGCCGCGGGCCGGTCAGCGACGACGCCGATCCCGCCGCGCCGCTTCTCCTAGTAGACCGGCGTCAGCCACTCGCGGTACTCGGGCACCTTGCCGCGCACCGCGTCAAAGTAGATCCGCGACAGCTCGCGCGTGATCGTGCCGGGCCGGCCGCTCCCGACGGCCCGCCGATCGACCTCGATCACCGGGCTGATCTGCGCGCCGGTGCCGCACAGGAAGATCTCGTCGGCCGCGTACAGCTCGGTGCGGTCGACGCTGCGCTCGACGACCGGCAGCTCCAGGCGCGTCCGGGCGATCTCGATCAGCCTGCGGCGCGTGATGCCTTCCAGGATGTTGTCCGTCGCCGCCGGCGTGACCAGGGTGCGGTCCTTGATGAGGAAGATGTTCTCCGCGCTGCCCTCGCTGACGTGGCCGTCGGCGGTCAGCACGATCGCCTCGTCGTACCCGTTGAGCTGGGCCTCGCTCTTGGCCAGCGCGGAGTTCACGTAGGCACCGGTGATCTTGCCGCGCGCAGGCACGGCGTTGTCATCCGTCCGGCGCCAGCTGGACACCTGGGCGCGGACACCGCCCTCCGTGTCGATGTACTGGCCGAACGGGACGCCGAAGATGGTGATCTCGGAGTCGAGGTTGTGCAGCCGCACGCCGATCGTCTCGGAGCTCTTGTAGACGATGGGGCGGATGTAGACGTCCTCGCGAAGCCCGTCGCGCCGCAGCAGCTCGACCGTGATGTCGGCCAGCTCCTGGGCGGACTGCTTGACGTCCATCATGAGCAGGCGCGCCGAGTTCCGGATGCGCTCGTAGTGCGCGAGGAGCTCCAGCGCGAAGAGCTGCTCCTCGTCGGCATTCCAGTAGGCGCGGATCCCCTCGAAGACGCCCGTCCCGTAGTTGAAGCCGTGGGTCATGACGTTGATGTTCGCTTCGCGCAGCGGTACGAACTCGCCGCGGAAGAACGCCCACAGCTCGGTGGTGGTCTCCACGGACGCCGGCTGGGGTCGGCGTTCCTGCTTCAGCACTCTGGCCTCCTTGTCGTCGCGTCGGACGGCGCTGGTCGCACGCGCAGCGACGCGCGACCGAGCGCAAGAAGTATACCGACGCACGCCGGACCGCCCGGTGGGCCATCCGGCCTCTCCCGGGGTCCGATCGTCCCTGGCGGCCTCCACGCCCGCTACGCGCCGATGGCCGCGCCGCCGAGTGGGCTCAACAGGGCGAGCCAGAGGTAGACCAGGTAGAGGGGTCCGCCGAGCAGCAGGACGCGGGCGGAGAGTCGGCCGGTGCGCAGCATGATCCCGAAGATGATCGCCACGGCCGCGAACGCCACGCCGGCCGAGGCGAAGCTGATGGCGTTCTCCGGCGTGAAGGCCCAGGCCGTGAACAGCAGGCCGAGGACGGTGGGGATGCACGACTGGAAGACCATCGCGCCGGTGATGTTGCCCATGGCCAGCGTGTCCTTACCGTTGCGCACCCACAGCACGCTGTTGAACTTCTCGGGCAGCTCAGTGGCGATCGGCGCGACGATCAGCGCCAGGATGGTGTGGTCGAAGCTGATCGCGGTCGCGATGCGATCGACCGAACCCACGAAGACCTGGGCCCCGATCACGATCAGCACCATGGCCGCGAGCACCTGTCCGACCACGATCCGCATGCGTGGCTCGTGACCGAGCCGTGGGGTCGTGTCGCCCTCGTCCTCCGCCACGTCCGGCAGGAACTGGACCTCGAGCGCCGACCGACGGCGGATGCCCGGCAGCCG
>DASTYP010000063.1:0-12919 GCA_035764845.1 Candidatus Limnocylindria bacterium
TGACGCTCCATTCCGGCGCCGATTCGCTCGTCACCGGCCTCGGCAGAGGAGGATGACCCATGGCACACGTGAGGCATGAGCTGCACATCGACGCCCCGATCGAGCACGCCTTCGACCTGCTCATGGATGCGAAGCGCTGGCCGGAGTGGATGTCGGGTGGCATGGAGGTGAAGGAGGTCACCGGACCCCTGGATCAGGTCGGGACGAAGGTCCGCGAGGAGTCGGCGTTCCTCGGCCGGAGGATGGAAAGCGTCACGGAGATTGTCGAGGTGCAGCGACCGCACCTCCTGAAGATGGTCGGCGAGAGTGCCGGCGTGAAGTACCACGGCATGATCCGGTTCACGGAGGCCGGGGCGGGAACCGACGCCGAGATGGAGAGCGAGTACGACCTCCCAGCCGGCTTCCTCGGCCACATCGCCGATCGGCTGTTCATCGAGCGGACGATGGAGCGCGAGATGCGCCACAACGCCGAGAACTTCAAGGCGCTTGCCGAGGCGAAGGTGCCGGCGCTCGTCTGATCTCCGGTCATTCGTCCCATCCGAGGACGGCACGGCGACCCCGACGCTCGCCGCCGGGGTCGCCCTCGCGTCCGTCAGCAGCGCCTACCATCCGAGCATGTGCGGCCGCTTCTCCCAGTCCGAACGCGTGGACCGCGTGGCGGCGCTGTTCGGCGCGACCGTTGACCCTGACCTTCCCGAAGGCCGCTACAACGTCGCACCCACCGATCCCATCCGGATCCTGGTCGAGACCGATGGCGCACGCCGCCTGGTCAAGGCCGACTGGGGCTTCCGGCCGTTCTGGCGCCGCGACGAGACTCGCCGCACACCGGGCTGGATCAACGCCCGAGCCGAGACCGCCCTCGACTCCCCCGCCTTCGGCCCGGCACTCCGCCGGCGCCGATGCCTGGTGCCCGCCGACGCCTTCTACGAGTGGGATCGGTCGCATCGGCCACCGCAGCCCTGGGCGATCGGACCCACGACCGCTGACGCGGTCCTCCTCTTCGCCGGCATCTGGACCGATGCCCTCGAAGACGAGCCGCGCACGGCCGCCATCCTGACCACCGGCCCGAACGCGACCATGGCGCCCCTCCACCACCGCATGCCGGTGGTGCTCGACCCGCGGGACGTCGACGCCTGGCTGGACGCGGAGGCGCCAGCCGAGGCGGCGATGGGGCTCCTGGTCCCCGCCCCGGACGATGCGCTCCGAACGTGGCCGGTCAGTCCGGCCGTCAACAAGGTCGGGACTGACGGTGCGGAGCTGCTGCGGCCGCTGGCGCCGCAACCGACCCTCGGCCTCGCCTGAGGGTCAGGGCTCCTCGAGCACCCACCGATCGTCGCGCAGCACCGGCACGAGCCGCCCATCGGGGAGCTGGGCGTCGACGTTCACCTCCGGGCTGCCGATGACGACGTCGACGTGGACCGATGCATGGTTCAGCCCGGCCTGGACGCGCTCGTCCTCGGTCATCCGCATCCCGTCCGGCAGGGTGAAGGGGAAGCTGATCCCGAATGCGATGTGGCACCCGACGTTCTCGTCGAACAGGGTGTTGTGGAAGAGCAGACCGGCCCGCGCCACCGCTGAGTCGCCGGTGACGATCGAGACCTCGCCCAGACGTCGCGCGTTCTCGTCGCGCTCGAGCACCGCCTCCACGGCGGCCGCTCCGTCGTCGGCCGTGACCCCGACGATCCGCCCCCCTTCGAACCGGAGCTGGAGCCCGGAGACGGAGGCGCCGCTCGGGAGGACGAACGGCTTGGTGATGCGGACGTGCCCCTCGGCCCGGTCGCGGTGCGGGCTCGTGAAGACCTCCTCGGTGGGCAGGTTCGGCATGTAGGTGGTGCCGCGCGCCGTCTGCATCGTGGCGCTGTGCCATCGCGAGCCGGGGATCAGTCCGACCGTGAGGTCGGTGTCCGGTCCGCGGAAGCGGATGGCATCGGCACCCAGGCGGTCCAGTCGAGCCTGCCGGTCGCGCAGCTCGGCGGCGCGTTCGCGCCAGGCGGCGACGGGGTCGGCCGCGTCGAGGCGCATGGCCAGGGCGACTGCGTCCCAGAGTCGCTCGAGGTCCGGCTCACCGAAGACCTGCTGTGCCCAGCCACGGTTCGGAGCGGCGACAATGGTCCATGCCACGTCGCCGCCGAACAGGACCTCGTCGGTGAAGAAGCGCATCAGCTCGACCGGGATGGCCGCGAGGCGCGCCGGATCGATGCCGTCGAACAGGTGCACGTCGGGGTCGCCCGAGAGCCGGATGAAGGCGCCGCCGTCGGCGCGGAGCTGCGCGTATCGGTCCTTCTCCCAGGGATCGAAGCTGGCCAGGGAATCAGCCGGGGCGTGGAGCAGACGCGACCGCTGCACGTGGTCGTCCGTGTAATCGACGACCACCCTCCGGGCCCCGGCGACGTACGCGGCCTCGGCAATCGCTCGCACCAGCTCCGCGTGCTCGACCAGCGCCTGGATCATGACGCTCTGGTCGGGCTGGACGTTGGCGCCGACGCCGACCACCAGGTCGGCGTACCGCCGTAGCCGCTCGGAGGAATCCATGGTTCACCTCAGCCGTGCACCGCTCGCCGGACTGTAGTCGGTGGCCACGGCGCGGTGAAGGCCGCGGCGGCGCGCCCGTCCCTCAGGGCCCGAGCGAAGGGCGGCCCGAGCGAGAACGATCAGCGCCCGACAGTGCGGACGCAACGGTCAGATGGGGTCGCCGCTCCAGAAGGAGTGGACGTCGCCGAAGGCATAGGCGTCGGCACCGGCGTCGTCGGACGGAATCACTCGCACGGTGACGAACGCGCAGGCGGCGCACAGGCCGGGCTCGAGCTGCCGGCGGCCGTCGCCCTCCCCGAGGACGAACCGCTCACCGTCGCGCATGGCTGCGATCACGTCGACGCACCGCCACCGCGTCTGGCCTCCGTCGGGGTCACGCGTCTCGACGAACAGCACGTGATCGTGTCCGTCAACCTGCCTGGCGCGATCCCGTTGGATCCCGCAGACGTGGTAGGCCGGAAGCTCCTCGACCGCCCCCCTCAGCGTGGCGTCGTCCATCGGCTCATTGATAATAGTTGATCCCCCGGCGGAACACGCGTACGATCGGGCCATCCGGGTGGGGCGGGCCGGTGAGCGGAAAGGGACACTGTCCATGCGTCGTATCCGCTCGTACCTGGTCTCCCTGTCGTTCTCCGCGATCCTCACGTTGCTCTCCGCGGCCGCAGCCCTGGCCGACAGCCAGCCGCCGTTCCCGCGATAGCCCGCTCCCGAACCGCGTCGCTGATCTCCAGCCGGTAAGTGCTCACCGGCCGTGCCCACCCGAGGATCAGCGAGGGCGCCTGAGCGCCTCCGCGTAGAGGGCGTTGGCGCCCGCCAGGTCGCCCCATCCCGACCGCAGCTCCGCCCACTCGCCGAGCACGTCGCGCAGCTGGGAGTGCGCGCGATGCCCCCGCAGCAGGTCCGCCGCCCGCCCGAACTGGGCCTCGGCCTCCTCGGGTACGCCGCGAGCCGCGGCGATCCTGCCCAGGATGAGGTGGCCCCCCACCGCCGCGAGGTAGCTCCCGCCCGACGCCACGGCGTCGATGGCGGCGGCGGCGTGCTGGGCGGCCGCCGCCTCGTCGCCACGTGCGTGAGCGACGCGGGCCCCTGCCTCGGCCACCTCCGAGAGGAGGCGTGCGTCCGCGTGCCGCTCCGCCAGCTCGCGTGCGCGCCCCAGGTGCTCGTCCGCACGAGCGGTGTTCCCGACCTCCAGGAACGTGATCGCCAGGTTGTTCTCGAGCGCCGCCTCCTCACGCTCGGCGTCGGCCGCACGGTACAGCGCCAGGCTCTCGTAACCCGTGCGCAGCGAGCGCTCGAGGTCGCCGACGCGGCGGTACTGCAGCGCCAGCGACGAGAGGAAGGCGGCGCGCTGCCGCAGCGAGGCCTCCGCCAGCAGCGCGCGGGCCTCCTCCATGTACGTCAGTCCGCGCTGCGATTCGCCGTCCCAGGTCTCCACCGCGCCCAACGCGGTGAGCAGCCGGAACCGGAAGTCCGGCGCGACCGACGCGCCGGCCCGCTCCGTGGCGAGGAGCTGCAGCAGGATGCCGCGAGCCTCGGACGGGTTGTCCGCCTGGTAGTGCGCGAACGCCAGCCAGTACCGCGACCAGGCGGCATCGGCGGGTGCGCCGAGCACGTCGAACAGCTCGGCCGACTCGGAGGCCGATGCGATCGCCTCGACCCCGCGGTCCAGACGGCACAGCGCCTCGGACCGGCCCCGCAGCAGCTCAGCGCGACCGCGTCGATCGTCCCCCACCTCGTCCAGGAGCGCCTCGTAGCGGTCGAGGGCGGCCTGGTGCTGCCCCCCGGCGAGCATCAGGTCCGCCTCCAGCCGGCCGGCCGCGGGGCGCTCCTCCGAGACGAGGTCGGGCACCGGCACCCCAAGGCGATCGCTGATGAAGGTCAGCGCCGCCATGGACGGCTTGGCCAGGCCGCGTTCCAACGCGCTGATGTAAGCCGCGGTGTATCGGCCCTTCGCCAGCTGCGCCTGCGTGAGCCCCGCACGCGTCCGGACCTGCCGGATGCGCTCGCCGATGCGGCGCGCCACGTGGCTGTTGTCGACCACGATGACCTTGCGGGTCCGCTGCGTGCTCGGATTCACCACCGCACTATACGGCGCGGATTCAAGCGATTGTTGAGTGGCGCCTCAGATCACGACGGCGCCTTCGCCATTCACGCCCGGAGTGGTCGAACGCCGGTTCGCGCCGGCCGAGGCTGCCACTTCCCCGGGTGCGCACAACTCGCTGGCGTGAATGGCGAAGGGGAGTCGGCCCCGGAGGCGCCGTTCACGTCCACCAGTGGTATGTGGCCGAGGCGGAGCGCGCGAACGCGCCGGCGGTTGGTAACCTAGCCGCCGAGCATTCGAGGGGAGTCGTGACCGATCCGCAGCTCCAGGACCGCGTCATCGCGTTGGCGGAGGAGCTCCAGGTCCCGGGTGTCGCGGTCGGCGTGTTCCACGACGACGAGGAGCGCTACGCCTTCCATGGCGTGACGAGCGTCGAGAACCCGCTTCCCGTCGATGACCGGACCCTCTTCCAGTTCGGCTCGACGGGCAAGACCTTCACGGCCGTGGCCATCCTGAGGCTGGTGGACGAGGGCCGCGTGGACCTCGACGCGCCGGTGAGGCGCTACGTGCCGGAGCTCCGGTTGCGTGACCCGGACGTCGCCGAGTCCATCACCGTCCTCCAGCTCCTCAACCACACCGCCGGCTGGGATGGCGACGACTTCGAGGACACCGGCGACGGCGATGACGCCATCGCGCGCTTCGTCGATCACATGGCGGAGCTGCAGCAGATCAGCCCGCCGGGGTTCATCGTGTCGTACAACAACGCGGCGCTCGCCCTGGCGGGGCGCGTCATCGAGAAGGTGACCGGATCGGTCTACGAGCGCGCCATTCGTGACCTGGTGCTGGATCCCATCGGCCTGACCAACACGTTCTTCTTCGCGAACGAGGTCATGACGCGGCGGTTCGTCGTCGGGCACCGCCGCGAGCCCGACGGCACGCAGCGCGTCCTGCGACCGTGGGCCATGCCCCGCAGCGGCAACCCGATGGGCGGCATGGCCGCATCGGCCCCCGACCAGCTGCGCTGGGCGCGGTTTCACCTCGACCACGGGAGGACCGCCGACGGGCGCCAGGTGCTGGATGCGGCGCTGATCGATCGGATGCAGCAGTCGACGGTCGAGATGCCCGGCTCGGACCTCGGCGATGCGGTCGGCATCTCGTGGCTGCTCAGCACCATCGGTGGTGAGCGCGTGGTTGCCCACGGCGGATCGACGCTGGGTCAGTACGCGGGCTTCGTGATGGTGCCGTCGCGTCGGTTCGCGATCGTGTCGCTGACCAACGGCGAGCCCAACGGGCCGCTCTTCAACCGCCGCATGCGCGACTGGGCGCTGGCCACGTACCTGGACCTGCACCGGACGACGCCGGTTGCCGAAGCACGCTCGGCCGATGCGCTGGCCGAGTACGCCGGCACGTACGAGACCGTGTCGAGCGTCATCGCGATCGCCGCCGACGGCGGTCGGCTACGCATGGAGGTCGATGCCAAGCCGGCCTTCCTGGAGCAGCTCGGATCCGACGCCGACGACGAGAACGAGCCGCCGATTCCGCTCGGCATGATCGCCGGCGGCGATCGGTACGTCGTTCCCGAGGGGTCGCACGAGGCTGAGACCGGCTTCTTCGTGCGCGACGACCGCGGCCGGATCATGGGCCTGCACGTCCACGGACGGTACGCGCCTCGCTGTCCGTGATCATCGCGCCAGCGCAGGCCGTCATGCGCCGTACGCCGCGTCGGGATCGCGGGGTCTCAGACCCTCAGGAAACGAGCAGGCTCCAGTACTGCGCGGTCGCCATGCTGACGACGGCGATCGCGAGGCCGGCCAGCACGAACCAGCCGGCCCGGCGCGACTCCTTCGCGGTCCGCGCCAGGAGCGTCTGCTCGTCGCTCGTCGGCGGCCGGCTCTCGGCGAGGATGGTGCCGATGGTGCGCTCGACCGTCATCGTGCGCGGGAAGACGTAGCCGCCACCCAGGGCGAACGTCAGGATCCCCGCCGTCCCACCCACCGTGTAGCCGAGCCGCCCGATGCCGAACAGCACGCCGGGGTCGAAGCCGTTGCTGGTCCGCCACAGCAGCCAGAGGCCCGCGATGACGGTCGTGGCGGCAGCAGCCAGGATGATCTGCGAGAAGCGTCGACCGTGGAGCAGCTCGTACACGAACGGCGTGGACGAGGGTGCGGCGTCGCCGGCGGCGGGCTGGACGAACAGGAAGAACGCGTAGACCGATCCCGCCCAGAACACCCCCGCACCGATGTGAACGAGCCGCAGCACCAGAAGATCCATTCGTGGAGCCCTCGAGACGACCGATGGGCGGGCAGCCGCGGCAGGATAGTCCCCTCGACCCGTCATGGGAATACGCGCCCGGGATCGCTAGCCGGCGGACTCCTTCGATCGGCCCGCGTCATGCGGATCGCTTCCCCATGCTCCGTTGTCCGCGCGTCGGATGCTGTCCCGCACGACCCGCAACTGGAGCGCGATCTCGGAGTCGACGCCTTCCTTCAGCAGCTGCGCCTCGAGCGTGTCGAGCAGCTGCTCGGCACGCTGGCGGGCATACCCGAGCCACTCCTGCTGGCGAGGTGCGGAAGCAGGGGCATGGCGGATCGCGGACCGATACGAGACGTCGATCGATCGGAGGGCGAGGAGGGCGCGGCGCTTGTTCATTCGGACAGGGTCGGTACGTGCGAGGTGGGGGCCGCTCCAGCAAGACCCCTGCCGGGGCATGCCACCTCCTGCCGCCGGATCGCGACGCTCGAGCTGTCACGATGCGTCCTCACGCTCGGACCATGAATCAGCCACGGCTCGTCAGCGTGAACACGCGGCTCAGCGCGCCGGACCTCGGACTCGACGTGGAGATCCGCCTGCGCCAGCTGGATGGACGCTGGCTCGCGGTCGCAGACTTCGGCGGAGAGCCGGAGGTCGGGATCGGCGCCACACCGCGGACGGCGCTCGCCGCGGCGCTGGCCACGCTTCCCCGGCGGGCCGCCACAGTCCTGATGGCGGATCCGCAGCTGCTCGGGCTGAGCCTGGCCATTCGTCATCCGGTTCCCGCCTAGGGAGGACGCGCACAATGCGTCCCACGCTGCAGGTGAGGAGGCGCACGGGTGGATGAACAGACGCGGGAGCGTGACCGGCGCGGGATGGAGCGAGCCATCGAGCAGGCGCGGGCCGGACGCGCCGAGGGCGGCGTGCCCATCGGCGCCACGCTCATGGCGGACGACGGCACGGTCCTCGGCGAAGGGCGCAACCGTCGCGTCCAGGACGGCAGCGCCATCCGCCACGGCGAGACCGATGCGCTGGAGAACGCCGGCCGGCTGCCGGCATCGGTCTACCGGCGCTCGACGATGTTCACCACGTTGTCGCCGTGCGACATGTGCACCGGTGCGATCCTGCTGTACGGGATCCCGCGTGTGGTCATCGGCGAGAACACGACGTTCCTCGGCGGAGAGGACCTGTTGCGGTCTCGCGGCGTCGAGGTGGTGAACGTGCACTCCGCCGAGTGCGTGGAGCTGATGCGCGAGTTCATCGCCGCGCGACCGGACGTGTGGTACGAGGACATCGGGGAGGAGGCGGCGGCCGGGCTGGTGGCGGGGAAGGACTCGGACCGGCCGATCGAGAGCTAGACGGGGACGACCTCGGGCGTCGCAGGTTCGGCGACGTCTCGCTCGACCGAGGCGGCGGACACCTCGCCGAGCGTGTGCAGCTCGAGGTAGCGGAACCCCAGCCATCCGAACAGCGCCCGCATGGGCCGCGCCAGGTCGGGGACGTCGAACGGGGCGCGGAGGACCGGCTCGTCAAGCTCCACGACCCGGTCGGCCAGGATGAGCCGGCAATGGCCGGCCGCCAGGACGTTGCGCGCCCATTCCGAGCGCTCGCCCACGGGGACGATGATCCGGTAGCCGTCGGTCACGGGCATCGGGTGGATGGGCGTGCGCCGGACGATCCCGGACTTCCGGCCGACGTGCTCGATCACCGCCAGCTCCCCACGCGTGGCGCCGATGACGCCGCGACGCTCCAGCCACGGGTTGACGACGCGGTTGACGAAGCCAGTGCCCACGCGACGGTGGTCGCGCCACCAGGTCGCCACGGCGTAGAGCGCGGCAGCGAGTGCGGCGAGGAAGAAGAGCCTGCGCATGCGAGTCCCCTCCGTTTTCGCGGAGGCTCCCGTAGCCGTCAGGCTGCTTCCAGTGCCGAACGGACGTAAGGCGGTCAGCCCAGCGGCAGGCGGCAACGGACTCGAGTTCCCTCGCCCAGCTGGCTCTCGAGGGACACCGCGCCCCCGTGGGCCTCCACCAGGTCACGCGCGATCGCCAGTCCGAGGCCCGCACCGGAACGATCCCCCGCCCGCCAGAAGCGGTCGAACGCGCGGTCGAGGGCGGCGGCGTCCATGCCCACGCCGGTATCGGCCACCTCGAGGACGACGGCACCGTTCTCGTGCTCCACCCTCACGTCGACGCGGCCGCCCGAGGGCGTGTGGCGAACGGCGTTCGACAACAGGTTGGCGAGCACCTGGCGAAGGCGGCGCGGATCGGCGGCCAGGCTGGGAACCGCATCGGCGGCCAGCGCCAACGTCACGCCGGCTTCATCGGCCTCGGGCTGGAAGGCGGCCACGACCTCTCCGGCCAGGGCGCGCAGGTCGATCGGCTCTCGGTGCAGCTGGAGCGCGCCCGCATCGGCCAGGGAGAGCGTTCGGAGATCCTCCACCAGCTGCTCCATCTGTCGCGTCTCGGCCAGGACCACCTCGAGGTGCTCCCGATTGGTGGGGTACAGGCCGTCGATCATCCCCTCCAGGTTGCCGCGAATGACGCTCAGCGGGGTGCGGAGCTCGTGGCTGACGTCCGCCAGCAGTCGACGCTGACCCTCGGTGTCCTGGGCCAGCCTCGCGCTCATCGCATTGAATGCTCTGGCCAACGAGCGCACCTCGGGCGGCCCGCTGACCCGAACCTGGGTGCCGACCTGCCCGGCCTCGACACGGGAGGCTGCCTCGATCAGGTCGCCGAGCGGGGCAGCCTCGCGCCACAGGCCGCGCACCAGCCGGGCGGCAATCAACAGCGCGATCACGAACGCCAGCGCGGGCAGCACGGCGGTGATGACCTGCTGCCCGATCAGCGTGCTCACCAGCCACGCGAGGGCCACGACAGCGCCGGCCATCACGGCGAGCGCGACGAGCGCGAAGCCGATGAAGCGGCGCATGAAGCGGCGTCGAACGCCGCGCCACGCGGCGGGATCCTGTGGCGGCCAGGGCTCGCCCTCGGGCCACCACGGCGGCCGGCGACTGCCGCTCCACCCTCGGCTCGAGCCGTGCCGGCCCCAGCGTTGGCCGCCTGACCCGCGATGCGGAGCGTCAGTCGGCAAGGCGATAGCCCACGCCGTAGACCGTGAGGAGGTAGCGCGGCTGGCGCGGATCCGGCTCCACCTTGCGGCGGATGTTCTTCACGTGTGCGTCGATCGCCCGCTCGTAGGCCTCGAACGCCTCCCCATGCACGGCGTCGAGCAGCTGCGAGCGCGTGAACACGCGGCCAGGCTGTCGCGCCATCGCAGCAAGGAGGGCGAACTCGGTCGCCGTGAGCTCCACGGGCTCGCCGGCGCGCGTGACGCGCATGCGACCCACATCGAGGACCAGGTCACCGGCACGCAGCTGCTCGTTGGGGGTCGGCGCGCCACCATGGCGACGCAGGACGGCGCGGACGCGCGCGACGAGTTCGCGTGGGCTGAAGGGCTTGGTCACGTAGTCGTCAGCGCCGAGCTCCAGGCCGAGGACGCGATCGGTCTCGTCGTCGCGAGCAGTCAGCATGATGATCGGGAGTTCGCCGCTGCGCCGGATGGCGCGGGTGACGTCGAGGCCGTCGAGCCCAGGCAGGCCGAGATCCAGGACCACCAGGTCGGGCCGCTCTGTGCGCACCCGCATGAGCGCCTCGTTCCCGGTGCCCGCGGTGCTCACCGTGAACCCGGCGGCAGCGAGGTAGTCGACGACGAGCCGAACGATTTTCGGCTCGTCGTCCACGATCAGGATCCTGGCCATCTCCGGCGCATCCTACGCCGGGCTCAGCCCGACGCCGACTCCCGACGGTGGAGCTCTCGGTGCCACTCCTCGGCGCGCTCCGAGCGGCCACCCCAGGCACCGCCACCGGGTCCCCGGCCGGGACCGCCCCATCGGCCCCACCCGAAGGCGGCGCGCAGCAGGCCGATGATGAGGAAGAACCCGAGGATCCAGAAGAAGATCCCGAAGAAGCCGAAGCCGTAGCCCCAGCCGCCGTGCCAGTACGGCCCGACCCAGCCCGGAGCATACGGAGCGACCACCTCACCGGATTCGGCTGCCTGCCGCGCGGCCTCGGTGAAGCCGGCCGATACGCCGGCGTTGTAGACAGCGACGCCGATTCCGACCGCGATCGCGATGGCGAGCACGGCGGCCGCGATCCGCCAGAACCCGCTCATGCCGTCACCTCGTCCGCAGCATCGGCCGCATGAAGCTCGCGGTGGAGCTTCGCGATCATGGCGCGGCGTCGGTCGCGCATCGGCCCCCGGGGTCCGTGGCGCAGGAGGATCCGCAGCAGCATCACGCCGGCGAGGACCGCCAGGATCCGTTGAACGGGTGGAGTGGAGGCCCGTTGCCTCTCGTCGGTACGCATCGGCTCATCACCTCGAGATTCCTGCGGCCCGCGCTTCGGACCGCTCGCACCTCAAGGTGATTGTGGAATGCGGAGGAAGTGTGAACGCCGGATGGGCGTGTGACGAACGCTGGCGCCGTCGGGTCAGCGGCGGCGGCGCGCCCAGGAGCCGCGGTACGACTCGGGATAGTGGCCACGGAGGAAGGTGTGCTCGATGTGGCCGAGGGCCAGGGTCCGGCCCACCCGCTCGACGGCGGCCTGGCTGGCGAGAGCCGCTCGCTCGTCGATCAGCCGCTCGGCGCGACGGCGGATGAGTCCGGCGTACGCGGCAGCACCACCGATCAGTCCGCACAGCGACAGGGTCTGCGCCAGGAGGAGGTGCGACGCTTCCATTGCGGCACGGTAGCCGCACCCGCGCCCCGTGGCACTAGCCCGTTCAGGTCAGCGGCGGGCAGGCGATGGTTCGACGGGTCAGGACCGAAGGTCGCCGAGCGTGGCGAGGTCCCCCTCGATCACCTGCCGGTCGGCGGGGTCGGCGATGGCTGCCGTCGCCGCCTCGGCCATCTCGCGCCACTGCACGAACGCGTCGCGGTCCGCGGCCACCCGGCTGGCCCTCGCCATCGCCTCGTAGGCAGCGGCCAGCACCCAGTCGTCGACCGGTCCTCCCTCGGCCAGCGCCAGGCACGCCCGCGCGTGGTGCAGCGCGGCCTCGGCCCGACCAAGGACGGAGTACACGCGCGCGCACTGCCACTCGCCCACCGCGCGGCGCTGACGAACGTCGGGCGGGTCGACCCGCATCCAGTGAAAGACCGATGCGTGCGCCGCGTGGATCATCTCCGCGTCCTGGTCCGCGGTCCGATCCTCGGTCTCCAGCAGCGTCCAGGTGTGATTGAACAGGTCGGCGGCCAGGCGGCGGTGGACATCGGCGCCCACGGCGGTCGGCTCGGCATCGGCGGTCATGGGAACCTCCTGGCTGAGTTGGCGCTTGACGAGCGGCGGTATCTTGACGCTCCCTCCCTCGCGTGCCCCGCGAGCCACGATAGACGTGCCCGGAAGAACGGTCGACCCATGCTCTGGCACGGATTGATGAACTGGTTCGATGAGGTCACCGGCCGCGCGCGCCGTCGCCGGCTCGAGGAAGAGTTGACCCGCGCCGATGCCGAGATCTGGCGCCTCCGACAGCTCCTGGCCGAAGCCACCCGATCGCCGATGGAGTTCGCGCGCATGCGGGAACGCGAGGTCGCGCTGCGCCGACTGACCCGGCTGCGCATCGCGGGAGAGGGTCACCGAGACACAGAACGGACGCTGCGCGCGGGCTGACCCGATCAGCCTGGACGCCAGGGCCGATCCAGCTTGACGTGGTCGACCAGGCTGATCGCGGCAGTCACCCGCGCGGCTGGGAGGTTACCGGGCGGTCGAGCAGCAGGAGCACGACGGCGACGATCGCGACGATGGGCCCTGAGATGGCCGGCGGTGGCGGCGCCTCGTCGGGAGCCAACCCGGCCACGAGGTAGAAGAGCGGCACGCCGGCGGCCCACGCCGGAAGGGTCCATGCCGCCAGCCACGCCCAGCTCTCGCGTCGTCGGTATGGCCCCACGATCACGGCCGCCAGCAGGACACCGATGAGGACCAGGCTCCAGCCGTTCACTCGAGACTGGAAGTCGAAGAGCCGATACGCCGCCGGGCCGTCCTGCTGGAGCTCGGCCAGGCTCATGCCCGTCAATGCCCGGCCGATGGCGGGATCGGCCGATGC
>DASTYP010000064.1:0-45394 GCA_035764845.1 Candidatus Limnocylindria bacterium
CGTTCGTGCCGACTGGGTCTCGATGAACCGCGAATCACGCTGCGGTCGCCGGCCCCAAGTGCAATGGCCGCGACCCATCGAGACGCGGGCGCCGGATCAGCGATACCGGCACATCAGGGGAATCGGCGCGATACTTGAGCCATGGTGGACACGACCAAGACCGTCGGCGAGCACTTCGACGAGTGGGCGCCCAGCTACGACGCCCAGATCCGCGAGATGGTCCCGCGCTACGAGGAGATCCACGAGACCCTGCTGGCGCTTCTCGCGCTGCGGCCACCACATCGGTTCCTGGACCTCGGCGCCGGCACCGGCTACACCCTGCGCCGCGTGCTGGAGAGCTTCCCGGAGACGACCGCGCTGGGACTGGACGTGTCAGCCGAGATGCTGGCCCGCGGGCGGCAGCGCCTGGAAGGGCTGGAGGATCGCGTCGAGCTGCGGCAGACCGACCTGGTGTCGCCGGAGATCGACGGCGCGTACGACGCGATCGTCAGCATTCTCGCCGTCCACCACCTGTATGCCGATGAGAAGCGCCACCTGTTCAGCCGCATCTGGGAGCACATCGAGCCCGGCGGCGTCTTCATGCTGGCCGACTACTTCCGCCCCGCGCGCAACCGGCTGAGTGAGCTCTACCACCTCCCTGCCGAGCCGGATCCGCACGAGGTCGAGCACGACCACCCCGATACGGCCGCCGATCACCTCGCCTGGCTGATCGCCGCGGGCTTCGCCGCGGTCGACGTCGTATGGAAGTACGACGACGTCGGCGTGCTGGTCGCCTGGCGCGACGAGCGCTGAGCCGATACGGTCCGCCGCTCGAGATCCAGCAGCCAGCGCTTCGCGTCCAGCCCACCGCCGTAGCCGCCGAGCCCACCGCCCGCCGCGATGACACGGTGGCACGGGATGATCACGGCCAACCGATTCGAGCCGTTCGCGCGGCCCACGGCCCGTGAGGCTGCCGGGACACCGACGCGGCGCGCCAGCTCGCGGTACGAGATCGTCTCGCCGTACGGGATCCGCTGCAGCTCGCGCCACACCAGCTCCTGGAACGGCGAGCCGGGGACGTCGAGCGGCAGGTCGAACTGGCGGCGCTCGCCGTCGAAGTATTCACGCAGTTGCGCCTCGGCCCGGTCGAGCAAGGGGGAGGCGCCGTCGACGACCGTGCCGAAGCGACGTCGGACGCCGGCCACCTGCGCGGGATACATGCGTCGCTCCGCGAACTCGGCCATGACGACGGCGGTGTCGGTCGCCCCGAGCACCATGGGACCGATGGGAGTGTCGACGGAACGGACGACGACGGTGGTGGCCGCGTCCGGGTGGCAGCGCAGGCAGGCGCGGTAGCCTGCGACACGCGCCGTCAGCCCGTCAGGCAGGTAGGAGACGTTCTTCGGCAGCGGCTTGCGTGCGCGGCACGACGGCCGGCAGTAGATGCCGGTCGTGCGGACCGCGGCGACGAACCGGCCGTCGTAGGCGGGATCGGAGTCGTAGAAGGCGCGCTCGTACTCGATGCTCATGGGGATGGAACGCCGCGACGGTCCCAGGCGTGAGACGGGCCGTGCCGACGCCGGCTCAGGCCTGGCCGGTTGGCTGGCGCAGGATCAGGTTGACCAGGAACGGCGACGAGCCGAGGACCGTGTCACCGGAGCGGACCTCGATCCGGTAGCGACCGATCTCCTCCAGGCGCATGCCCTTCAGGTCGGCGACGATGTTCGCGGTCGTGGCGGTCGGCGGGACGTTGATGCGGAGGCGGGGCGCCTGCTGCAGCGTCGGCGTGCCGGACGGGGCGACGACCTGGAACGAGAGCTCGTGCTCGCCCGGCGTCGCCTCCAGGATGGCGACGATGAAGCATCGGCCGTGCGTGGCCGGGAGCCGGTTGACGTTGATCTGGCTGAAGACGCCGACCGCGCTGATCTTGCCGTCCTGCGCGGTCAGCGCGTAGTCGCAGAGGAGGAGGGTGTGGAGCTGCACATCGGCCATGGCTCGGCGAAGCCTACACCGATGCGCCGTCAGCCCTTGCGCTCGACGGGTAGCCCCGCCCGCTCCCAGGCGATCATCCCGCCGCGCACGTTGACCGGCCGTTCGAAGCCGTTGCGCTGCAGGAACGCGGCCGCGTGGTGGCTCCGGTTCCCGCTGCGGCAGATCAGGTACACCGGCGCGTTGCGCGGGAGCGTGTCCAGGTGCATCGGCAGCTGCTGGAGCGGGATGTGCCGGGCCTGCGGGGCGTGGCCGGCGCGCCACTCGTGCGGCTCGCGCACATCGACCAGCACCGCGCCGTCCTCCGGCAGCGCATCGACGACCTGCTTGACGTCGGCCTCCTCGACCTTGGGCCCGAAGAGGAAGCTCATCGTGCACTGACCTCCACCGGCTGTCGCACCGGCTCCTGCTCATCGGTTTCCAGGGGGAGACCGGCGGATCGGTACGCGTCCATGCCGCCGATGACGTGCGCCACATCCTCGCGGCCCTCGCGCGCCAGGAGGCTGGCGGCGATGCTGGAGCGGTAGCCGCCGGCACAGACGACGAGGATCGGCCCCGTCGGTACCTCGTCGAGGCGGTTCGGCAGCTGGGCCGCCGGGATGTGCAACGCGCCGGGGACGTGGCCATCGCGCCACTCGCTCGGCTCTCGGACGTCGAGAACCGTGCCCGGCTCGGCCGGCACCTGCTGTGAGCGGACCTGGCGGAGCGTCTCGACCTCGCCGTGCCACGCATCGAAGCCGCCGACGAGGTAGCCCACGACGCGGTCGAAGCCGGCGCGCCGCAGCTGCGCGAGGGCCGGGTCGAGATCCTCCGGTCGCTCCAGGACCAGCACGAGCTCGCGGTCGATGGCGGCCATGGACCCGGTCCACGTGCCGAAGGTGTCGGAGAGGCCGATCGACAGCGAACCGGGGATGTGGCCGGCGGCGAAGAGGTCGGGATCGCGAGCGTCGATGACGGACGCACCGTGGCCGACGGCGTGGGACAGCTCGTCCGCGGTCATGGCTCGCGGCGTCGCGAGCTCGGCGAGGGATTCCGCGCCGGCCTGGTTGGTGGGGCGCATCCGGCGCCAGTAGGCCGGGACGCTCGGCTGGTCGGCCAGGATGAACCGGGTGAATGCGTCCGCGTCCGGCTGGTTCAGCGCCGGGTTGTGGCGCCGCTCGAAGCCGACGGTCGACCAGCGCTTGCCGCCGATGCCCGAGCCGCACAGCGACCCGGCGCCGTGCGTCGGGTACAGCTCGATCCAGTCGGGGAGCGGCGAGATGCGGTTCTGCAGCGTGTGGAACAGCACCGCGGCGGCCCGGCGCGCCTCCTCGGGCCCGCCGAGCAGATCGGGGCGTGCCGCCGTGCCGACCAGCAGCGCGCCGCCGGAGAGGAGGATCCAGTCCTCGTCGGTGCGCGACAGGTCGGCGACCAGGAAGGCCAGATGGTCGGGTGTGTGACCGGGCGTGGCGACGGCGCGCACCCGGAGCGAGCCGACGCGGAGCTCGTCGCCATCCGACATCGGCTGGTGCGGACGCGTCAGCTGGGCCGTCGGGGAGGCGTGGACCGTCGCGTCGGTCGCGCGCCGCAGCTCGTCCGCGCCCGAGACGTAGTCGTTGTGCACGTGAGTCTCGAGGACGTCGGTGATCCGGAGCCCTTCGTCCCCCGCGGCGTGGAGGTAGTCCTCGACGTCGCGGCGGGGATCGACCACGAACGCCACGCCGCCACTGGCGTCGCCGATGAGATAGCTCGCGTGGCCGAGGCCCTTCACGAAGAACTGCTGGAGGTACATGGTTCAGGTTGCCTCGATGGGGCGTGGCTGGTGATGGCGTGTCATGCGGGGACAGAGCCTAGCAAGACTTGCGTGTTTGCGCAATCAAGGGAATCAGTCAGGAACAGCACCGACGAGCTCCGCGGCGACGTCGACCAGCGAGACGTGCGGCAGCGCGGGCAGCTCGGCGAGTGGCACCCAGCGCGCGGCATCGGTCGAGCCCTCGAACTCGTCTCGCAGCTCCCCGCCGGTGATCCGGACGCGGTAGAGGATGCGGATGCCGTGGAAGTCCGTCGGAAGTCCGTCCTGCGCGCTCGGAAACTTGGCCGCCAGCGAGTCGACCGCCAGGAGCTCGGCCACCTCGCCGATCAGCCCGGTCTCCTCGTCGAGCTCGCGCAGCACCGCGTCCCGCGGGTCCTCGCCATGGTCCAGGCCCCCGCCGGGGAGCGTCCACTTGCCGTCGGACTCGACCGTATAGCCGGGCGTGATGCGCGTGAGCAGCATGGCATCGTCGTGGACGCAGACCGCGTACGCCGAGACGCGGAGGTGGCGGCGGTACTCCAGCGGCGCGGGCTCGTCCGTCACTTCGTGGCGTACTGATCGGCGCCGAGGAAGTGGAGGCTGACGTAGGGCTCGTCGCCGACGACGACCGAGTCGTGGCCGGGGCCGATCTCGAACAGGTCGCCGGGGCCGACCTCGATGACGCGTCCATCGGTCATCTCGATCCGGTTGCGCCCGCTGAGCACCAGCCCCACGTGCGCGACCTCGCATGCGCTCTGCCCCAGCGCCGCACCGACGTGCTCGGACCAGCGCCAGCCCGGCTCGTACTCGGCCCGTCCGACGCTCAGGCCGCCGATCTGGACCAGGTCGAATCGTCCGAGCGGGAACTCCCGGTGCTCGTCGGGATCGTCGAAGCGGCGGCTGATCATGGCGGGCTCGGGCATCGGTGTCTCCTCCGTCACTCGGTGTACAGGTCGGGGTCGATGAGCCAGGCGATCTCGCCGGCACCGGGCTCAGGGATGCCCGGGAACTCCAGGCAGGCCAACCCGCCGGGCCGCATCCGGACGCTCGATGCATTCGTCAGGTGGCAGATGATGGTCGACAGATCCGGCTCGTGGCCGACGAACAGGACGCGCCGCGTGTCGCCGGCGTGGGTGGCCAGCGCGCGGGCCACGTCGCCCCAGTCGGCGCCGGGCCGCAGCCGGTCGTCCAGGATCGGCGTCCGGCCGATCTGCTCCGCCGCGATCTCCGCCGTCCGCCGGGCACGCAGCACCGGGGACGAGATGACCGCGTCGGGTCGCAGGTTGAGCCGATGCCAGAGCGGCCCGGCCGCCAGCAGGGCCGCCTCACCGTCAGCCGTCAGGTCGCGACGCTCGTCGTCCGAGCCCTGCTCGGCCCGGCCGTGGCGCAGGAAGTAGAGGATCACACCACGACCGTGGTCGCGCTGCTGTCGTCGTTGGGGGTGGGGTCGTCCTCGTCGCCGCCCCGGGTCCCGGCGTGTCCCGCCGTGACGCCGCGCGCCTGGCCGGTCCGTCGGACCAGCACGCGGCCGCCGGCCGTCGCGCCGACCTTCGGGAAGGTGATGGCCAGCACGCCGTTGCCGTAGCTCACGTTGGCGCGCGTCGCGTCCACGGCGCAGGGCAGCTCGACGGTCCGCTCGTACGGTCCGTACGCCCACTCGCGGAGCAGGTAGTCGATCCGCTCCTGTCCCTCGCCGTGCTGCGCGGCGCGCAGCGTCAGGTGCCCGTCATCGGTCACGTCGATGGTGATGTCCTCGGGTGCGACCCCGGGCATCGGTGCCACCACCATCAGCTCGCGGTCGTTGTCGAACATGTTCACCGGGATCGCGGTCGCATCGGTCATTCGGTGGTCCTCCTCTCGCGCGCGGTGTGCAGGGATCGTACCGAGTTGCGGAGGGGAGCAGAATCAGCCGACCACACGCAGCAGGACCAACCGATGCCCGAGCATCCCTTCGTCATCCGAGCCGGAGAGGGACAGGCGGGGCCGCCGACGGCCGGCATGGAGCGGCGCACCCTGGTCGAACGTCCGGACGCCTGGGCGGGATGGGTCCGGACCGATGCCGGCGTGGCCGGTGGCTGGCACCACCACGGCGACCACGACTCGTACATCTACGTCCTTCGGGGGTCGCTGACGATTGATTTCGGACCCGGCGGCCGCGAATCCATCGCGGCGGGGGCCGGTGACTTCGTGTTCAACCCCGCCGGGCTCGTCCATCGCGAGACGACGAGTGCGGACGGCGACGCCGAGGTGTTCGTGGTCCGCGTGGGGGACGGGCCGCACCTGGTGAACGTCGAGGGTCCGGATCCGGGCTGAGTCAGCGAGTCGGCATGTGGCGCCCGTGCGCCTGGTTTGGCGAGATGTGCCGCCTGGCGAGCAATAGACGGCCGATGCGCCGGCGGGCGAGCGATTCCACGCTCAAGCCGACCGCGCGAGACCCGCACCGGCCGGATACTGCCTCGATATCCGCGCATCCCGCGGATCGGTGGTCCCGTTCCGCGCCATGCGCGCCAGGCGCACATTCCGCGACGACCAACCACACGAGGCCGATCAGTCCGGGAACGCCTCCGGTCCGCGCTCCGAGAGCTCGCGCGCGTGCTCGGCCCCGTCCTCCGGCGGCAGCCAGGAGTAGGGGTAGCGGTCGTCCTCCAGCTCGGAGGCCTGCCGCGTGAGGTGGAGCGGATGGAACGTGTCGATCATCACCGCCAGCTCCTCCGTCGCCTCCTTGCCGATCGACGCCTCCACCGACCCGGGGTGCGGGCCATGGGCGATCCCGGCCGGATGGATGGTGAAGGAGCTGATGTCCACGCCGCGGCGGCTCATGAAGTTGCCGGCGACGTAGTAGATGACCTCGTCGGAGTTGATGTTCGAGTGGTTGTACGGCGCCGGAATGGCCAGCGGGTGGTAGTCGAACTTGCGGGGCACGAACGAGCAGACCACGAAGTTCCGCGGCTGGAAGGTCAGGTGGACCGGCGGCGGCTGGTGGACGCGCCCGGTGATCGGCTCGAAGTCGCCGATGTTGAAGGCGAACGGCCACAGGTGCCCGTCCCAGCCCACCAGGTCGAAGGGGTGGTGACGGTAGTGGTAGGCGGTGACACGGCCGCGCGTCTTGACCTCGACGACGTAGTCCCCGATCGACAGGTCCGGCGCCATCTCGTCGGGTGGGCGGATGTCGCGTTCGCAGTAGGGCGAGTGCTCCAGCAGTTGACCGAACTCGTTGCGGTAGCGCCGCGGCGGCTCGATGTTCGACGGGCACTCCAGCCACAGCATGCGCTGCGGCACGCCGGCATCCGGACGCAGCCGGAAGGTCGTGCCGATGGGGATGACCAGGTAGTCGCCGGGGCCGTACGGGATCGGGCCGAAGATCGTCTCGAGGACGCCGGTGCCCTCGTGCACGAAGTACATCTCGTCGGCTTCGCCGCTGCGGTAGTACCGCTCCATCGGCTCTGAGGGCAGCACCACGCCGAAGGTGACGTCCGCGTTGTAGAACAGCGGCACCCGGCCGGAGACGCCATCCCCGCGCGCCTCCAGGTCCTTCGTGTTGACCAGCCGATGCCGATGCGCGCCGGACGCCTCGTCCGGCGACTGCTCGATGACCACGTCGCGCACCTTCTCGATCTGGTGCGTCTGGGTCGGCGGGGTGTGGTGGTAGAGGAGGCTCGCGCGCCCGCTGAAGCCCTCGACCCCGAACAGCTCCTCCGCGTACAGGCTGCCGTCGGGCTTCCGGAACTGGGTGTGGCGCTTGTGCGGGACCTCGCCGCGCTGCACGTAGAACATCGTGGTGCATGATCGCACGCGACGAATGGGGGAGGAGGAGGCAGGGTGATCATCGACCCGGGGACGGAGAAGGGAGCGCGCGTGGATGCGCGCCTGCGCTCCGAGCTGGTGGCGTGGCTGGTGACGGTGAGCGCCGACGGCACGCCGGTCCCGACGCCGGTGTGGTTCTGGTGGGACGGCGCGACGATCCTCGTCTACTCGCAGCCCGACAGGCCGAAGCTGCGCCACATCGCCGCGAATCCGCGGGTCGCCCTCGCCATGCGGACCGATGAGCACGGCGACGCCCTCATCGTCATCACGGGACGGGCCACCGTGGATGCGGCGGCGCCGCGGGCGAATGAGCTCGACGGCTACCTGGTCAAGTACGACGCCTCGATCGCGCGGCTCGGCGCGACGCCGGCCGAGTTCGGCGGCGAGTACTCCGTTCCCATCCGCATCACGCCGACGCGGCTGCGCGCCTGGTAGGGGCGCCGATCAGGCGGCGGACGCAGCGACTAGCCGGTCCACGGCGTCGAGCATCTCGGCCAGGTTGAACGGCTTGGCCAGCCACGCGTCGGCGCGGATGTTCTCCGCCGCGCCCTCGAGGTCGCGGGCGGCGGACAGGATCATGACCCGTGCCTGCGGGGCGAGCTCGTGGTCATGCTGGTGGCGTCGGAACTCGAAGGCGTCCATCTCGGGCATCATCAGGTCGAGCACGATCACCTCCGGCACCCAGCTCGTGAGGACGGCGAGCGCCTCGCGACCATGCCCTGCGACGCGCACCTCGTAGCCCTCGTCGAGCAGCACCTCCGCGAGCGTCTCGCGCAGCGTGTCGTCGTCCTCGACCACCAGGATCCGGGCGTCGGAGCTCATCGCTGCACCCCCTCGTTGCGCGGCAGCGTGACCCGGAAGAGCGCGCCGTGACCGTCCGAGCGCGGGGCGCCGATGATGGTGCCGCCGTGCCGAGCGACGATCTGCTGCGAGATGTACAGCCCAAGCCCCATGCCCTGGATGTGCTCCGCGTTCTCCCCGCGGCCGAAGGGCTCGAAGATCCGGTCCACGGAGGCCTCGTCCAGGCCGATGCCGCGGTCGCGCACCTCCAGCACGGCGCCCGCCTCCTCCTCGGCGAGCGTCACGTCGACCGGCGCTTCCGGCGGGGAGTACTTCATCGCGTTGTCGACCAGGTTGGTGACGACCTGGTCGAGGCGGGCGACGTCGCCGGGGATCCATAGCACGTCCGGACCGGTGAACCGGATGCGGTGCGTCTCGCCCTGCTCCTCGAACCGCGCGAGCACGTCTCGGACGAGCGCCGCGAGGTCCGTGGGACTGAGCTGAAGCGGCGCGTGCTCGGCGGCGAGGCGCGAGACGTCCAGCAGCTCGCGGACGAGGTCGCCCAGACGATCGGCCGCCTTCGTCATGCGCTTCAGTCCGGTGCGCAGCCGCTCGTCATCGAGCCGGTCGGCGTCGCGCGCGCGCACGAGCGACTCCGCCGAGAGCTGCAGGCTCGCGACCGGGGTCTTCAGCTCGTGGGCGGCGATGCTCAGGAACCGGTCTCGGGCGCGAAGCGCCTCCTCGGCGGCGGCGCGGGCTCGCTGCTCGACGAGGAGAGCCCGCTGCTGCTCTTCAGCGGCGCGCCGCTCGGTGAGGTCGCGCGTGATCTTGGCGTACGCGTATGGGGTGCCCTGGTCGTCGCGGAGGGCGGTGAGGATGACGTCGGCCCAGAAGCGCGAGCCATCGCGCCGAACACGCCAGCCCTCGTCCTCGTAGCGGCCGTGCTCCGCCGCGAGGCCCAGCAGCCGCATCGGCCGTCCGGCCTCGCGCTCCTCAGGGACGTAGAAGACCGAGAAGTGCTGCCCGATGATTTCGTCGGCGGAATAGCCCTTGATGCGCTCCGCACCACTGTTCCAGGTCAGGACGTGGCCGTTCGGGTCGAGCAGGAAGATCGCGTAGTCCTGCACCGCGTCGACGAGCAGGCGGAACGCGAGCTCGCCACGCAGCTGCGGAACCCCGGCAAGCTCGTCGGGCTCGGGTCGTGGATCTTCCTGTGTCACCGACATCCGCCGGGGCATCCTCCGCTTCCTGAGGCGGTCACCCGACCGCCGGGCACGTGTCAGGGCTCGGCGCGGGTCAGCTCGGAGTGCCCTCCTCGCGGGTAGACGATGAGGAGCCGGGCCGGGTCGTCGCCGATGACCTGGGCATCATGGGGGAGCGTACCGTCGAGCAGCACGTAGTCGCCCGGGCCCGCTTCCACCTCGGCCTCTCCCTGCAAGAACCGTACGCGGCCGGAGAGGACGACGTGGTGCTCGTCTCCCGGATGCTGGTGGAACCCGGTGTGCGCGCCGGCAGGCATGGTCGCCTCGAAGATCGCCACGTCCCGGGCGATGCCCCCGTCGACCTGGCTCAGCTCGCCGTCGGTCGACGGAACCTCGCGCGACGGTCGCTCGGCCGCGCGGACGACGCGCGGCGCCACGCTCTGGTCGAGCAGGAACCAGGCAATGGGGACGTCGAGCGCCTCGGCCAGCGCCGCCAGCGTCTCCAGGGACGGTGACGCCTTGTCGTTCTCGACCTGGCTCAGGTAGCCGATGTTGAGTCCCGTCACCGCGGCGACGCGCGCCAGGGTCAGGCCGCGGTCGCGGCGGCGGCGTCGGATCTGGGCGCCGACCAGCGGCCGGCGACGGGAGGGCCCGGAGCTCACGGGCCGCAGTATGACGGCCGCCGACGGGTATTGACAAGGGCAAAGTCTGGGCCCACAATATGGCTCACAACAAATCCCGCTGGTCTCGAACAACACTTTCGGGCCATCCCACGGACCCGCCACTTGCACAGAAAGGAACCACCAATGAAGGTCGCCATCATCGGAGCCGGCAACGTCGGTAAGGCGCTCGCCACCTCCATCAGCCGGGCCGGACACGAGGTCACCATCAGCGCCAGCACGCCGGAGAGCGCGCTGGAGGCTGCGGACGCCGTCGGCGTCACCGCGGCCGAGAGCAACGTCGACGCGGCGCAGCAGGCGGGCGTCATCATCCTGGCCGTCCCGTACGTCGGTGCCGGACCGGAGGTCGCGCAGGAGATTCGCGACGCGGTCGCGGGCAAGACGGTGGTCGATGCCACCAATCCGCTGAAGCCGGACTACAGCGGCCTCGCCACGTCGGGGACGTCGGCGGCCGAGGAGTTCCAGAAGCTGCTGCCGGACGCACGCGTGGTCAAGGCGTTCAACACCATCTTCGCGGCCAACCAGGCGTCGCCATCGCCCGAGGTCGACGCCTACGTCGCCGGCGACGACGGCGAGGCGAAGCGGCAGGTCATCGGCCTGGCTGAGTCGCTCGGCTTCACGCCGCTCGACGTCGGGCCACTGAGCGCCGCGCGAACGCTCGAGGGCATGGCGTACGTCAACATCGGCCTCAACGCGGCCAACGGCTGGTCCTGGACCTCGGCCTGGAAGCTCGAGCGCTGACGATGGCCGTCACCCGACTCAACCACGCCGTCCTCTTCGTCCGCGATCTGGACGCGGCCGCGGACTTCTACCGCAGGGCCTTCGGGTTCGTCGAGGTCGACCGGCCGAGCGGCATGCGCGCAGCGTTCCTGCGCGCGGCGGCCGGCGACAACCACCACGACCTCGGGCTCTTCGAGGTCGGCGGCTCGGCGGGACGGCCGTCCAGCGGCAGCACCGGTCTGTACCATCTGGCCTGGGAGGTCGACACCATCGAGAGCCTGGCGGAGATGGCCGGAACGCTGCGAGAGCTGGGTGCCCTGACCGGCGCCTCGGACCACGGGGTCAGCAAGTCGCTGTACGGACGCGATCCCGATGGCATCGAGTTCGAGGTCATGTGGCGCGTGCCGCAGGAGGCCTGGGGCCGATTCGCCGAGCAGGCCGTGGTCATGCCACTCGACCTCGACGCGGAGCTGAAGCGCTGGAGCGCCGCCTCGGTGTGACGGAGCGCTCCGAGGCATGAAGGAGACCGGCGGTCGCGGGACCCGCTATCACGGCGAGACCGCGGCCGCCGCGCCGCGCCTGGCGGCACTCCGCAGCTTCCTGCAGACCGAGGCGGGCGGCGCGGTCGTGCTGCTGGCCGCGACGGTGGTCGCGCTGGCCTGGGCCAACTCGCCGTGGCGCGACGCGTACCACGCCCTGTGGGCGACCGAGGTCGGTCTGACCATCGGCGACTGGTCCCTGCGCTACGACCTCGGCCACTGGGTCAACGACGGCCTGATGGTCATCTTCTTCCTGCTCATCGGGCTGGAGGTGCGGCGCGAGTTCGACATGGGCGAGTTCCGCGAGCGCCGGCGGGTCGCCGTCCCGGTCCTCGCGGCGCTCGGCGGGATGTTGCTGCCGGTCGCGATCTTCCTCTTCCTGGCGCCGGACGGCGACGCCGCGCGGGGCTGGGCGATGGTCATGGCCACCGACACGGCCTTCGCGGTCGGGGTGCTGGCCCTGGTCGGCCGCCGCAGCTCGTTCCGGTTGCGGACCTTCCTGCTGACGCTGGTCATCGTGGACGACGTGGCGGCCGTGGTCGTCATCGCGCTCTTCTACAGCACCAACGTCGAGCTCCTCGCCCTGGGGATCGCCGCCGCGCTGCTGGTCCTGATGGCCGTGCTGCGCCGCGTGGGCGTGATGCGGAGCGACGTGTACGTGCTCCTGTCGGTGGCCATCTGGCTCGCGACCCTGCAGTCGGGCGTGCACCCCACCGTCGCCGGCGTGGCGATCGGCCTGCTCACCAGCGCCTACCCACCGAGGCGGACGAGCCTCGAGGAGGCGACCGGCGTGACACGCCTCTTCCGCCAGCGACCGACGCCGGAACTGGCCCTGGAGGCGGCGCGCCGAATCCGGACGTCCCTCTCCCCCAACGAGCGACTGCAACACGGCCTCCACCCGGTCAGCAGCTTCGTGGTCGTGCCGATCTTCGCGCTGGCGAACGCCGGGGTGGATCTCGGCGGCGACATCCTCGGCCGCGTCCTCGGCTCGCCGCTCGTTCTCGCCATCGTGCTCGGCCTGGTGGCCGGCAAGTCGGTCGGCATCCCCATCGGCTCGTGGCTGGCCACCCGCCGCTGGCTCGGTGGCCAGGCGCTCGCCGTCGGCTGGCCGTCGCTGGTGGCCGCCTCGTCGGTCGCGGGCATCGGCTTCACGATGTCGCTCCTGATCGCCGAGCTGAGCTACACCGGCGAGACGCTGGACGAGGCCAAGCTGGGCATCCTCCTCGCGTCGAGCGTGGCAGCCGTCCTCAGCGTCGGCATGTTCCACGCCGTGGCCCTGCTGCCTCGCGAGCTGCTGTCGCGCGCGGAGGCCATGACCTCCCGACCGCTCTCGGACCTGACCGATGCGGTCGACCCCGTCCGAGATCACGTGCGCGGACCGCTCGACGCTCCCGTCACCCTGGTCGAGTACGGCGACTACGAGTGCCCGCACTGCGGCAGGGTCGCGCCCGTGATCCGCGAGCTGCTCGCCCGATTCGAGGGGCGCCTCCGATTCGTCTGGCGGCACCTGCCGCTGACCGACGTCCACCCCAACGCGGCACTCGCGGCGCAGGCCGCGGAAGCGGCCGGTGCCCAGGGGCGGTACTGGGAGATGCACGACGCGCTGTTCGAACACCAGGATGCGCTCGACCCGGTGTCGCTGCGCGGCCACGCCGAACGGCTGGGCCTGGACGTGGCCGCGTTCGAGGCGGACCTGCACGACGGTCGCCATGCCGGCCGCGTCGCGCAGGACGTGAACTCCGCCGAGGAGGCCGGCGTGGCCGGGACGCCGAGCTTCTTCATCAACGAGGTCCGCTACCGCGGCTCGTACGACCTCGACTCGCTCGACCGGCTGGTGCGACGCGTGCTCCGCCTGGTCGAGAGCCGAGCGACGGCGGCCGCTGCGACGACCGAAGAGCGAGCCGCCGACTAGCGGGCGAGGCCGTCCAGCTGGTCCGCGTGCTCCTCGAGGTGCGCGGCGATGAAGTGCTCGACCAGCCGTTCGACGGTCATCTCGCCGAGCGTGGGGTGAACGCCGACCCGGCGCCAGGCCTCGGGCGGCCAGCCGCGCGCCGCATCGGTCACGCGCGCCAGCGACTCCCGAACGCGCGCCAGCAGCGCCGCCGGGTCGGTATGGCGGTCGCGCTCGATGGCCGCGATGCGATCCGCATCGGCCTTGGTGCGCCCGAACGGGACCGGCGAATCACTCGCACCGCCGATCACGCGCTCGGCCTGGGCCAGCCAGTAGTCGGGAAACTCGGCCAGGTGCGCCCACACCTGGCCCGCCTCCCAGCGCTCCTCGCCGCCGGGATCGGGGTCGGTCAGGCCGGCGGGGATCGGCGCATCCGCATGCTCGACGAGCCGTCGTTCGGCATCCGCCATGCGCGCCAGGAGGTTGTCGACGCTCGCGCTCATCGCCCGGGGCGCTCCACCACGGTCGTCGTCTGCTCACCCAGCCGCTCGATGGCGAGAGTCACGACGTCACCCGGCTGCAGGTAGCGCTTCAGCTTCTGGTCGCGGACCTCGAGCAGGCAGCCGAACCCGACGGTCCCGGAGCCGATGAGGTCGCCCGGACGCAGCCGCACGTCGGCCGACGCGCGCTCGATCATCTGCCCGAAGCTGAAGTGGGCGCTGGACCACGTGCCACGCGAGAGCTCCTCGCCGTTGACGGATGCGGTCATCGTGAGCTCGTATCCGGTCTCGCGGCGGGCATCCGCCAGCTCGTCGGGTGTGACCAGCCACGGACCGATGGTGGAGGCGAAATCCTTGCCCTTGGCCGGGCCGAGCCGCACGGTCGTCTCCTCGCGCTGGAGGTCGCGCGCCGACCAGTCGTTGAGGATGGTGTAGCCCCCGATCGCCTCCTCGCCGCGCGACGCCTCGAGGTCGCGAACCGGCGTGTCGACCAGCGCGGCGACCTCGAGCTCGTAGTCCAGCTCGCTGCTGCCCCGCGGCGCCCACACCGGCTCACCCGGGCCGCGCATCTCGCTGATGTTGCTGAAGTAGAAGATCGGGAGGCGGTACCACGCCTCCGGAATCTCCATGTCGCGCCGCTTCCACATCGTCCCGACGTGCTGCTCGAAGGCGTAGAAGTCGCGGAAGGTCGGCGGCTCCAGGATCGGCGGGCCGAAGGCGAGATCGGCGGCGTCCATCGGCTCCTCCGGCTCGGCGTCGAGCAGGTCGGCCAGCGCGTCGACCCGCAGGCCGCGCGCGAGGTGCTCGTCCAGCGTGGTGACCGGCTGCCGGAAGAGGACGCTGTTGTGGGCGCGGCGCGGATCCGCGGCGACCAGTGAGCGACGGGCCTCCTCGAGGTCGTGCCAGCGCGCTCCCTCGGCATCGAGGGCCGCGGCCAGGCGCCACGCGGCGCCGGCTGGGGCGTGGCGGGAGCGAACGTGAGCGATCTTCATCGCCGCCAGTGTAGGGCGGCGAGGCCGTCAGCCCGGCCGGAGGCGATCCCGCAGCCGTCGCCAGCGACCGATGGCGCGCCGATGCTCGGCCGCGGTGATGGGTCGGTCGGCGTAGCGGGCGAGGGCGTAGTCGGCCTGGAGCGCCGCCAGCTCCGGCCCCAGGCTCGCGCGGCGCGCGTGGGCCCGCGGTGTCTCGTTCGGCTGGCGCGCCGCCGTTGGCCGCTGCTCGCGAATCGCCTCCAGCGCGGCGAGGTACGCGGTGACGGCGTCTCGCGCAATCACCGGCGCCGCCGGTCGGGCCGGTTGCGCGCGACCGACGCGCGGCAGGCGGAAGAGGCCCGGCGGGATGCGGATCGATCGCTCCTCGTTTGCACTGCCGCCCCCGCGGCGCGCCCGGGCGCGCATCCAGACGCGGAGCAGGACCACGCCCAGCACGATCAGCAGCCCCCACACCACGATGACGATGACGATGGGCCCGCGCAGCTGCTCGACGGTGAACTTGGGCACCTCCTGGAGGCGCGCGATCTGGTCGGGGGTCATCGGCGGCGGCAGCTCGAACCCGAACGAGCGGATGCCCCGGGCCAGGATCGAGGCGATGAGGGCGGCGATGGCGGCGAACGTGACGAGGATGTAGCCGAGGATGCCGAGGACCGGCTCGAGGATGCCGCGCGCGACCGCATCGGCGGGGAGGTCGAGCAGCCAGGCCGCGGGCAGGCCGATACCGACCACCAGCGCCAGCACCGCCAGCACGGTGCCGAGCCATGATCGGTCGCGGCGCCAGTCCACACCGGTCTGGCGGCCGATCTCCTGGAGCCGAGCCAGGCCGGCGGCGGTGAAGCCCGCCGTCAGGAAGGTGAGGCTGGACACGAAGGCGGCATCGGTGAAGACGGGGCGCAGCGCCGGGCTGGAGAACTGGCCGAACGCCCACGGCGCGGCCAGCGCGGGGAGACCGACGAGGACCAGCCGTGTCAGTGCCCGATCATCCGTGAGCTCGGCGCGCCCGACGCCGCGCATCCCGGCGACGAGCATCAGCCAGCCGCCGGGGTGGTGGAGCAGCGCGTCGATCGGGTTCCCGGCAAGCAGCAGGTCGCGCGCCTCCGACGACCACAGCCAGCCGACGATCCCCAGCCCCAGCAACAGCAGCACGAAGCTGGTCGGCTCCTCGTCCGGCTGCACCCAGCGGCGCTGGGCCGCGAGGGCCGTGATGCCGGCGGCCACCGAGAGCTCCAGGGTGCCGAGGAGCGGAGCCCGCGCGTCCAGGGTCGTCTCGATGGCGACGTACACCACGCCCAGGAACGCTCCCTCCGCGACGACGGCGAGGACGGGCAGCAGCCAGCCCAGCAGGCGGTCAGTCAGCGAGGACCAGCGCATGCGCATCCCTCCATCCGGGGTCCAGGCTTCCCGTACGGGCGCGCAGGCCGGCGGCGCGCGCGGTGCCCCGTGCGGCCTCCCGCTCGGGCCCGAGCGCGACGTGGTCGACCGTGTAGCCCGAGCCGCGCAGCCGCCGCATCGGGTCCAGGTACGGCGCCGGGTCGCGGGCGCTGAGCACCACCACGGAGCCGCCCGGCACGAAGAGGCGCGGCACCGCGTCCAGCAGCGTCTCGAACGGCAGCGACACGATCGGCTGGACGCGGGCGAGGACGTCGTCGATCCGTCCCAGCTGTCCGGGTGCGGCCGTCGGTGGGACGTACGCCCAGCGCCGTCCGCCGGCGAGCTGCGTCCCCAGCAGCAGGCCGCAGGCGGCGCCGTCGCGCAGGATCCGGCGCGCGAGCGAGGAGACGGCGACGCACAGCGCCTCCACCTGCTCGTCGTCGAACAGCATCAGCCAGTACGCGCCGGGCACGGTCTGGAGGTCGACGGCCAGCAGCACCTGGCGCTCGCGCACCGGCTCGTAGCGCCGGGAGACCGGCGCTCGGGTTCGGGCGGTCGCGCGCCAGTGGATCCGGCGCATCGGGTCGCCGCGCTGGTACGGGCGCACGCCGGCGAAGCGCGCGGGGTCGGTGAACAGGCTGGCCGGCACCCGGTGGCTGCCCAGCGGCGCCATCGCTCGTTCCATGCTGCGAACGGGCACGCTCCGGGGGCGGACCAGGAGCTCGGCCGGCAGCTCCCGCTCGTCGCTCCGCGTCCCGCGGTCGAACAGGTCGCTCACCGTCAGCCGCACCGGACCGAGCACGAAGACGCCGCGGCGACGCGCGTCGATGGTCAGGCGCCGCACGACGCGCTCGAACCACAGCAGCGACCAGGCGTTGCGCAGCGTGCCGCGCCCGGGCCGCTCGCTGGGCCCGAGCGTGTGGCCCGCGACGCGAAGCGTATCGGTCACGTGGTCGTCGGCGGTCAGCAGGGGCACCGGCAGCAGCTTGCGGTTCCAGACCTCCAGCTCCATCGGCACCTGGTCGCCCCATACCGCTCGGTCGGTCGCGAGTCGGCGGTCGAAGGCGATGGATTCGAGGCCGAAGCGCGACCACAGCGTGATCAGCCAGCGCGAGAGGAGCGTCAAACCGCCAACCAGGGCGAGCCCCGGAGCACCGATCGCCGCGCCGATGACGATCAGCCCGAGGCCGAACAGGGTCCAGCCGGCCGCCATGCGACGGCCTCAGCCCGCCTCGGCGCCGACGCCGACGGGCACGCTTTCCAGGATCTCGCGCACGGCGGCGGCTGCGGTCGCGCCGCGCAGCTCCCGGTCGAGGTCGACCAGCAGCCGATGGGTGAGCACCGGCTCGACCAGCGCCGTCACGTCGTCGGGGAGGACGTAGTCGCGTCCCTCCAGGAAGGCGGCCGCCTGGGCCGCCCGATACAGCGCCACCGACGCGCGCGGGCTGGCACCCAGCCGCAGGTCGGCATGGTCGCGCGTGGCTCGCACCAGGCGCACGACGTAGCGCTCGACCTCGTCGCTGACGCGGATGCTGCGAACGGTGGCGCGCAGCGTGGGGAGCTCCGCGACGTCGGCCACCGGACCGATCGCCTCCAGTGGCTCGGCGGCCTCCCGGTATCGGCGCGCGATGGCGCGCTCCTGGTCCTCCTCGGGGTAGCCGACCGCGATGCGCACCAGGAATCGGTCGAGCTGCGCCTCCGGCAGCGCGAAGGTCCCCTCCAGCTCGACCGGGTTCTGTGTCGCCAGCACCAGGAAGGGGGCAGGCAGCGGCCGCGTCTCGCCGTCGACGCTGACCTGCCCCTCCTGCATGGCCTCGAGCAGCGCCGACTGGGTGCGCGGGGTGGCGCGGTTGATCTCGTCGACCAGCAGGACGTTGGTGAAGATCGGCCCCGGGATGAAGCGGAACGCGCCGTCGGCCAGGACGCTGCTGCCCGTGACGTCGGTCGGCAGCAGGTCCGGCGTGCCCTGCACGCGGCCGAAGCTCAACCCCAGGGAGCGCGCGAAGGCCCGGGCCAGGAGGGTCTTGCCCACGCCGGGGACGTCCTCCAGCAGCGCGTGGCCCTCCGCCAGGAGCGTGACCGTCAGCAGCCGCAGCGGCTCGTCGGCCCCGACCACCGCGCGCTCGACCGAGGTCCGCAGCGCCGCCCAGAGGCGGGCTCCGGCGTGTGGATCGCTCATCGTCGGAGGATACGTCCGCGAAGGGCCTGCACGTTCAACGCGGCAACCGTATCGTTCGCTGCGCCGATGCCACCGCCCACCCCGCTGATCTTCTCCGAGGCGCACCGCGCCCACGACGGCCTGGTCGAGCTGTTCGCCGGTCGCGAGATCCCGTGCTGGGAGTCGCCCGCCCGTGCCGAGACCATCCTCGCCGCCCTTCTCGAGACCGGCGATTACGCCCTGGAGCCGCCGGAGGAGCACGGTCCCGATGCCATTGCGGCGGTCCACGAGCTCGAGCTGATCGACCTGGTCGAGAGCGCCTGGACCGATGCGGTCGCCGACGGCCACGACCCGGCGCGCAGCCTCCTTCCCGATACCTTCCTGCTGGCCGCGTACCGCGGCTCGATGACGCTGGAGCAGCTGCCGGCCCAGCGGCACCTGCGCCTGGGGGCCTACTGCTTCGACACCGCGACCCCCATCGTCGCGGGGACGGCGGCGGCCGCCCGGGACGCGGTGGACGTGGCCCTGACCGCGGTCGATCGGGTGCTCGAGGGCGGGGCGCGGCTGGCCTACGGCCTGTGCCGCCCGCCGGGCCATCACGCCGGCCGGAACCTCATCGGCGGCTACTGCTTCTTCAACAACGCCGCCATCGCGGCCCAGTCGATGCGCGACCGTGGCGCGGAGCGCGTGGCGATCCTGGACGTGGACTTCCACCACGGCAACGGCACGCAGCAGCTGTTCTGGGAGCGCGGCGACGTCCTGTACGTCAGCCTCCACGGCGATCCGCGGGTCAGCTACCCGTACTACTCGGGCTTCGCGACGGAGCGCGGCGCGGGCGACGGCGAGGGCGCGACCCGCAACTTTCCGCTCCCGCCCGGTACCGATGGCCACGCGTACCTCGCCACCCTCGACGAGGCGCTCGCCACCATCCGGGCCTTCGACGCGGATGCGCCGCTGGTCGTGTCGCTGGGCTTCGACACCTACGAGACCGACCCGATCAGCTCGTTCGCGCTGCGGACCGACGACTACGCCCGGATGGGTGCGCGCATCGCGGACCTCGGGATGCCGGCGGTGGTGCTCCAGGAGGGCGGCTACGCGGTCGACGCCATCGGTCGCAACGCGGTCGCGTTCCTCGGCGCGCTGCGGGACGGGTGACCGGCTCGACCCCACGCCCGGCGCTGTGGCCGGCGTACCTGGCGACCTTCACCTTCATGCTCGGCGGCTGGGCCACGTCCATCGCCGTGCCGCTGAACGTCGTGCTGCTGGGCGGCTCGCTGGCCGAGGCCGGGGTGCTGGCCGCCATCCGGTTCGGGCTGCAGGCGTTCCTCCAGCTCCCCTTCGGCGCGGTGATCGATGCCTGGGGGACGCGCCGCGTCCTGTTCATCGCCACGGCCGGCAACGCGCTGGTGAACGTGGTCCCGGTGCTGGCCGTCGTGACCGGCAGCATCCTGCCGCTGTACGCGTGGGCGGTGCTGTCGGGCGTCAGCGCGTCGCTCTTCCTGCCGTCGACCAGCGCCTACATCGCTGCCAGCGCCGAGCCGAGGACGCGCGGCAGCGCCTTCGGGTGGCTGACCCTGTTCACGCATACCGGCGTCGCGTCGGGCCCGGCCGTCGGCGGGGTGCTGTGGGACCTCGCCGGTCCGGCTCCGACCTACGTCGTGGCCGGTCTCCTGGGCGCCATCGCGGTGGTCGCGCCGTTCTTCGTGCCCGCGGTCGTCCCGCAGCGCGTGCGGCTCACGCGTCTCCCCGGCATGGTGGCCGAGGTCGCGCGGCAGCGCGCGATCGTCGGCTCCTGGGTCGCGGCGCTGGCCATCGGGTTGCCGTGGGGCGCGGTCTCGGGCCTGTTCCCGCTGTTCGGCACCGGCATCGGCCTCACGGCCGGGACGGTCGGCCTGCTCATGGCCAGCCAGTCGGTCGCGAACGGCGCGTCCCGGGTGCCGTTGGGGCGGACGATCGATCGCCTGCCGATCCCGCCCATCGTGGCGGCGCTGACGGCGGCGGGCTACGGCGTCGTCATCGGTCTCCTGGGCCTCCAGGGCAACGTCGTGCTCATCCTCGTGGTGCTCGTGGCCGGAATCGTCATGCTCGCCTTCACGCTGATGCTGGTGCAGGTGACCATCAGCGAGGTCGCCCGACCGGAGGTGCGGGCCACGGGCCTGGGCGGGTACGGCACCGCGCTGTCGGCAGGGCTCGGACTCGGCCCGGCGCTCGGTGGCGCCATCGCCGACGCGGCGGGCTTCGGCTGGGCCTTCGCGACCATCGGCGTTGCCGGGGTGGCGGTCGCCGCGGTGGCCGCGCTGGTGCTCATAGGCACGCGCCGGCGCCCGGCCGTGGTCGTCTTCGACGCTTGACCGATACTGTGCCCAGCACGCAGCGGAGCAACGTTCGGTGAAGCGCATCGGCTTCCTCTCCTTCGGTCACTGGTCGGACTCGCCCTACTCCCAGGTGCGCTCGGGCTCGGACGCCCTCATCCAGTCGATCGAGCTGGCCGTCGCGGCCGAGGAGCTGGGCGCGGACGGCGCGTACTTCCGGGTCCACCACTTCGCGCGCCAGCTGGCATCGCCGTTCCCGCTGCTGGCGGCGGTCGGCGCCCGTACGAGCCGGATCGAGATCGGAACCGGCGTCATCGACATGCGCTACGAAAACCCGTTCTACATGGTCGAGGACGCCGGCGCGGCCGACCTCATCGCCGGCGGACGGCTCCAGCTCGGCATCAGCCGCGGCTCACCGGAGCAGGTGATCGATGGCTACCGGCACTTCGGGTACGTCCCGGGCGAGGGCGAGACCGATGCCGACATGGCGCGACGCCACGCGGAGCTCTTCCTGAAGCTGCTGGACGGCGAGGGCTTCGCCCAACCCAACCCGCGGCCGATGTTCCCGAATCCGCCCGGCCTGCTGCGCCTGGAGCCGCACGCGCCGGGGCTGCGCGACCGGATCTGGTGGGGCGCCGGCTCGACCTCCACGGCGGTCTGGACCGCGCAGCTCGGCATGAACCTGATGAGCTCGACCCTGGTCTTCGACGAGAGCGGCGAGCCGCTGCACGTGCAGCAGCGCCGGCAGATCGACGCCTTCCGTGAGGCCTGGAAGGAGGCCGGCCACCAGCGCGAGCCGCGCGTATCGGTCAGCCGCAGCATCTTCGCGATCGTCGACGACCGGGATCGCGCCTACTTCGGTCGGGGCCAGCAGGAGCACGACCAGATCGGGCAGATCGATGAGAAGACACGGGCCGTCTTCGGGCGCTCGTACGCCGCCGAGCCGCAGGCGCTGGTCGACCAGCTGCGCGAGGACACGGCCATCCAGGCGGCCGATACGCTCCTGCTCACGGTGCCGAACCAGCTGGGCGTCGACTACAACGCCCACGCCATCGAGTCGATCCTGAAGTTCGTGGCCCCCGAGCTGGGCTGGCGCTGACGCCTCCGCTCGGTCGCCGGCTCAGCGCCAGGCGATCGAGACGACCTCCACCGGCTGCTCGATGCCCTTCAGCTCGATCGTTCGGCGCTCGGCCTCCGGCACCGGCCGCCCCGCCGCCGCGACGGTACCGGCGCTGGCCAGGATCTCGCCCCCGGCCGCAGCCGCGCCGATCCGGGCGGCCTGGTTCACCCCCACGCCGATGTAGTCCAGCCCGCTGCGCGTCGCCTCGGCCTGGTGCACGCCGATGCGGACCTCCGGCGCGAAGCCGTGGGTGGCGCGCTGCTCGACCAGCCGGCGCTGGATCTCCACGGCCGCGTCGATGGCGGCGCGCGGATCCTCGAAGGCCAGGAAGAAGCCGTCGCCGGTGGCCTTGATCTCGGTGCCGCCATGCGCCGCGACGACCGCGCGCAGGGTCTCGTCGTGGCGTCGAAGGAGGCGCGTCCACGCCTCGTCGCCCAGGAGCTCGGCCAGGCGGGTCGAGTCCACGATGTCCGTGAAGACGAAGGCGCGCACGTCGCGGCGCGCGGACGATGAGGTGGCGCCTGCGCCGCGCGCCTCCGCCGGCAGTGCGGCGATCAGCGCCTCGGTGCGGCGCAGCCCGGGAGTGGCCCCCATCTCCTCGAACGTCGCTCGGGCGCTCTCGGCCTCGGCCAGGGCGTCGTCGGGCTGTCCGGCGGCCGCGTACGCCTCGGCCAGCCGAAGCCGGGCGCGCGCCGCCTCGTACGGCGAGCCGAACTCGAGCCAGGCCTGCACCGCGGAGCGCAGCGTGCGGGTCCCGTTCGCCGTCGCGCCCTCCGCCACCTCGACGGCGCCGGTGGCCGCCAGCGCGGTGGCCCGCAGCTGGAGCGTCCCGTAGCGGCCGGCGGTGGCGGTCATCTCGTCCGCCGCGGCGCGGGCCGTCCGCACGTCCCTGGCCTCGAGGGCGATTTCCACCTGCGCCGCGAGCAGGGGCATGCGGTACACGTCGCTCCCCGGTGGACCTCGCCACGCCGGCGTTCGGGTCGGCTCGTCGAGGGCGCGGCGGATGCCGGCGGCCGCCGCGGCGGCGTTGCCCTGCGCCAAGCGCAGGAGCGAGAGGGCCGGCTCCGGATCGGTGCCCAGCGCGTGGATCCGCTGCAGCGCCTCCTCGGCTGCCGGCAGGTCACCGCGGGCGAGCCGGATCTCGGCGATCTGGTACAGCGCGCCGCCGACGGCGGTGGGGATGTAGCCCATCATCTCGTCGGACGCGCGTCGGGCCTCGGCCTCGGCCTCCAGCCACGACCCGCGCAGCCGCTTGATCTCGGCTCGAAAGAGGCGGCACATGCCGGGGTAGCCGCTGATCCCCTCGCGGCGGCACCAGCGGTCCTGCGCCTCGGTCCACTCGACCGCGCGCCCCCACTCGCCGATCGTCGCGCAGGACTCGATGGTGGTGCAGCAGATGCCCCCGGCGGTCGCCGGGTCGAGCTCGCCACCCACCGCCGCCACCGTGGCCTCGTCCACCAGGGCCAGCCCTTCCTCGAGGCGGCCGAGCGCGACCAGCGCCGCGCCCCGCTCGCTCATGGCCAGCGCCTCGAGGTTGCGGTCACCGAATCGGGCGGCGATCTCCTGGGCCCTGGTGGCCTCCTCCAGCGTGCGCTCCGGCGCTCCGGCCAGCGCGTCGTGGAAGCCGCGCGTGGCCGCGACCCAGCCGTGCCCCGGATTCTCTGGGACGCCCTCCAGGAGCCGGTCCGCGCGGCTGAGCCAGGCGCTCGCGACCGAGAGCGCGTTGCGGAACAGGTGGTCACGGGCCAGCCAGACGGCGACGAGCACCGCCGTCTCGGTCTCGCCGCCCTTGATGGCCGCGGCGTACGCGCGCTCCCGGACCTCGATCGCGGTCGGCAGCATGCCGAGCCACCACGCCGCCTCCGCCAGCAGCTCCAGCTCCTGCGCGTCCAGGCTGCCGGCGCGGTCGGCCTCGGCCAGCAGGTCGTACGCCTCGCGCCAGGCGTGTCGGTCGAGGGCGGACCGTGCGGATTCGGCGAGGCTCGAGGCGGCCATCGGTCGCCATTCTGCCATGCGCCGAGCTCCTGCGGTCCGAAAGGTATATCGGTATATACGCCGCGGTGGAGCGGAACCTCACGCGCCATACTCGTCGCGTGAGGCAGCGACGAGAGCCGAGGGCGGGCGCCCCGCGCGAGACGAGCTGGGAGCGCGTGGCGACCTGGTACGACGGGTGGGTGGGCGACGCGGGCTCCACCTACCACCGCGAGCTCGCCATCCCGGCCACCCTGGACCTGCTGCAGCCGCAGCCGGGTGAGCACATCCTCGATGTCGGCGGTGGCCAGGGCGTGCTGGCGCCCTACCTCGTCGAGGCCGGCGCTCGGGTGACCGTGGTGGACGCATCGGCGAAGCTGATCGCCGCCGCCAAGCGACGGCACGCGAGGCTGCGCGACGCCAGGTTCCTGGTCGGGGATGCTCGGCGACTGCCGGCGGTGAGCGGCCTGGAGCCACACGCGTGCGACGCCGCGACGTTCCTTCTTTCCATCCAGGACATGGACCCGCTCGACGACGTCATGCGCGGCCTCGACTGGGCGCTGCGACCGGCCGCCCGCGTGGTGCTGCTGATGACGCACCCGGCGTTCCGGCAGGCGCGGCACTCCGGCTGGGGATACGACGAGGGCCGGAAGCTGACCTACCGGCGCATCGACGGCTACCTGACCGAGCTGGCGGTGCCGATGAAGTCGCTGGGTGGCGGCCTCCCGACCCGCAGCTTCCACCGACCGATCAGCCGCTACGTCAACGCCCTGGCCGATTTCGGATTTGCCACGGATGCGATGCTCGAGCTGCCGGACCTGCCGCCGGATCGCCGTCCGGGCAAGGCCGCCCGCGGCGACGCGCGCGCCAACGCCGAGATCCCGATCTTCCTGGGCCTGCGCGCCGTCCGCCGCTAGCGCGCGAAGCGCATCGGTCCGTTTCGGGCGAGAATGCGCACCCGCTGAATCGCCACGCACAGGATCAACCGATGCTGACCACCTCCCCGCGCCGGCCGCCTGCCGCCGCTGCCGCCGTCCTTCTCGCCGTCCTGCTCCTCTTCGGGGCGCTGACCTTCGTCGCCGGCCTCGCGGTCGGTGGGTCGGGAGAGGGTGCGGCCGCCGCTTCGCCCTCGTCCAGCGGTGCCGTCTCCTCGGATGCCGGCGTCCCATCGTCCTCGCCGAAGCCCGACGTCGCGGTCGAGACGGTCACCTGCGCCGAGCCGACCGAGGCGTGGGCCGCCCTGTGCGACGCGTACGGCCAGATCCGGGAGGAGTACGTCGACGAGGAGCAGATCACCGACGAGGAGCTGATCGACGGGGCCATCCGCGGCATGGTCGAGTACGGCCTGGGCGACCCGTACTCCGGCTACCTGACCCCCGGCCAGTACGGGGAGGCGCTGCAGGACCTGTCCGGCGAGTTCAGTGGCATCGGTGCCGAGGTCGGGATGGAGAACACGGCCAACCCCGACGACCTGGCCGCCTGCACCGTCATCACCGAGACGTGCGCCGTGGTGATCGTCGCGCCGATCGACGGATCGCCCGCGGAGGCCGCGGGCCTGCAGCCGGGGGATCGGATCCTGGAGGTCGACGGCCAGACGACGGTCGGGGAGACGCTGAGCTCACTCGTGTACGTGGTGCGCGGCGAGGAGGGCACCGACGTGACGCTGACCATCCAGCGCGGCGAGGACACGTTCGACGTCACGATCACCCGCGGGGTCATCGACCTGCACGAGGTCAGCTCCGAGCTGCTCGACGGTGGCGTCGGGTACGTGCGGCTCAGCTCGTTCACGGACCGCTCGACCGACCTGGTGCGCGAGGCGATGCAGTCGTTGCTGGACGACGGCGCCACCTCGTTCGTCCTCGATCTGCGCGGGAACCCGGGCGGGTACATCGTGGCAGCCCAGGGCGTCGCGTCCCAGTTCGTCCCCGAGGGCGAGCTGCTCTTCACCGTCGAGTCCGACGGCAACGTCCGCGAGTGGCGGGCGGAATCCGGCGTGGCGCAGTCCTCCGACATCCCGGTGGTCGTGCTCGTCGACGCAGGATCGGCCTCGGCCTCCGAGATCGTGTCGGCCGCGCTGCAGGAGACGGGCCGCGCCACCATCGTCGGCGAGCCGACCTTCGGCAAGAACACGGTCCAGATCTGGAACGACCTGCCCAATGGCGGCGGCCTGCGCATCACCACCGACCGATGGTTCACGCCGGACCACAACTCGGTGGCGCCGGACGGCGTGCAGCCTGACCTCGTGGTCGAAGGTCCGCCCGATGCGACCTCGGCCGCCGATCCGCAGCTGGACCGCGCGCTGGAGATCCTGCGCGGCGGCTGAGTCGGCGGTCTCTCGTGGGGCGGCCGATGCATCAGCCGTTCTGCACGGGAGGGCCGTTCGGCGTGCGGTTCGGCCGCTGCATCGGTCAGCCGGGAGCGTGCACCGCACCGTCCGGTGCATGTCGTGCGCGCCAGTGACCGACGCGCCGGTCATCCGGCACCGGAAAGGCCGCTCACGCGTCACCTGACCGATCCAGCGAGCGCGACGGGAGCTAACCCCCGGACAGCAGGCGCAGGTACAGGTCCGGGTCCACGTTTCCGCCACTGATGACGATCACGCGGGCGACGTCGTCATCGGTTCGGGGCAGCCGGTCGTTCAGGTGCGCCGCCATCGAGGCGGCGCCGGAGGGCTCGACCACGAGGCGCGCGCGGCGCGCCAGCTGGCGGACCGCATCGGCGATCTCGTCTTCGCTCACGGTGACGATCCCGTCCAGGAAGCGGCGCAGGTGCTCGAACGGGAGCCGCCCCAGCGAGTTGGTGCGCAGGCCGTCGGCCATGGTCCGGCCGGTCTGCTCGGCAGTCCACGCCACCAGGCGGCCGGATTCGAGGGACTCCATGGCGTCGGCGGCGAACTCAGGCTCCACGCCGACCACCCGGGCGGACGGCGCCAGCGCCTTGACGGCGGTCGCCACGCCTGCGGACAGACCGCCGCCGGAGACAGGCACGAGCACGCTCGTCACCTCGGGCAGATCCTCGACGATCTCCAGGCCGCACGTTCCCTGCCCGGCGATGATCGCCGCGTCGTCGTACGGCTCGACCATCACGAGCCCGCGCTCCTCGACCAGCTGGAGCGCCAGGGCGTGCCGCTCCGCGGAATCCATGCCGGTGAACTGGATCTCGGCGCCGTCGCGCCGGACGCCCTCGATCTTCACCGCGGGCGCCTCGCGGGGCATGCAGATCACCGCGTGCGTCCCGAGCAGCCGCGCGGCCCGGGCGACCGCCTGCGCATGGTTGCCGGACGAGTAGGTCACGACACCGCGGCCCCGCTCCTCGTCCGACAGGGAGGCGATCTTGTTGTACGCGCCGCGCATCTTGAAGGCGCCGATCGGCTGCAGGGACTCCGGCTTCAGCCAGGTCGTGTCGTCCCAGCGCAGCAGCGGCGTACGGGTGGCCACACCACGGATGCGCTCGGCGGCCTCCCGGATCTCCTCGACGCTGACGATGTGCGGCTCGCCCATCAGTACGCCCTGGCCCATGTGGCCAGCTCGGCTCCCGGCGCACCGCAGTGCACGCAGGCGGCGCCAGGATGGCGTGGCTCCAGCGGCAGGAAGCGGATCGTCGCCTTGGTCTTGGCGCTGACCTCCGCCTCGCACGCCGCGTCGCCGCACCAGGCGCCGACCCAGAAGCCACCCTGCTCCTCGACGCCCGCGGCGAAGTCGCCGAACGACGTGATCTCGTGGGTGTTCGCCTCGCGGAAGGCCAGCGCATCGGCGAAGAGCTCGCGCTGCACCGATGCCAGCCGCTCGGCCATGTCGGCCGCGAGGACGCCCAGGCCGACCTCCTCTTTCGCGCCGGAGACTCGGGAAGCGACGACCGCCCGGTTCGCGGCCACGTCCCGCGGCCCGAGCTCGACGCGCAGGGGCACCCCCTTGAGCTCCCACTCGGCGAACTTGAACCCGGGACGGTGCTGGTCCCGATCGTCGAGCCGGACGCGCAGGCCGCGGCCGGCGAGGTCGGCGCGCAGCGCATCGGCGACGGAGAGGACGGCCGAACGCTCCTGGTCGGAGCGGTAGATGGGCACGATGACGACCTGGACCGGGGCGACCGAGGGTGGCAGCCGAAGCCCGGCGTCATCCCCGTTGGCCATGATCGTGCCGCCGACCATGCGCGTGCTGAAGCCCCAGGACGTGGCCCAGGCGTGCTCCTGCACGCCATCGGCGTTGAGGAAGGTCACGTCGTAGGCCTTGGCGAAGTTCTGCCCGAGGAAGTGCGAGGTGCCGCACTGGAGCGCCTTCGCATCGCGCATCAGTCCCTCGATGCAGTAGGTCTCGACCGCGCCGGGGAATCGCTCCCCGGGCGACTTGCGACCCTTGATCACCGGGATGCCGAGCACGTCCTCGCTGACCTCGCGGTAGACCTCCAGCATGCGGAGGGCCTCCTCGGTCGCCTCCGCGGCCGACGCGTGAGCGGTGTGGCCCTCCTGCCACAGGAACTCGCTGGTCCGCAGGAACAGCCGCGTGCGCATCTCCCAGCGCACCACGTTGCCCCACTGGTTGTAGAGCAGGGGCAGGTCGCGGTAGCTCTGGATCCAGCGCTTGTAGGTCGACCAGATGATCGACTCCGACGTCGGTCGGATGGCCAGCGGCTCCTCCAGCTCCTGCCCGCCCCCACGCGTGACCACGGCCACCTGGGGAGCGAAGCCCTCCACGTGGTCGGCCTCGCGATCGAGCAGGCCCATCGGGATGAGGAGCGGGAAGTAGACGTTCTTGTGGCCGGTGGCTTTGAAGCGGTCGTCGAGGGCGCGCTGGGTGAGCTCCCAGACGGCGTAGCCGTGGGGCTTGATGATCATCGACCCCTTCGCCGGCCCGTGCTCGGCCAGCTCCGCCTGCCGGACGACCTCGGCATACCAGCCGGGGAAGTCGTCCGCCTGCGAGGGAAGCCGGTCTGCGCGCGTTGCTCTGGAGCCCATGGACGCCCGATGCTAGCCCATGCGCGACGGCGCCCTGCCCCGCCGTCTACGGCGCAGTGATGCGGTACACGAAGCCCGCCTTGTCATCGCTGACGTACAGGCCGCCGTCGGCGCCGACCGCCAGGCCGACCGGGCGGCCCAGCGCGTCCTCCGCCCCATCGGGCAGGAACCCCGTCGCGAGTGGCGCGACATCTCCGGCCGGACCGTCATCCCACGGCAGCCACCACAGCGCGTACCCGACCTTGACCGATGAGTTCCACGAGCCGTGCAGCGCGATGACCAGGTGGTCCTGCCACTCGACCAGCCCGAGGGGCGCGACGTGGGCGGGCAGGGTCAGCGCCGGCTGGAGGACCCCGTCGCAGGCGGTCACGTCGGTCCCGAACTCGGGGTCGCGCAGGGTGCCGGCGTGGCAGCGCGGCCAGCCAGCATCGGTGCCTTCGATCAGGCGGTACAGCGTCTCGGGCGGCCGGTCGTCACCCAACAGGTCGCGGCCCATGTTCGTTGCCCATGGCTGTCCGGTCGCCGGATCCACCCACAGTCCGACCGCATTGCGGAGGCCGATGACGAACGGCCGCAGCTGGCCGTCCTCCAGGACCTGCACGCTGGCGCGACGCTCGTCCTCCTCGTCGCACACGTTGCAGGAGGAGCCGATCGAGACCAGGACGCGACCGTCAGGCAGTACCGCGAGGGATTTCGTGGAGTGGAAGCCGCCGGTCGGCAGGCCGTCCACCAGTGGTCGACGGTCCGCCTCGCGCGATTCGTCGAGCGTGACCTCCCAGATGGTCGACTCGCCGGCGACGAGCAGCCGGCCGTCGTCCGTGAAGGCGAGGTCCTGCGCGCGGCCATAGCCCATGCCGACCTCCACGACCTCGTCGGCGCGGCCGTCGCCGTTCGCGTCCGGCAGCGCCACCACCCGGTCAGCCCCGCGCTCGGCGACGAAGAGCGTGCCGTCGGGCCCGACCTCGATGAAGCGAGGGTTGTCGAGGCCCTCGGCGAAGACCGACGCGCTGAAGCCCTCGGGTAGGGTGAGCTCGACGCGGCCGCCGCTCCCCGCATCCAGGTTCACGCCGAAGAACGGGGCCAGCTCGGCCCGGAAGGTCCAGACCAGGATGCCGATCACCGCGATCGCCACGATCGCGAAGAGCAGGAGGTTGCGGACGCGCGGCCAATGGCCGAACCGATGCTACGCAGCCGCGCCTCGGGTCCGCTCCGTCAGAGGTTGCCCCGGCGGGCCTGCTCGATCTCGATCGCCTCGAAGAGCGCCTTGAAGTTGCCGACGCCGAAGCCACGCGACCCGTGGCGCTCGATGATCTCGAAGAAGAACGTGGGCCGATCCTGCACGGGGCGCGTGAAGATCTGGAGCAGGTAGCCCTCCTCGTCGCGATCGGCCTCGATGCCGAGCTCCTCGAGCACGTCCATCGGCACACCGACATCGCCGACGCGGTCGGGCAGCTGCTCGTAGTAGGCGTGGGGCATCCCAAGGAACTCGACGCCGCGCTCGCGCAGCGCGCGCACGGTCCCCACGATGTCCTCGGTCCGGAGGGCGATGTGCTGCGTGCCGGCGTCCAGGTAGTAGTCGAGGAACTCCTGGATCTGGCTCTTCTTCTTGCCGGTCGCCGGCTCGTTGATCGGGAACTTGATCCGGCCGTTCCCGTTCTGCATGACCTTGCTCATCAGCGCCGAGTACTCGGTGTGGATCACCTTGTCGTCGTAATGGATGAGCTGCGCGAACCCCAGGACGTCCTTGTAGAAGTCAACGAACCGATTCATGTCGCCCAGCTCGACGTTGCCGACGCAGTGGTCGACCTCGAGCAGGCTCTGCCCGGTCGCGGCGGGCGGAGGCGCCTTCACCCTGTGGTAGCCCGGCGCGAAGGTGCCGTGGTAGTCGGACCGATCGACGAACGAGTGGATCACCTCGCCGTAGGTGTGGATGGCCGACTTGCGCAGCCTGCCCTTCTGGCCCTCGAGCTCGGTGGGCTCGAGCGCCGAGACCGCGCCGCGCTTCGTCGTCTCCTCCCACGCCGACGTGACGTCGTCGACGGCGAAGGCGATGTCCTTCACTCCGTCACCGTGCTTCGCCACGTGCTCCGCGATCTCGCCATCGGGGGACAGCGGCGCGGTGAACACGAAGCGGATGTCGTTCTGGACCATGACGTAGCTGGACCGATCCCGGACGCCCGTCTCCAGACCCGCGTAGGCCACCGGGGTGAAGCCCCACAGCGTCCGGTAGTAGTGCGCGGCCTGCCGGGCGTTGCCGACCCAGAACTCGATGTGGTCGATGCCCTTCAGCGGCAGGAAATCCTGCGCCTCGGCGGCAGCGTTCGGGTTGACGATCGCGCCGGCCTGGTTGGCGGCTCCGCGCGTGAGCGTATCGGTCATGGGTCGAGGATACCGCAGGACCGATGCCGCCTCAGAGGAAGCGCAGGAGCGGCATGAGCGTGAACACGGCGAGGATGCCGATCAGCTCCAGGCGGAACGCCAGCCGGAGCCGAGTCACGAGTGGCGCGCGCGCCTCACTGCCATCCCCACGCGGACCAGAGGTCCAGTACCGGTCGTCGTCCAGCAGTGCGCGCGCCGTCCGGCTCGTCACGGTACCGCCGACTGCGAACACCATGACGGTGATGGCGATGGCCGCCGACCAGGCGATCCCGTACGGCGTGGTCAGCGAGTCGACCGAGTCGATCGGCCCGTACGCCGTGCCACGGACGATGCCGAGGACCGCAGCGAGCAACGCTGCGCCGATCATCATCCGCTCCGGCCCGAAGATGACGCGACGCGCCGATGCCCGTTGCTCGACGGCTGGCAGCGCCAACAGCGCGGGGAGGACGACGACGTTCATGAACACCGAACCACCGAGCCAGACGGCGCCCGCGAGGATGTGAAGCGTTTGGACCAGGAGGAGGACGGGGTCCACCTGGCTCACCTCCCGCCGAAGGTCCCCGCGTTGAGCGCGACGCCGATCATGCGGTCGATGGCGCGGTCGAGCTCCTCCAGCGGCAGGTACGACTCCTCGGTCGTGACCTCCTCGGACAGCACGTCGCTGACCGTCAGCGCGCACGCGGCCTGCGCCCCGGAGCGCGCGGCCAGGAAGAACAGCGCCGAGGCCTCCATCTCGAAGGCCAGCACGCCACGCTCCCGCCAGCGCCTGGCGTAGTCGTCGTCCGGGTTGTAGAAGACATCGACCGATGCGACGAGGCCCGTTCGGGCAGGCACGCCGTCGGTGCCCGCCGCGTCGACCAGTGCGCGGGTGAGCTCGAAGTCGGCCACCGGCGCGTAGGCCTCACCGTGCAGGTACGTTCGCGTGGCGCCGTCGACGGGGCAGGCGCCGGTGGCGATGACCAGATCCCCCGTCTTCAGTCCGGTGGCGATCCCTCCGCAGGTGCCGACGCGGATCAGGCGCCGCGCGCCCAGGCGCAGGAGCTCCTCCACGACGATCGAGATGCTGGGCGTGCCCATGCCGCTGGTCTGCACGCTGACCGGCGTGCCGCGGTACGTCCCGGTGAAGCCCAGCAGGCCGCGGTGATCGTTCACCTGGCGCGCCGAGCCGTCGTCGAAGCGCTCCGAGATGCGGCGTGCGCGGTTCGGATCGCCGGGCAGGAGGACCAGCGGCGCGTAGTCGCCCTCCTCGGCGCGGAGGTGGATCTGTGGCATGGCGTGATCCTACTCGCCGAGGCCCACGGGCGCGGTGGCGTGTGACTTGCATCCGGCGCCCTCGCATGGGGAAGGCGAGCAAGCGATCGCGCGACCGCGAGGACGTCGGGCAGACGGCCCGGCAGCTGCTGCGTGCCGTGGGTGGCGGGCTGATCATCGGCCTGCCGCTGCTCTTCACCATGGAGATGTGGTTCCACTCCTTCCTGCTCAGCTCGTGGAAGCTCGTCGTGCTGCTGCTGATCGCCTTCCTGGTGGTCATCGGCTACAGCGCGCTGAGCGGCTTCCGGCACGAGCGAACCTGGGGCGAGCTCCTGGTCGACTCGGTGCACACCATGGGCATCGCGGCGGTGGTGTCGGCGCTGGCGCTGCTGCTGCTGGGGCGCATCGACCCCGACACGGGCCTGCGCGACGCGGTCGGGAAGATCGCGCTGCAGGTGATCCCGGTCGCCTTCGGGGTCTCGCTCGCGGGCGCGCAACTGGCCGGCGGGGACGGCGAGGACGAGGAGGACCAGGGGAGCAGCGCGACCGACGGCGGCGGGCAGCTGGGCGCCTTCGCTCGACTTTTCGTGGGTGCCGGGGCTGCGCTGCTGTTTGCCCTGAACATCGCGCCGACGGAGGAGCCGATGCTCCTCGGCGTCGAGGCGGAGTGGTGGCTGCTGCTCCTGGTGGTGGCCGCCAGCATCGCCATGACGCTGGCGATCGTGTTCTACGCGGACTTCCGCGGCGGCCGCTCCCCGGAGGGCGGTGACAGCATCCTCGACCATCCGTTGACCGAAACGGTCGCGGCGTACGCGGTCAGCCTGGCGGTCAGCCTGCTGCTGCTGTGGTCGTTCGGCCGCACGGACGGCGCGTCGTGGTCGGCCATCGTGGGGCAGACGGTGATGCTCGGCTTCGTGGCCGCCTTCGGCGCCGCCGCGGGCCGCCTGCTCGTCGGCAGCGGCTCCGCCAGCAGCGCGGGAGCCACCTGAACCGATGCGCCAGAACTGGCTCGAGTGGGTCGCACTGGCCATCAGCGTCGTCGCCATCGTGACCGTCGTCGGCTTCCTGGTGGTCGACGGCATCCGCGACGAGGGCCGACCGCCGATGCCGGTGGCGGAGGTGCGAATGGCCGAGGCGTACCAGGCGGAGACCGGCTGGCTGGTTCCGGCGACCATCCGGAACGACGGGGACCAGGCGGGTGAGGCCGTGCAGCTGGTGGCTCGCGCTTCGGTCGGTGGATCGGAGGAGGAGGCCGAGCTGACCTTGGACTACCTTCCGTCCGGATCCGAGCTGGACGTCCTGTTCGGCTTCTCCGGGCGGCCGGACGGCGAGGTGACCGTCACGGTCCGTGGGCTCCGGCTACCCTGAGCGCATGACCCGCTGGGCCGACGACCTCGCCTTCGCCACCGATCTCGCGCGCCGCGCCGGGGCGGTGCTGACCGATCACTACGAGCGGCTCGAGCGCATCGACTACAAGAGCAAGCGCGATGTGGTCACGAACGCCGACTACGCGTCGGAGCACCTGGTGATCGACGCCATCAAGCGCGAGCATCCGGGCGACGCGATCCTGGCCGAGGAGTCCGGCGAGCACAGCGGGGCGCTGCGTGACGACGGGACGCACAACGGCCGCTGCTGGGTCATCGACCCGCTGGACGGGACCGTGAACTACGCCAACGGCATCCCGTACTACTGCGTCAGCATCGGCCTGGTGGTGGACGACCGCCCGGCAGTCGGCGTCATCTTCGACCCCGCGCGCGGCGACCTGTACACGGCGACCGCCGATGGTCCGGCGCTCCTGGACGGGGACCCGATCGAGGCCTCCACCAAGGAGACCCTCACCGACTACGTGGTCAGCCTGGCCGTCATCGGCCGCGGTGGGCTCGCCCGGGAACGGCGGATCGCGCCGCGCATCCGGATCCATCGGCGCATGGGCAGCGCGGCACTGTCGCTGGCCTACGTCGCCAACGGCCGGTTCGATGCCTTCGTCCAGAACGGCGGCCTCTCCCCCTGGGACGTGGCCGCGGCGGGGCTCATCGCCGAGCGGTCGGGAGCGGTCGTGACCTCGATCGACGGCGGTGCGTGGTGGAACCCGAAGGTGCGTGGCCCGCGGACCAGCGTGGTGGCCGCCCCGGCCGCCCAGCACCAGGCGCTGCTCGAGCTCCTCGGCTCGCTCAAGACGACGGTCCAGACGCGCCGCTAGGGAGTGCCCGCCGCGGCCTCCAGCACGTGGGCGAACATGCCGAGCGTGAGGGCCGTGGCGCCCCACACCACCAGCTCGCCGTGGCGGTACGCACCGGCGCGGACCGTGACGCCCCGGGCGTCGAACTCCGCGTCGGCGAGCACCGCGGGGTCGAAGAGCGCGCGAAGCGGCAGCTCGACGATCGCCGCCACCTCGGCATCATGCGGGACGAGCGGCGGCCGCCGCGCCACGGCCCCGACGAAGGGCTCCAGCTCGTAGTTGCTGACCGGGATCCAGACCGGATCCAGCCGCCCGAGCACCCGCACCAGCGAGGGTTCGAGGCCGACCTCCTCCCACGCCTCGCGCAGCGCGGCCGCCTCGGCGGAGGCATCGGCGGCGTCGATCGCGCCGCCGGGCAGCGAGACCTCGCCGGCGTGCGCGCGCAGCTCGGATCGGCGGATGGTCAGCGGCACGACCAGGTCGCCATCCTCATCGGGGTACAGCGCCAGCAGGGTCGCGGCCGGTCGCGCGGGCGGGAAGCCGCTGCGGTCGTATCGGCGCCTGGTGGTCTGGCCGTCGAGGGTGCGCGGCAGGAGCCGCTCGTCGAGGGGGATCGGCCTGGCGACGAGCCGGAGGGCTTCGGCGACCTCGTCCTCCCACCCGGCGTGAGCGCGTAGTATTCGCTCCATGACCCAGGCTCACCTCGATCGCGACAGCCGCGTGCGGAGCGCACTCTACCGCACGCGCATCCTGGTGAACCGCAGCCCGCACCTGACCGATGCGACGCGCAAGGAGGCCAACCGCGCGCTCGACATGCTCGAGGGGCAGCTCGGCCTCAACCAGGTCAACCCCGTCGATGCCGCACGGGGCCTCGAGCTGCTGAACCGCGCGCACTCGTCGCTGCTGTTCGGGCTGCTGCGCAACACGGATGTCGCGGACCGATTCGCGCCGGCACTCCGTCGCCTTGGCCTGCGCGGCATCACCGACCGGCTGGACGAGGTGCCGCACTCCGTGATGGCCCTGCCGATGCCCGGGCCGTCCGGCGGCCGTCGGCATCGCGACGACCTGCCCCCGGACGAGCGCCTGGACGCCCACGGGAACCCGCTGCCGCCGCCTCCGGGCTACTGACCGGCGGACGCCTCGCGCGTCGCCAGCGCCTCCACCAGCGCGGCATCCGTCGGCGTCGAGCCGACGCCCAGCCTCTCTCCGACGACCGCCGCCAGCGGTGGCTCGAGGTACGTCGAACGCAGCGCCTCCCAGGCGGCAGCCGCGAACGCCTCCGACGGAGCCCCGTCCAGGACGATGCGTCCCGAACGCATCACCACCACCCGCTCGAAGGTCTCCGCCACGAACGCCATGTCGTGGCTGATGGCGAGGACGGTGCGTCCGGCGGCGGCGGCCGCGTGGATCACCTCCCGCACGCGGTCCACGCCCCGGCGGTCCTGGCCGGTCGTCGGCTCGTCCAGCACCAGCACCTCGGTACGCATGGCCAGGACCGATGCGAGCGCCAGCAGCTTCCGCCGTGACTGTCCGAGATCGTAAGGGTTCGTCCGCTCGTCACCGGTGAGGCCGGAGGCGACCACGGCCTCCTCCACGGCCGCGTGCAGCGCCGCCCCCCGCAGCCCGAGGTTGCGCGGCCCGAAGGCGACTTCCTCGTGCACGGTGCCGGCGAACACCTGGCGGTCCGGATCCTGGAAGACGAGCCCGACGTGGCGGGCCAGCTGGGCGACGGTGAGCGTTGCGGCGTCCCGCCCATCGATCGTCACGCGCCCCTCGGTCGGCCGCAGCAGGCCGTTGAGGTGGCGGACCAGCGTGGTCTTGCCACTGCCGTTCTGTCCGACCACGGCCACGCGCTCGCCCGGACCGATGCGCAGGTCGACGCCGTCGACGGCCCGAACGCCGCTGGACGCGTACACGTGGACCAGGCGCTCGACGACGAGGTCAGCCACTGATGGCGGCCTCGACCCGATCCGGCGCAACGCCGGCGTCCACGACCGCGCGTCGCAGGCGCACGGCCGAGGGCTCCGGGACCCCCAGCTCGGCCAGGCGCGGGTCGGAGAGGACGGCGTCGGCGTCGCCCTCCAGCACCACCCGGCCGCCGTCGAGCACCACGACGCGACCGGCCACGGCGGCCAGCAGGTCCGTCTTCTGCTCGGCCACCAGGATGCTCGCCCCGTCCCCCGCCAGCCGCTGGATCGCGTCGCCCACGAGCTGCGTCCCGGCCGGATCGAGCTGGGCCGTGGGCTCGTCCAGGACCAGGTGCTCGGGCCGCATCGCCAGCAGGCCGGCGATGGCCACCAGCTGCTGCTGTCCGCCGGAGAGCCGGGCCGGGTCGCGCTCGGCCAGGCCATCGATCCGCAGGGCGGCGAGGGCCTCCCAGGTGCGCTGCGCCACCTCGTCGCGCGGCACCCCGAGGTTCATCGGCCCGAAGGCGACCTCCTCGAAGACCGTGCCGGCCACCTGCGACAGCTGCGTCGTCGGGTTCTGGAAGCCGATGCCGACGCGGGACGCCAGCCGATGCATCGGCCAGGCGTCAACGTCCTCGCTGTCCAGGGTGATCGTGCCACGGATCCGGCCGCCGACCGTCCGCGGCGCCAGTCCGCTGACGACCAGGCACAGCGTCGTCTTGCCCGACTCGGACGCCCCGGCCACGCCGACCACCGCGCCGTCGGGCAGGTCGAGGTCGACGTCCAGCAGGGCGGCCTGCTGGGCACCAGCGTACCGATAGCCGACGCCGCGCAGCGAGATGGCCATCAGGCGATCCCGGCCACGCGGACGATGATCAGCGCGAGCAGCGCGAACAGGAGCGCCCAGCGAACCGCGCGCTCCCATCCCGTGTCGGGCGGCGCCCACAGCAGGGTCCGTCGCCCCGGCCGCGTGAAGCCGCGCGCCTCCAGGGCCATGGTGCGCTCCTCGACCTCGGCGATCGCGCCGAGGATCACCGGGCCGACGATCGGCACGATCCCGCGCACCCGCCGCCACACCGACCCCTCGGTGTCGAGGCCGCGCGCCCGCTGCGCCGCGGTGATCTGGGCGGCTCGCTCCACCATGGCCGGCACCGTCTGCACCGATGCGTTCGCGACGAACCCGACCCGCGAGCTGACGCCGCGCCGCTCGAGGTCGACCACCAGGTCCGCCGGCCGCGTGGTCAGGTAGAAGAGCGTCACCGCGCCGCTGATGGCCAGGATGCGGACCAGGATCTCGAGGGCGAACGCCAGCCCCTCGGCCGTGGCGACGACCGGGCCGATCCGCAGCAGCTCCGTCGTGCCGCCGGGGAAGAAGAAGAGGTTGACCAGGAACGCGGAGACCGCGATCGGCAGGGCCAGCAGCAGCGCCGTCCTCAGCAGGCGACCCAGGACGCCGGCGAGCAGGCCGGGGAGGAGGACGGTGACCGTGACGAGCAGGATCGGTCCGACCAGGCCGCCCAGGACGACGGCCGCCACCGCCGTGACGGTGGCGAGGACCGCCTTGGTGAGCGGGTTGAGCCGGTGGAAGGCGCTGGGGCCGGGACGCCCGAGGAAGTCGGGGACGCCCCGGCTCGAGAGGGACGGATCGGTCAGCTCGTTGCGCTCCGCCACTCACCCTCCTCGATCCCGCCGGTGTCTCCGGCCTCGAGGAGCTGCTCGCCCTGCGGGAAGCGGGCCTTCGTGCGCCGCGCCATGGCGTTGAGCACCAGGTAGACGACGAAGAAGGTGACCAGCTTGTCGACCGGGTCCGACAGCAGCCCCTGCTGGAAGGTCGCCGTCTGCAGGTCCGAGCCGGCCTGCCGGAACGCCGCGACCAGGAAGTCGGTACCGCCTCCGGTGACCCCGCTGAAGACGTTGGCGCTGATCGGTGCGCTGATCAGCGCCGCGATGACGCCGGTGACCATCCCGGCCACCACCACGTAGGCAACGCCCAGGTCGCGCCGCGCGACCAGCAGGTAACCGAAGCCGACGACGAAGCCGACGAAGATCAGGCCCACCAGCCAGCCCAGGACGACGAACAGCGGCTCGACCTCCACGTCGGGGATGAAGAAGTTGAACGTGCTGCCGTAGAAGCGGGTGTAGGCGTAGACCGCGAGTCCGACGACCACGGCCAGCGCCACCAGTCCGCCGATCAGCAGCTCGGTCCCGGATCGGTTCGGCCGTGGCCGCAGCCAGCCCGCTCGGCCGGCGAAGCCGGCGAGCACGCCGATGACCGCCGCGACGAGGGCGAAGGCCGCCGCAGGACCGTTCTGGAAGGGCGGTGGCAGGACGTAGGTCCACAGGATGTTGGTCAGAAAGCCGGTGAAGGCGCCGGCGACCGGTCCGGCCAAGGCCCCGACCAGGATGGTGCCGATGCTGTCGAGGTAGACGGGAATCTTCAGGGCGTTCGCGACGGTGGCGCCCAGGATGACGTTGATGGCGATGGCGATGGGCATGAGCACGATCGTCCGCGTGTCGAACTGCCGCGCGATCGAGCCGAAACCCCCGGTCTGGGCGTACTCGATGGCGGCGTAGACCAGGAACGCGACGACCAGCGCGATGGCACCGATGAACGCGAACGAATCGGACCCCTCGGTGTCGAAGAAGTTCCCCGGATCGATGCCGGTGTCGAAGTTGCCGACGGTGACGACGCCGATCAGGATGACCGCCACGAACGCCACGAGCGCGGCGATCCAGCGTACGAGCATGGCGAGAACCCTCCTCCGTGCGGGGCGTGCCCCTAGCTGTAGGGAGCGCTGACGGCGCGCGCCAACCGCGCCAGCAGCTCGGCCTTCATCCCCTCTCCATCGATGGCGGTCGCGACGCCGACCGGGCGCCGTCCGTCCTCGGACCGATACAGGCTGCCCGCGATGTACGGATCCGAGCTCGTATCGCAGGCGAGCTGCTCACTGACCGAATCGGTCACCAGGTCCGGCCGCAGCAGCGAGCCGACCAGCACGACCGGGTCGTGCAGGTAGGCGCCGTCGATCCCGTCGGCACGCTGGTGGAAGGCGACGTAGAAGCGCACCGCGTCGCGAACGATGCCGGCCAGGTGCGTATCGGGCAGGGCGCGCAGGTCGTCCATGGTGAAGACGACGTCCTGCGTCGCGTCGAGCGGGAAGATGCGGTGCAGGGCACCGGCCGCCAGGCACACCTCGGCCGCCTCGGGATCCACGCACGCGTTCCACTCGCCCGTCTCGGTCGTGTTTCCGCGCTCCTCGAGCGTGCCGCCCATCCAGATCACCTCGCGGGTCGAGCCCGCCAGGTCGACCCCGTGCTGGACCGCGGCCGCCAGGTTCGTCAGCGGCCCGAGCGCGACGATGGTCATCTCGCCGGGGTGGCGGCCGACGTGCGCGCCGAGGTAGCGGCTGGCCGGGATGGCGGTGTACTCGGTCGTCCCAAGCTGCCGGTCCTCGCCCCGCAGCTCGACGTAGCCGGTGCCCGTCGGGCCGTGCGTGTCCGGCGCGGTTCGCAGGCGACGCTGCAGCGGCCGGGCCGCACCGATGCTGACCGGGACGTCACCGCGCCCGACCATACGCAGGATCTTGCCGGTGTTGCGCGCCACGTGGTGGATCTCGACGTTGCCGGCGACGCAGGTGACGCCGCGCAGGTTGAGCTCCGGGCTGGTGGCCGCGATGAGCAGCGCGATCATGTCGTCGATCCCGGTGTCCACGTCCAGGATCAACGGGCGGGGCGCGGCGGTCTCTCCCGACCGAGCGGCGTCGGCGTCCATCGGCCGCCTATGGTACGCGCCAGCCGCCGGCCTGGCCGACCTTGCTGGCCAGGGGCCGGCCGAGCGTGTCGCTGATCTCGCGCGCTGCCACCAGCAGCGCGTCCAGGTCGACGTTGTGGCGGCATCCCTCGCGGTCGAGCAGGTACACGAGATCCTCGGTGGCCAGGTTGCCGGCCGCCCCGGGCGCGTACGGACAGCCGCCGGTCCCGCCGGTCGAGGAGTCGAAGCAGCGGACACCCAGGTCCATGGCGACGGCGACGTTCGCGAGCGCGGTGCCGCGCGTGTCGTGGAAGTGCATGGCCAGGCGGTCGGGACTGATGCCGGCGTTGAGCAGGGCACCGACCACGCGACGCACGTCCGCCGGACCCGCCACGCCGATGGTGTCGCCGATGCTGAGCTCCCCGACGCCCAGGTCCAGCAGCTGCTGCGCGACGCCCACGACGGCGGCCTCGCCGACCCGGCCCTGGTACGGGCAGCCGAAGGCGGTGCTGACGTAACCTCGCGTCCACCAGCCGCGCTCCTTGGCGCGGTCGATGACCGGCCGGAACGCGTCGATCGACTCGGCGATCGTCATGTTGATGTTCGCCTTCGCGAACGGCTCCGACGCGGCGGTGAAGACGCAGACCGCCTCCACCCCGGCCGCCTCGGCCCGCTCGAGGCCGCGCTCGTTCGGGACGAGCACCGGGTAGCGGACGCCGGGGCGCCGGTCGAGGCGCGCCATCAGCGCGTCCGCGTCCGCCAGCTGCGGGATGGCCTTCGGCGAGACGAAGCTGGTCGCCTCGATCTCGCGCAGGCCGGCATCGGCGAGCAGGTCGATGAAGCGCAGCTTGGCGTCGGTCGGGATCGGCGTGGCTTCGTTCTGCAGGCCGTCGCGCGGACCGACCTCGAAGATCCGGACGTCGCGGTCAGGCATCGCCGCCATGGTACGCGCCGGCCGGCGTCACCTCGGCCAGCAGGTCGCCGCGCTGCACCTGCTGCCCTTCCCGAACCATCAGACGGGTGAGTGTGCCGTCCGTGGCCGCGACCACGGCGTGCTCCATCTTCATGGCCTCGATCACCACCACGGTCTCCCGCGCGTGCACCGATGCGCCCTCGCGGGCGCGGATGGCGATGACCCGGCCCGGCATCGGTGCCGTGAGCAGGGCGCCCTCGTCGCCGGATGCCCGCGCCGCGTGCCGCACCGCCTCCTCGATCGTCGGGGGTGGCGCGATCCGGAACTCGAGCGACTGCCCGTCGACGTCCACGAAGGCGCTGGCGCCGACCCGAGCCGCGGAGGGCGGATCGCCGCTCGCGTCGAGCGAGACCGTTCGCTCCTCCCCGTCGTGCGCCAGGCGCAGGACGCGCGGCGCGTTGAGGCGCCAACCGCCGGACCAGAGCCCCCCGGCGTGGTCGAGGACCCGGGCCGCGGCCCGCCAGTGCGCGTCGCCGGGGACCGGCGCGTGCGGGAGGGCCATGCCGGCCACCGTATCGGTCCGCATCTCGCCGGCGCGCATCGGCTCCTGGCGCAGCAGCCAGCGCAGGAAGCGCACGTTCGTCCGCACACCCAGGATGGTGGTCTCATCCAGCGCGGCCATGAGCCGATCGAGCGCCTCGGCGCGGGTGCGTCCGCAGGCGATCACCTTGGCCAGCATCGGGTCGTAGCGGTCCGTCACCTCGTCCTCGGCGGCCACCCCGGTGTCGACGCGTACCGCGTCCGGCCATCGGACCATGGCCAGCCGCCCCGTGGCCGGGAGGAATCCGGCCTCGGGATCCTCGGCGTACACGCGCGCCTCGATGGCGTGGCCGCGCAGCGTTGGCGGGGCGGACAGCCCGAGCTCGTCCAGCGTGGCGCCCTGCGCGATCCGCAGCTGGTCGGCGACCAGGTCGCGGCCGGTGACCTCCTCGGTGACCGGGTGCTCCACCTGGAGGCGGGTGTTCATCTCGAGGAAGAAGAACTCGCCGGAGTCGGCCAGCAGCATCTCGACCGTCCCGGCGCTGACGTACCCGACGGCCGCTGCGGCGGCGACGGCCGCCGTGCCCATCCGCTCCCGCCGTGCCGCGTCCACGGCGGGGGCGGGTGCCTCCTCCACCACCTTCTGGTTGCGGCGCTGCGTGCTGCAGTCACGCTCCCCCAGGTGGACACCGTTGCCATGTGCGTCGAACAGGACCTGCACCTCGACGTGACGCGAGCCGGCGAGGTAGCGCTCCAGCACCAGCCGGTCGTCACCGAAGGACCGATGCGCCTCGCGCCGCGCCGCCGCCAGCGCCTCCGACAGCTCGTCGGCGGTGCGCACCACCCGCATGCCCTTGCCGCCGCCACCCGCGCTCGGCTTCACCAGCAGCGGGTAGCCGATTCGGTCGGCCTGCTCGGCGAGCGTCGTGTCGTCCTGCGCCTCGCCGTCGTAGCCGGGGATCGTCGGCACGCCGTGCTCGGAGACCCGCTGTCTCGCGGCCGCCTTGTCGCCCATCGCCGCGATGGCCGTCGCGGGGGGCCCCACCCACCGGATGCCGGCGCGATCAACCGATTCGGCGAACGCGGCGTTCTCGGCCAGGAAGCCGTAGCCGGGGTGGATGGCATCGGCGCCCGCCCTGCGCGCCACAGCCAGGATCGCCTCGCCATCGAGGTACGAGTCGATCTCGTGGCTCTCGTCGGCGCCATGCGCCGGTCGCTCGTCGGCGGCGTGGACGCCGATCACCCGAATGCCCAGCCGGTGCGCCGTCCGCGCGATGCGCACGGCGATCTCGCCTCGGTTCGCGATGAGCAGTGAGCGAATGGGTGTCGTGCTCGCCGGGGGGCCCGCTGTGCCGACCGCAGAAAGCGACGAACGCGACACTCGAACGCGCGCGCCGACCTGTCGCGCCGGGAGTCGACCGCTGGAGATCCAGCGCTGGACCGTTCGCGCCGTCACGCCGAGCTCGCGCGCGACCTGGCTGGGCGTCAGCTCCTCGTCAGCCATGTCGCGATTGTCGCACTACCAGCGCGGCCGGCGCTTCTCGACGAAGGCCGTGAGGCCCTCCTGGCCCTCCGCGGACGTGCGTTGCCGGGCGATGCGGCGCACGGTCTCGGCCCGCGCCTCATCCGCCGGTCGACCGCGCAGGTCGCGGATGAGCGCCTTCGCCGCGCGCGCCGCCTCCGGGCCGGCGGCGTCGAGCTCGGTCTGCAGTGCCGTCACGCGCTCGTCGAGGGCCACCTCGTCGGGGACGACCTCGTGGACGAGACCGATCCGCTGCCCGCGTTCCGCGTCGAAGCGCTGTCCGGTGGCGAAGAGCGCGCGGGCATGTGACTCGCCGATCTTCGGCAGCACGAACGTGCTGATCACCGCTGGAATGATGCCGAGCCGGGTCTCCGTGAACCCGAAGGTGGTGTCGGCCGTCGCGACCACCACGTCGCTCACGGCGCACAGCCCCATCCCGCCACCCAGGGCCGCGCCCTGGACGCGGGCAATCACCGGCACCGGGCACGCGTCGATGACGGCGAACATCGCCTGCATCGCGGCGGCGTCGCGTTCGTTGTCCTCGACGGAGAGGCCGATGGCGGAGCGCATCCAGTCGATGTCGGCGCCGGCACAGAACGAGCGGCCCTCACCGGCCAGCACCACGCTCCGGAGCCGGTCGGGCGGCTCGGTCGCGAGCGCCTCGAAGGTCGTGCGCAGTTCGTCGATCAGCGCGGCGTTGAACGCGTTGCGCACCTCGGGTCGGGTCAGGACGACGCGCGCGTGTACACCATCGCGTTCCAGGCGCAGCAGCCCGCTCACCGGCCACGCCCCCGTCGGTGGAACGGCTCAGCGACGGCCCGCACCTGCGCCAGCAGCGGGTCCTCCAGCCAGACGACATCGGTGCCGTCGGGCACATCGACGGTGGCCGTCGTTCCGGGCTCGCCAACCAGACCCAACAGCAGCCGCGCCGATCCCGATCCGTCATCGGTCTCGACCAGGTAGGCGGCGTCTACGGCGCCGCCGCGGAGCGCATCGGCCAGGGAGCGCTCGAGATCGCGGGTATCGGTGGCTGGAAGGCGTACCCGGATGGACGCGCGGGCGGTCGGAGCGAAGAGGGGGTCGTCGGTGCCCGGGATGCGGCCCTCGGCCAGGGCGACCAGCTCCTCGGCGTCGAAGCGATACGGGACCGGCCCGGCTGGGTCCATGACGGCGGGCAGCCCGGCCGCCGCCAGGTTGCCGATCGCGATCCGCGCGGGCAGCGGGAGGTTGCCGGTGTTGGCCGGCGCCCACGCCGCCAGTGCCGCGAAGGAGCCGAAGACGACGCTCACCGGCTGCTCGCCCTCGCGCGCCAGCATCACGCTGATCTCGACCTGCTCGTCGTCGTTGACCGCGGCGGCGAGCGCCTCCTTCGCCTCCTCGCCGTGTCCCGGCGGAACGGGCAACAGCAGCGTGCCGCTCATCAGCGTTCGGTAGAACTCGTGGAGCGGGGCGCTGTCGCCTCGTGCCTCCGCGTCACGCGCGGCCAGCATCGCGTCGAACAGGTTCGCGGCGCTCGTCTCGAGCGAGCCGGAGGGCGCGCTGCGGTCGTGGGAACCCGGCGTCGGCCGGTCTTCGGCAGGCTGGTGCATGGGTCCGGTGAGCCTACCGGATGCTGGTAGCATCGGCGACATGATCCGGGGCATCGACCACCTGGTCGTCGCCGTCACCGATCCGGACGCCGCTGCCGCCGAGCTCGAGTCACGGGTCGGGCTGACGTGCACCGGCGGTGGGCAGCATCCGGGTGCCGGCACGGTCAACCGCCTCGCCTTCCTGGCCGATGGCAGCTACCTCGAGCTCATCGGCGTGGAGGACCCGGCGGCCGCGCGCGCCAACCCGGTCGGCGCGGCCTCGCTCCAGATGCTGGAGACGAACGGCGCTGGGCTGGCGACCTTCGCGCTCCTCGACGACGACCTGGAGGCGACCCTGCGGTCTCGTCCCGAGCTCGGGACGCGGACCCATGGCTCGCGCCAACGGCCGGATGGCGAGGTGGTGGAGTGGTGGACGGCCGCGCCTACCGAGCCGTTGTCGCCGACCTCGCCGTTCCTGATCGAGCACACCTACGCCGGTGCGGAGTGGGGTCCCGAGGCGATGCAGGTTCGCGCCGAGCAGGTCCATCCCATCGGCTCGGCCGTGCGCCTGGTGCGTCTTGACATCGCGGTCGACGATCCGCCGCTCGTCGCCGGCGAGCTCGCGTCCATCCTCGACGTCCCCGTGCAGGCCGT